>JAJYNP010000314.1 GCA_021786265.1 Chloroflexota bacterium
CAGGCCGGCCGCGTGATCCTCGGGTCGGTCGGCGGGCCGAGCGGCGCCCTGTATGGCCGGGCATTCCAGCGCGCGGGCGCATCTCTCGACGCGCCGAACGGGCCGGCCTCACCGGAGGAAGCCCACCCGGGGCAGGAGCCCACCGTCTGGGCCATGGTCCGTGCGCTCGGGGCCGCGACGGACGCCATCGCAGCCCTGGGCCGCTCGGGCCCCGGGGACAAGACCATGCTCGACGCGCTCATGCCGGCCGTCGCGTCGCTTCGCGCGTCCGCGCTCGCGGGACACGATCTCCGCGATGCCCTGCGGCAGGCTGCCGAGGCGGCGGAGCGGGGCCTGGAGGCCACGCGGCCGCTCGTTGCCCGGCGGGGCAGGGCGAGCTACCTGGGTGAGCGGTCTGCAGGCCACCTGGATCCCGGCGCAGCATCCAGCCTGCTGCTCGTGCGCGCGCTCGCCGAGACGATCGCCGATCGCTGACCGCAGGCGCGGCGCTCCCGGCGGCCCCCGGGGGCCACGGCCTCCGAAGGAGAGATCGCTCCCCCGGACCCCGCGCTGCCGGGCGATGGGGGCCGCCCACCCGGCCCGGAGAAGCTCATCGAGGACGGCGTTGCCGATCGGGCTCCCGATGTCGCGCCGGGGCTGCGTCGCGCCGGCGTGCCAGTCGGGATCCGGCGGGCCCCTCGCGCCTGCTACCATCGTCGGCGTATGCCCAGCCTGATCGTTTCCCCGCGGCTGACCCGGATCGCGTCCGGGCAACGGACGAGATGAGCTCCCGCGCCTGCCGACACGGCGACGTCGACCGCGGCACCGACGACGAGCGCCGCCGCGGGAGAACGCCTGCGCTGTTGGGAGCTGGAATGGCGCCGCGACGGGACGCGCGGCTCCGGCCCGGGCGCATCTCTGCAGAGAGAAACCGAGGCAGAGCGGCATGACCAACCGTCGGGCGCCCATGCAGCATCCCCGTCGGGCTGGTCGCGCTGCGGGGGCACCTCCCGCGTCGCGCACCCCTCCGGTGCAGGCTCAGGGGACGCGCGTCACCGGGGCGCGCCTCGCCTGGATGTCCGACCCACGTACGTGGACCGGGCGCATTTGGCGTCAGGTCATCTCGCAGACCCTGTTTGTCGTCCTGGCGCTCTCTGGCCTCGGACTGGTCGCGGTCAGCGCGAAGAACCTCGAGCAGGCGGTGGTCTGGGGCCTTCTGGTGATGAGCGTCGTCGCCGCGCTGTGGATCGGTCGCGCCAAGCGCTGACCGGCGGAGGCTGCCGGCGCCGATGGTGGGGCCGGCAGCGACCGTGGGGCCTCCCGCGAAATCGGGCCGCGGACGCGTCCGCAGCCGTACGCGCAACGTCACAGGCGCCGCAGGATCGCCTTGCGCTTCTCGTCGTACTCCGCCTGGGTGATGAGCTCGCCGCCCCGGAGCTCCTCGAGTTCGAGCAGGGCTTCGCGCGCGGTCGGCGCCTCTTGCGCGGCCGGCGTGGTGCCGGGCTCGGCGGCCGTCACCAGCCCGAGCTCCGCTGCATACCCGGCCACGCCGATCTCGCGCCACCGTCTCTCCGCCCGCGTGACCGCCAGGAGGCCGATCCAGCGCGCCAGCTCCTCGTAGTGCGATCGAGCGGGCCGGTTGGCGAAGAAGCCCGACGGGTTCGAGATGCTGAACGCGGATCCGCCGCCGTCCGTGGCGTGAAAAACCAGGAGATCTCCCGGGGGAATGAGGGGGATCGTCGATACCCTCGCACCGTCCATCCACGTCCCGTCCCACGGCTGAGCGCCGCGGGCTCTGCCGCCACCCGGACACGCACCCAGGATCCTCGCCGCCGGGACCGAGGCGAGGGTCCGGCCATCCCGGGCGGCGCTCAGGATCAGGGCGTCGGCCACCACGCGGATCCGGGCGTCGGTCGGCGCCTGCGGTTGCCCGGAAACGCCACGGGCGCGGTACGTTGTCCTGCCGCCGACGAAATCGATCATTCCGGCGGCGTCCACGACCCCGGCGATGTCCGGCTCTGGTTGCGATGGTCCCCGGAACAATGCGCCATGCAGCGCACGCAGAACGGTCGCCCGTCGAATCGATTCGGCCGCCGCCGCGATGACCGCCGGGTCGCCGGGCATCGAGGCCGCACCCACGTCCGCGCCGCCGAGCACGTCGGCGTAGTGGGACGGACGTCGCGTCCCGCAGCCCGGGCAGCGATCGAAGAACGGATGGACGTACCCCAGGCACGTCTCGCACATCACGTCGGCGAGCGCCAGCTGCATGTGCGAAGCCTACCCGGGACGTGAGGAGCGCGCAGCCTCGAACTCACAGGCGCAGCCGTGCCACGGGGTCGATCTCGCCGGCGCGGGTGGGCGCACCGGGAGGGCCAGCTGGCGCAGCGAGAGGCGGCACCCGGCTGCGCCGATCCGGGGGAGGCACCTCGGAGCTTGCGGCCGGCCCATGGCGGCGACCGCCCCCAGCGTGTTTTCGACGATGTCTTGAGATTCTGGTGGGCTGGCCGGCCGTAGAGTGACCGGGATGGCAGCGAGACGCCACCCGAGTTCGTGCGTGTGTGGGGGAGGCACCGCGAGCGCCTTGGCTGGAAAGGAGGGGAACGGGAAGGGAGTTCACGTCGCGCCCGCCCCGCAGGGATGACGGGGCCCATCGTCGGATCCTCGGGACCCGACGCCACGGAGGCCCACAGCCCGTCGCGGGTTCGCAGGCACCACCCCACTGTTGAGGGAGTACAAGGGGATGACGCTACAGATCATTCTGGGTGAGATCTTCGGCACGGCCACGCTCGTGCTCCTGGGCGATGGCGTGGTCGCCAACGTCCTGCTTGCCAAGACCAAGGGCAACATGACGACCGGCGTCGGCAACTCCAACGGATGGATTGTCATCACCTGGGCATGGGCCATGGCCGTGTTCATGGGTGTCGTCGTTGCGGGACCGCTGACCGGCGCGCACCTGAACCCCGCCGTCACGATCGGCCTGGCCGTGATGCATTCGATGAACAGCAGCGCCGGCATAGGTTGGGACATGGTCCCCGGCTACTGGCTGGGTGAGATGGTCGGCGCCATCATCGGCGCGGCGCTCGTCCTGCTCTTCTACTGGGACCATTTCAAGGCGACCGAGGACAAGGTCCTGAAGCTGGCCGTGTTCTCCACCGTGCCGAACATTCCCAACTACACGCTGAACCTGATCTCGGAGATCATCGGCACCTTCGTGCTCGTCTTCGTGATCTTCGCCATCGGCCAGCCGCACACGCTGGCGCCCGCCGGCCTCGGTGCTCTTCCGGTTGCACTCCTCGTCCTGGTGATCGGCCTCTCGCTCGGCGGCACGACCGGGTACGCGATCAATCCCGCCCGTGACCTCGGCCCGCGCCTCGTGCACCAGTTCCTTCCCGTCCCCGACAAGGGCGACTCGCAGTGGTCCTACGCCTGGGTTCCGGTCGTGGGCCCGCTCATCGGTGGTGCGCTCGCAGCAGTCGTGTACTACGTGTTCTTCACGCAGTACATCGTGAAGGCCATTCCGGCCTGACGGTCGGCGTCGCTTCGATTGCACAGGGTCACAGGCTGATCCGGTCGGGAATCCGCCTGCTGCCGGCCCTCGAGCGGCCAACTGCAGCAGGCGGAGCCCGGGCGTTATCTCGGGAGACGCCATGAAGAAGCTCATCAACACGCCCGAACTCGCCGTCGACGAAGAGCTGGCTGGGATGCTGGTCGCCCACGGCGACCTCATCCGGGTGATCGAGCCCAACGTCGTCGTGCGCAAGGATGCACCCCGGCCAGGCAAGGTCGGCGTGCTCTCCGGCGGTGGCTCCGGCCACGAGCCGATGCACGGCGGCTACGTGGGCATGGGCATGCTCGACGCGGCCTGCCCGGGCGCGGTCTTCACCTCGCCCGTCCCCGACCAGATGCTGGCGGCCACCAAGGCCGTCAACGGCGGGGCGGGCGTGCTCCACATCGTCAAGAACTACACCGGCGACATCATGAACTTCGAGCTCGCGGCCGAGCTGGCCCGGGCCGAGGGGATCGACGTCGCCTCCGTCGTCATCGCCGACGACGTCGCCGTCAAGGACTCGCTCTATACCGCCGGGCGCCGCGGCGTGGGCGGCACGGTGCTGGCCGAGAAGATCGTGGGTGCCGCCGCCGAGGCCGGCGCCGACCTCGCCACGGTCACCGCGCTGTGCCAGAAGGTGCAGGACAACGTGCGCTCCATGGGCATGGCGCTCACGAGTTGCACCGTGCCCGCCGCCGGCAAGCCGACCTTCGAGCTCGGCGAGGACGAGATGGAGATCGGAATCGGCATCCACGGCGAGCCGGGACGCACCCGCATGAAGCTCGCCACGGCCGACGAGATCACCGAGATGCTCGCCACGCCGGTCCTCGACGACCTGCCGTTCAAGGGCGGCGATTCCGTCCTGGCGTTCGTCAACGGCATGGGCGGGACGCCGCTCATGGAGCTCTACATCGTCTTCAACAAGCTCGCGCAGATCCTGAAGGGTCGGGGCGTCGTCATCGGTCGCAGCTTCGTGGGCAACTACATCACCTCGCTCGAGATGGCCGGGTGCTCGATCACGCTGCTCCGGCTCGACGACGAGCTCACCCGCTTCTGGGATGCGCCGGTGCACACGCCGGCCCTGCGCTGGGGCGTCTGACTCGACCCTCGGCAACGGCGGATCGGCCTCGCACGAAAGGGTAGGTGGCAGGGCGGATGAGCGCGGCGACACCCATCAGCTATGACGACGTCGTCGCCTGGATCAACACGTTCGCCGCAACCATCCGGGATCAGAAGGAGTACCTGACCGAGCTCGACTCCGCGATCGGTGACGCGGACCACGGCATCAACATGGATCGCGGCTTCCAGGCCGTGATCGCGAAGCTGCCGGGGCTGCCCAACCGGGACATCGGCGCGGCGTTCAAGACGGTGGGCATGACGCTGGTCTCGACCGTCGGCGGGGCGAGCGGCCCGCTGTACGGCACGTTCTTCCTGCAGTGTGCCACGGCCACCGCAGGGCGGGAGGCCATCGGTCTCGGCGAGATCGTCGCGGCGCTCGACGCCGGGATCGCCGGGATCCAGCGCATCGGCAAGGCCGATGCGGGCGACAAGACCATGCTCGACACCCTGCTGCCGGCGCGGGACGCGCTGCGAGCGGCCGCCGAATCCGGCGCCTCGCTCGCGGACGCCCTCACCCGGACCGTCGGGGCGGCCGAGCAGGGGATGCTCGCGACCATCCCGCTCGTCGCCCGCAAGGGTCGGGCGAGCTATCTCGGAGAGCGCAGCGCCGGGCACCAGGATCCCGGAGCGACCTCGTCCTACCTGCTGTTGAAGACCGCCGCCGACACGTGGTCAGGGACGGCCGCAGGGGACACGGGCAAGTAGCCGGCGCCTGGGCCGGCACGAGACAACCAGCTGGGAGACACCAATGGCGAGATACGTCGGCGCCCTCGACCAGGGCACAACGAGCACGCGCTTCATGATCTTCGACCACGCGGGCGCGGTGGTCGGGATCGATCAGAAGGAACACGAGCAGATCTACCCGAAGCCCGGATGGGTCGAGCACGACGCGACCGAGATCTGGACGCGCAGCGTCGAGGTCATCCGCGGTGCGCTCGCCAAGGCCGGCATCACCGCCGCCGACCTGGCGGCCGTGGGCGTGACCAACCAGCGCGAGACAACCGTGGTCTGGGATCGCCGCACCGGCAAGCCCATCCACAACGCGATCGTCTGGCAGGACACCCGCACCGCCGACATCTGCAACGAGCTGGCCAGGGACGGCGGCCAGGACCGCCTGCGCGGAAAGGTCGGCCTGCCGCTGGCCACCTACTTCTCCGGCCCCAAGGTCAAGTGGATCCTCGAGAACGTCGAGGGTGCCCGCGCCAGGGCCGAGGCGGGTGACCTGCTCTTCGGCAACATCGACACCTGGTGCATCTGGAACCTGACCGGCGGAGCGAGCGGCGGCGTCCACGTCACCGACGTCTCGAACGCCAGCCGGACCATGCTGATGAACCTCGAGACCCTCGACTGGGATCCCGAGATCCTGAAGCTCATGGGCATCCCGCGCTCCATGCTGCCGGCCATCAAGGCCTCCAGCGAGGTCTACGGCACCGCCGTCGGCGATCTCGCCGGCATCCCGGTGGCGGGCGACCTGGGCGACCAGCAGGCGGCCCTCTTCGGCCAGACGTGCTTCTCCGCCGGCGAGGCGAAGAACACCTACGGCACGGGCTGCTTCATGCTCCTCAACACGGGCACCAAGCCCGTGCCGTCCAAGAGCGGCCTGCTCACCACCCTGGGCTACAAGATCGGGGACCAGCCCGCCGTCTACTGCCTCGAGGGCTCCATCGCGATCACCGGCGCCCTGGTGCAGTGGCTGCGCGACAACCTGGGCATGATCAAGACCTCACCGGAGATCGAGGAGCTCGCGAAGACCGTCGACGACAACGGCGGCGTGTACTTCGTGCCGGCGTTCTCGGGCCTCTTCGCGCCGTACTGGAAGAACGACGCGCGTGGCGTCATCGCCGGCCTGACCCGCTACGTCAACAAGGGCCACATCGCCCGCGCGGTCCTCGAGGCGACCGCCTGGCAGACCCGCGAGGTGCTCGACGCGATGAACGCCGATTCCGGCGTCGCGCTGACCGCCCTCAAGGTCGATGGCGGCATGGTCTACAACGAGCTGCTCATGCAGTTCCAGTCCGACGTCCTCGCGGTGCCGGTCATCCGCCCGAAGGTGGCGGAGACGACGGCCCTCGGCGCCGCCTACGCGGCCGGCCTCGCGGTCGGCTTCTGGTCGGCGGTGGAGGACCTGCGCGCCAACTGGATCAAGGACAAGGAGTGGCATCCGCAGATGGACGCCGCCACTCGTGACAAGGACTACAAGCTCTGGAAGAAGGCCGTCACGCGGACCTTCGAGTGGCTCGAGAACCACTGAGCAACTGAATAGATCCGGGCCCCGCGAGGGCCGGGTCGGAGACCCGCCATGACCGCCATCGGCCGTTCGCCCGCACCGCACGTCGTGATCGTCGGTGGGGGTGGCACGGGTGGGGCGCTGGCCCTCGACCTGGTCCTCCGGGGCCTCCGGGTCACGCTCGTCGAACGCGGCGAGATCACCTCCGGGACCACGGGCCGCCACCACGGCCTGCTCCACAGCGGCGCGCGCTACGTGGTCAACGACGCGGAATCCGCGGTCGAGTGCATCGAGGAGAACCAGCTCCTGCGCCGCGTGGCACCCGGCTCGTTCGAGGAGAACGACGGGCTCTTCGTCGGTATCGACGACGAAGACATGGCCTACGGCGAGAAGCTCTTCGCCGCGTGCGGAGAAACCAACATCCCCGCCCGATGGCTCTCGCCCGCCGAGGCGCTCCGCCTGGAACCGAACCTCAACCCCACACTGAAGGGCGCCATCCAGGTGCCCGACGCGACCTTCGATGCGATGCGCCTGCCGCTCCGCTGGTTCGCCACGGCGAAGGCCCGCGGGGCGGTGATCGAGCCGTTCTGCGAGGTGACCTCGTTCATCATGCGCGACCGCTGCGTGGTGGGCGTGCGTGGACGCGACCATCGCAGCGAGAAGGACTTCGAGATCGGTGCCGACCTGGTGGTCAACGCCGGTGGGCCGTGGGGTGAGAAGATCGCCGCGATGGCCGGGGTCGACGTCCCCATCCAGCCATCCCCGGGCGTCCTCCTGGCCCTGCGCGGTCGGCTCTGCAACATGGTCGTCAACCGTATGCACAAGTCCGGCGACGGCGACATCGTCGTCCCCCAGCGCGCGCTCTCGATCGTCGGGACCAGCTCCTGGGTCGTGGAGGATCCCGACGACCTCGAGGTCCCCGAGGATCATGTCCAGAAGATGTACGAGGAGGGCGCCAGGCTGATCCCGGCGGTCCGGTCCGCGCCGTTGCGCCAGGCCTGGTCGGCGGCCCGCCCGCTGATCGGGTCCCGCGGGGCGTCGACGGGGCGCGAGCTCAGCCGCACCTTCAAGTGCTTCGATCACCTGGAGCAGGACGGCGTGGAGGGCTTCGTCACCATCTCCGGCGGCAAGGCGACCACCGCCCGCGCCATGGCGGAGACGACCGCCAACGTCATCTGCGGCAAGCTCGGGATCGATGCGCCCTGCCGGACGCGGGAGACCGTCCTGCTGCCGCACACCGCCTACTACGCTGCATAGACCGATGAGCGAAACCGTCTCCTTCCGCGTGCACCGCTACAAGCAGGGCGACGCCGCACCCCACCACGACCGCTTCGAGGTCGAGCCGGGGCCGCGTACCACGGTGCTGGATGCGCTGACCGCCATCCGCCGCACGAAGGACCCGAGCCTGACCCTCCGTCACTCGTGCTTCCACGCCTCGTGCGGGACGTGCGGCATGAAGGTGAACGGGCAGGAGGTCCTCGCGTGCGTGACCAACGTGCGCGAGCTCCACGCCGGCGAGGTGACGGTCGATCCGCTGGACAACGCACCGCTGATCAGCGACCTCGTGGTGGACATGGGATCCTTCTACGCGCGGTTCAACGCGGTGGAACGCCCCCTGGTCCGCGAGAGCGAGCTGGTGCCCGGGACCCACACCGCGCAGGGCATCGCGCAGCCGTTGCGCTACGAGGACTGCATCGAGTGCGGAATCTGCCTGTCGGCCTGCCCGATTGCCGCCACCGACCCCGACTACCTGGGGCCCGCGGCACTCGCCGCCGCCGATCGGGTGCGGGAGGAGCCGCGGGGCGGCGACGTTCCGTTCGTGCT
Source organism: Chloroflexota bacterium (assembly GCA_021786265.1). Next base: position 8,697 of record JAJYNP010000314.1, read on the forward strand.
CGGCCTGGTGGACGACCCTCATGGCGCCTGGCGCTGTCACGTCGCGTTCGAGTGCAGCGAGGCGTGCCCGTCGAACGTGGATCCCGCAGGCCACATCATGCAGCTGCGCCGCTCGCTCATCGGACGTCGCTGGGGGGCCCTGCTTGCACAGCCAGTGGGGGCGGGGCGATGAGCGACCGAACCGCGCCCACCGACCGGACCACGTCCACCGGCCCGGCCGCCTCGCCTGACACCCGGCGCCGGGGGATCGCCGGCTGGGTCGACGTCCGCGGGCGGAGGCTGGGCGGCTGGGCGTTCATCCTCAACCGGCTGACCGGCCTCGGCGTCCTCTTCTACCTGTACCTGCACCTGGTCGTGCTCTCGCAGCTGGCCGCCGGTCCGGGTGCGTGGGACTCCCTGCTGAAGAACTGGTTCCTCAACCCGGTGTTCCTGGTCCTTGACGTGCTGCTGCTGGCAGGCCTCCTTGTCCACGGACTGAACGGGATCCGTGTGACCCTGGTCGGGTTCGGGTTGGTGGTGAGCCGGCAGAAGGCGCTGCTGGGCGCGTTCGGTACGATCGGGGCGATCGTGCTGCTGATCGGCACGCTGATGTTCATCAGCCACGGGGGTTGAGGCGATGGCGGGACGGAGCGACGAGCTGCGCGCGGCGCCGGGAGGCACGCGCGAGCTTCCCGAGCGGTGGGCGCCGGAGGAGCGGGACACGCTGCCCGGCGTGGGCTGGGCATGGCAGGCGGTCACCGGGGCCCTCCTGCTGGTGCTCCTCACGCTGCACATGATCGCGAACCACTTCGTGGTCCAGGGCGGGCTGCGCGACTACCAGCAGGTGATCGCCTACATCACCAATCCGATCATCCTGCCGCTGGAGACGCTGTTCCTGGTGGTCGTCAGCTGGCACGGCCTGCTCGGGCTGCGAGCCGTCATCTTCGACTTCGGCCTGAGCGCCCGTACCGAGCGGATCGTGACCCGCGCGTTCGTGGTGGTCTGGCTTGCCACGATCGTCTACGGCGTGACGCTCCTGGCCATCCTCGTCACCCACCCGTGAGCGCGGCGGGGGAAGGCGTGGCTGGCGGCGCGCGGGGAGGGGGCCCGGCTCCGCTCGTCGGCGTGGTGGTGGCGTCCCACTCGGCGCGCATCGCCGAGGGGATCGTCGAGCTGGCGCTCCAGATGGCTCGCGAGCAGGCCCCCGACGTCCGCGTGATCGCCGCCGGTGGCGCGGCCGACGGCACGCTCGGGGAGGACCCGGGGCGCATCGCGGCGGCGATCGAGGCAGCCGACGCGGGGGCGGGCGTCGTGGTGGTGGTCGACTTCAACGGCGCGGTGCATGCCACCCGGTTCGCCCTGGAGAGCCTGCTCGACCCGGCTCTCGTGGAACGCGTCCGGGTCAGCGGCGGCCCGCTCGTCGAGGGCGCCGTCTTCGCCGCGGTCCAGGCGAGCGTGGGGGACGATCTCGAGACCGTGCACGCGACGGCCGAGGCGGCGGCCTCGTACGACAAGCACGTTGCCGACTGACGCGGCGGCACCGGGACGGCCGATGCGGATCGCGGTGGTCGGGGCGGGGGCGGTCGGCTGCGTGCTCGCCGGGTGCCTCGCGGACGGTGGCCACGCCGTGACTATCGTGGGTCGTGCCGGTCCGGAACGGCCGTCCCCGGCGACCCTCGAGCTCGTCGGCCCCGGCGAACGACGTCGAACGGTGAAGGTCGACCGGCTTGCCGGCACGGCTGACCTGCCGGGCGACCTCGATGCGGCGATCCTCGCGGTGAAACGGTTCGACCTCGAGGGCGCGACCGACGTGCTGCGCAGCGTGCCCGGGCTCCCGGCCGTCACGGTCCAGAACGGGATCGGCGCAGAAGAGCTGGTGGCGGGCCGGCGCCCCGGGGCCGGTCTGATCGCGGCGTCGCTGACGGCGGCGGCGGGCCTCGGGCCGGGCGGTGAGGCGCATTGGCTCAACCGTGGCGGCATCGGCCTCGCGCCGGTCGACGGGGAGGTCCACGGGCTCGTGGCGTCGCTCGCCGACGCGTTCCGTGCGGGCGGCATGCGCGCGGCCGTGTACCCGGATGCGGCCGCCATGAAGTGGTCGAAGCTGCTCGGCAACCTCGTGGGGAACGCCGCGGGTGCGCTGCTCGACCTGGACGTCGGCGCGGTCTATGCCGACCCCGGGCTGTACGAGATCGAGCGGAGGCAGGAGCTCGAGGCGCTGGCCGTGATGGCGGCGCTGCGCCTGCGGCCGGTGGCCCTGCCCGGTGCCGACGTCTCGCTGCTCGCAAGGGCCTTCCGGCTGCCGGCCGTGCTCGGCCGGCCTGTCCTGGCCCGAGTCCTGGGCCGGGCGCGCGGCGGCAAGATGCCCTCCCTCCGGATCGCCCTGCTCGGGGGCCCCGGCCCGACCGAGGTGACGTGGCTCAACGGCGCGGTGGCGGCGGCGGCCGCGTGGACGGGCGTCGAGGCGCCGGTCAACGCCACGCTCTGTCGGCTGGTCGAGGAAGCCGCCACCGATCCCGAGCGGCGGGCATGGTTCCGGGGGCGCCCGGATCGCCTGGTGTCGGCGCTGGTCGGGTCGCTGGCGAGCGGCTGACGGCACCGGCGCCCGGGCCGGCAGCGACCAGCGAGGCGTCCGGCCGGGCCGGCGCCGCGGCACCGTATACTCGCCCGTCATGGACGTCGGAAGCGTGGTCCGGGCCGTCGCGGTCGTGGTCGTCGCGTATCTCATCGGCGGGATCCCCTGGGGGGTCATCGTCGCCCGGCTGGCCGGGGGGCCGGACCCGCGCTCGGTCGGAAGCGGCCACACGGGCGGCGCGAACGTGGCGCGAGCGCTGGGGCTCCGCTTCGCGGTGCTGTCGGGGTTCCTCGACATCTGCAAGGGGATCGCGGCGGTGCTGATCGCCCGGCTCGTGGGTGCCGGGGCCGTGGTCGAGATCCTGGCCGCCCTCGCCGCCATCATCGGGCACAGCCGCTCCCCGTTCCTGAACATGCAGGGGGGACGGGGTGTCTCGGCCGGGTTCGGCGGCCTCCTGGTGATCCAGCCGGTCGTCGCGCTGCTGATCATCCCGGTGTTCGCGATCGTGTTCCTGGCCAGCCGCTATTCGTCGCTGGCGTCGCTGACCGGCTCCGCCGCGGCGGGCGTGGGGCTCGCCGCAGTCGCCGCGCTCACGGGTCAGCCGCCCGTCTACTACGGCTACGCGGTCGCGGGGCCGCTGCTGATCTGGGTCTTCCACCACGACAACATCGCCCGCCTGCTCGCCGGGACGGAACGGCGGTTCGGCCGGTCACCCAGCGCCCGCTGACGGCAGAAGGAACTGAGGGCCGTCGCCGCGGACCGCCGCCGCGGACCGCCGCCCACGCGGGGTCGCGGACAGAGCACAATCCGTCCATGCGCACGTTGTCCGGAACGCCGGCCTCGGGCGGTGTCGCCAGGGGTCCCTGGATCCGTATCGAGCCAGCTCGTGAGCCGGCGGACCGTCCGATCGCGGCCGCCGAGGTCGATGCCGAGCGCGTCAGGCTTGCCTCGGCCGCCGAGGCCGCCGCGGCCGAGCTCGACGCGCTGGCCGATCGTGTAACCGCCGACGGACATCCCGACGAGGGGGCCATCTTCGGCGCCCAGGCGCAGATGGCGCTCGACCCGGCCCTCTCGTCCCTGGCGGAGCAGGCCATCGAAGAGCGCCACGTCGATGCCGTGGGCGCCATCCTCGGCGCGGGCCGTGACCTGGCCGACCAGCTCCGCGGTCTCGGGGACGAGCTCCTCTCGGCCCGTGCGGCCGATGTCGGCGACGTCGCGATGAGGATCGCCCGGCGCGCCGCCGGCATCCCCGACGCCGCGCCGCCGCACCTGGACGTGCCGGGCATCGTCGTGGCCGAGGACCTGCCCCCGTCGGTGACCGCGACGCTCCCCCGCGACCGGCTCCTCGGGTTCGCGCTCGAGTCCGGATCCGCAACGGCCCACGCCGCCATCCTGGCCCGCGCGTACGGCATCCCGGCCGTCGTGGGCGTGCACGGGCTCCTCGCGGCGCTGGGCCCCGGCGAGATGGCGATCGACGGCGGCACCGGCGAGGTCTTCCTTGACCCCGATTCCGCCACCGCCAGCGAGCTGGAGGTGCGAGCCGAGCGATCCCGCCGCGCGGACGCGGAGGCGCGGAACGAGGCGTCGCTGCCGGCGGTGACCCGTGACGGTGTCGAGATCACCCTGCTCGCGAACATCGGAACCACCGCGGAGGCGCCCCGGGCCGTGGAACTGGGTGCGCGCGGCGTCGGGCTCTTCCGCACCGAGTTCCTGTTCCTCGAGCGCCCCACGGAACCATCGGAGGACGAGCAGGTCGCCGCCTACCGTGCGGCCGCCGAGGCGTTCGCCCCGCACCCGGTCACCATCCGGCTGCTCGACGTGGGCGGCGACAAGCCGATCCCGTACCTGCCGATGGCGCCGGAAGCCAATCCATTCCTGGGCGTTCGCGCCCTGCGCCTCGCCGCAACCCGACCCGGCATCTTCCTGGCGCAGCTGCGCGCGGCGATGCGTGCCGCGGTGGCGGGGCCGATCAAGGTCATGGCGCCGATGGTCGCGGACGCGGGCGACGCCGCGACGCTCCTGTCGCTCGCCGGGCAGGCGCGCGAGGAACTGGAGGCCAGGGGCGAGCGGTACGCGCCCATCGACCTCGGGGTGATGCTCGAGATCCCGGGGGCGATCCTCGTCGGCGACAGCTATTTCCCCAGGCTCGCCTTCGCGAGTCTCGGCACCAACGACCTCCTCCAGTACACGCTCGCCGTGGATCGGGGCAACCCGGGTCTTGGCCGCTACCAGGATTCGCTCCACCCCGCGTTGCTCCGCCTGGTCCGCGAAGCGGTCGAGCGAGCCGAACGCGCTGGGATCGAGCTGTCGGTGTGCGGGGAGATGGCCGGCGACCCGGTCGCGGCGCTCGCCCTGGTCGGCGTCGGGATCCGCAAGCTCAGCATGGCCGCGAGCAGCCTGGCTCCGGTCCGGCGTGCGATCCGGGCCACAGAAGAGGCAGAACTGCGTGCGGCGGCGCTCGCCGCGCTCGACGATGCGTCGGCCGCGGCGGTGCGTGCGCGGTTCTCGGCGCTGTTGGGGGGTAGACTTGCCCCGTCATGACGACCCGCGAGGTGAGGGAGCAAGGATCTGTGTCCGCCGATGACCTGCGCGCCAGGATCCGCGAGGTCCCCGACTTCCCCAAGCCCGGCATCCTCTTCTACGACATCACCACCCTCCTCAAGGACCGGGACGCCTTCAGGAACGCGGTCGACCTGCTGGTCGCGCCGTACCGCGACCAGCGCATCGACGTGGTGGTCGGGATGGAGTCGCGGGGTTTCATCTTCAGCGCGCCGATGGCCTACACCCTCGGCGTGGGGTTCGTGCCGGTCCGCAAGCTCGGCAAGCTGCCGGCCGATACTGTCAGCGTGGAGTACGCGCTGGAGTACGGCACCAACACGCTCGAGATCCACCGGGACGCAATCGCGCCGGGGCAGCGCGTGCTGATCGTCGACGACCTGCTCGCCACGGGTGGAACCGTGAGCGGGACGATCGACCTGGTCCGCCGGCTGGGCGGTGAGGTCGTCTCGCTCGCGTTCCTGGTCGAGCTGCGGTTCCTCAAGGGCCGCGAACGCCTGCGCGGGTACGACGTCCACAGCATCATCGAGTACTGACGGCGAGGCGCCGGCGGTGAGCGATCGGACGCCGGGTGACGCCCCGGACGACCGCGAGCCCGATCGGCCGGAGGCCCCGCCTTCCGGGCAACCGGCCCCGCCCGTCGACCTCGGGCGGCGCAACTTCTTCCGCGCGTTCAGCCGCGAGGCGATCCAGACGGCGGCCCAGCTCGTGGGCGCCGCGACCGCCCTGCAGCGCAGCTCGCTGGCGGCCACCAGCCAGCTCCTCGGCGGCGGCACGGAGCCGTCCGCCGACCCGCTGGCCCAGCTGCTCGGCCTCGAGGATCCCGCGCCCCCGCCGCCCGGGGTGCAGTTCCGCAGCCCCTACCGCTACCTGGAGGGCGCTCTCACGATCATCGACCAGCGGCGGCTCCCCGACGAGCTGGTCGAGGTGACGTGCCGGACCGGCGCGGAGGTCGCCGCGTGCATCCGCGATCGGCTGGTCCGCGGAGGGCCCGTGCTCGGGCAGGTCGCCGCGTACGGCCTGCTCGTCACGGCCGAGCGCACCCGGGCGTCGAGCGAGTTCATCCGCGCGGCGACCCTGCACGGCACGATCAACGCGCTGCGCTCGTCGCGGCCGGCCTCACGCACGATGGAGGCGGCCCTGGACCGCATGCTCGCCGCCTGGCAGGCGGTGGGCGAGCACGCGGCCGGCGACCTGGTCGCCAACGTGCTCCGGTCGGAAGCGGAGGCGATCGCGGACGAGGCGATGCTCGACATGGCCGCCCTCGGACGGTCGGGCGCGGCCGTCCTGCCGACCCCGTTCGAGCGTCACCTCGAGCTACTGGTGCACGGGCCGGTCGGCGCGCTGGCCGGAGGTGCGCTCGGCACGGCGGTCGCGGTCGTCCTCGAGGTCCAGGTCCAGCAGCGCCCGGTGCACGTGTGGGTCCCCGAGGGGCGACCCACCTTCCAGGGCGCCCGCATCACGGCGTTCGAACTGGGCCGGCTGGACATCCACCACACGGTGATCGCGGACCTGGCGGCCGCCGGGCTCATCGCCCGCGGGAGCGTGGACGCGGTCCTGGTCGGCGCGGAGCGGATCGCGCGCAACGGCGACGTGTCGGCCACGGTCGGGACCTACCCGATCGCGGCGGTGGCGGCGCGGCACAGCATCCCGGTCTACGTCTGTGCGCCGACCTCGACGATCGATCTGCGCGTCGGCGACGGGTGGGGCTTCATGGCAGAGGAACGCCCGGACGTCGAGCTGGCCGACGTGAACGGCCGCCGGGTGCCACCGGCCGAGAGCCAGGTGCACAACCCGGTCCTGGACGTCACGCCGGCGGCGCTCGTCCGCGGGTTCGTCACCGAGATGGGCGTGATCGAACCGCCGTTCGAGGAGACGCTGGCGCAGGCCGTGGCGCGGCGGCTGCCGCCCGTGGCGGTCGATCTGGCCAATGAACCGGCCCCGGCCACCGACGAGCCGACCCCGGCACCCGGCGGAACCGTCCTGGCGCCCGGCGCCGCCGAGGACGAGGACGGCTGGGGCGGAACCGACCCCACCGACGCCGGCCCGGCGGAGGGGCGCTGATGGTGTCCCTTGCCCGCCCGCGGGCCCGCACGACCGGCCTGGCCGTGCGCTTCACGACCGACCGTGCGCTCCTTCGCTCGTTCCTGGAGCAGGATCGCCTCTTCGCCGCGTATGCGCTGTGCGACCTGGACGACCAGGAGTTCTCGAGGACCCGGTGGGGCGTGGCGTACGACGGGCTCACGCCGCGCTCGCTGGTGCTCGAGTACGCGGGCCTCGCGCCACAGCCACTGTTCGCGATGGGGGAACCCGACGGCGTCGAGGCCGTCCTCCGCAACCTGGTGCGCCCGCGCGTCGCCTACCTGGCGATGCGCCACGAGATCCTCCCGGCCGCCGAGCGCGTCTACCGCGTGGATCCCGGTCCCGAGATGATCCGCATGGCTGTCGATCGGGTCACCTTCCGGCCGCACCCGGGCCTGGCGGCGCGGCTCGTGCCCGGCGAGATTGCCGACCTCAACCGCCTGTACGACCTCGGGTTCACCTCGTGGCTCCCGGCCGCCGCGATCACCGAGGGCGTCTACTACGGGGTCCGGGTGCGCGGCCGCCTGGTCGCCGCCGCGGGCACGCACGTCATCAGCCGCGAAGCGAAGCTCGCGGTCGTCGGGAACGTCCTGACGCATCGCGAGTTCCGGGGCCGCGGCTTCGCCAGGATCACCACCAGCGCCGTCACCCAGGAGCTGCTGCGCAGCTGCGACGAGGTGGTGCTGAACGTCCGCGCGGACAACGCCCCCGCGGTCGCGGCGTACCTCGCGCTGGGCTTCCGTGAGCACTGCCGTTTCGCCGAGCGCCTGGTCCACCGGCGCGGCTCGTCGCTGGATGGCATGATGGCGCCAATACGCCGGCTGTTCCCCGCCCGCAAGGAGCCCTGAGCGCTCCCACGCCCGAAGGAGCCCGAGATACCGATGCCTGTCACGCAGCTGCCCGCGCACGATGTCGCGGACCTCGCGCTCGCCGCCGAGGGCCGCCGCCGGATCGAGTGGGCCGAACGCGAGATGCCCGTCCTGCGCCTGATCCGCGAGCGCTTCGAGCGCGAACGACCCCTCGCGGGGGTCCGGATCGCCGCGTGCCTGCACGTCACGACCGAAACGGCGAACCTGATGCGCACCCTCGCCGCCGGGGGCGCGCAGGTGTCGCTCGCGGCGTCGAACCCGCTCTCCACCAAGGACGACGTGGCGGCGGCGCTCGTGGTCGAGTACGGGATCTCGACCTACGCCCGCCGGGGCGAGGACCGGGACCGGTACTACGCGCACCTCAACGCAGTGGCCGACACGCACCCTGCGATCACCATGGACGATGGGTGCGACCTGGTGACGCTGCTCCACACGGAGCGCCCGGCCCAGGTCGGCGAGGTCGTGGCCGGAACGGAGGAGACCACCACGGGCGTGATCCGGCTCCGCGCGATGGCGGCAGACGGCGCGCTGGGTTACCCGGTGGTGGCGGTCAACGAGGCCCGCACGAAGCACCTCTTCGACAACCGGTACGGGACCGGCCAGTCCTCCGTGGACGGCATCCTCCGCGCGACGAACATCCTGCTCGCCGGCCGCCACGTGGTGGTGGCCGGGTACGGCTGGGTCGGGCGGGGGATCGCCTCGCGGTTCCGCGGGATGGGGGCCCAGGTCGCGGTCACGGAGATCGACCCGATCCCGGCGATCGAGGCGCTGATGGATGGCTTCCTGGTGATGCCGATGGCCGAGGCGGCACCGTGGGGCGAGGTCTTCATCACGGCCACCGGCGATCTCAACGTGATCCGCGAGGAGCACCTCCGCGTGATGCGCGATGGCGCGATCCTGGCCAATGCGGGGCACTTCGACGCGGAGATCCAGCTTCCGGCCCTCCGGCAGCTTGCCGGCGGGCGCGTCCGCGAGGTGCGCCGCGACGTCGACGAGTACGATCTCGGCGATCGGCGGATCCGCCTGGTGGTCGAGGGGCGCCTGGTCAACCTGGGGGCGGCCGAGGGACACCCGGCCGCCGTCATGGATATGAGCTTCGCCAACCAGGCCCTCGGCGTGGAGTACGTGGTGGCGCACCACGGGGAGCTCGACCGGCAGGTCTACGCCGTGCCAGACGCGATCGACCGCGAGGTCGCCCGCCTGAAGCTGCGGGCGCTGGGCGTCGGGATCGACGAGCTGACGCCCGAGCAACGGGCGTACCTCTCGTCGTGGAAGAGCGGCACGTAGGCAGGGCGCGCGACATGGCAGGCGTCAGCATCCTCCAGGATTCCGGGTACCTCTTCACCTCCGAGTCGGTCACCGAGGGACACCCCGACAAGCTCTGCGACCAGGTCAGCGACGCGATCCTGGACGCGATCCTCCACGACGACCCGGACGCGCGCGTCGCCTGCGAGACGGCGACCACCAACGGGGTCGTGTTCGTGCTGGGCGAGATCACGACCACCACCTACGTGGAGTTCCAGAACGTCGTCCGCGACACCATCCGACAGATCGGCTACACGGATGCCCGGTACGGCTTCGACTACCGGACCTGCGGGACCATGGTCTCGGTGCACGAGCAGTCGCCCGACATCAAGCGCGGCGTGGACGACGCGCTCGAGACGCGCGGCGCGGGCGGCGAAGTGCACGACCAGGGGGCCGGCGACCAGGGCATGATGTTCGGGTTCGCCTGCCGGGAGACGCCCGAGCTGATGCCGCTCCCCATCGCGCTCGCACACCGGCTCGCGAGGCGCCTCGCCGAGGTTCGCAAGGACGGCACCCTGCCCTACCTGCGCCCGGACGGCAAGACGCAGGTCACGGTCGAGTACGACCGCGGGGTGCCGAAGGCGGTGCGGACCGTGGTGATCGCCGCGCAGCACGACGAGGAGGTCGCCACGGAGCGCCTCCGTGACGACGTGATGGAGTGCATCGTCTGCGAGATCATCCCGAAGGAGCTGCGCCGCCGCGACCCGGTCGTCCACGTGAACCCGACCGGCAGGTTCGTCATCGGTGGGCCGATGGGCGACGCGGGTCTCACCGGGCGCAAGATCATCGTCGACACCTACGGCGGCATGGCCCGTCACGGCGGCGGCGCGTTCAGCGGCAAGGACCCTTCGAAGGTGGACCGGTCGGCCTCGTACGCCGCTCGGTGGGTGGCGAAGAACGTGGTCGCGGCCGGTATCGCGGACCGGTTCGAGCTGGCCCTCAGCTACGCCATCGGCGTGGCGCGGCCCGTGTCGGTGGCGATCGAGACGTACGGCACCGGCCGCATCCCCGACGAGCGGATCCTCGAGCTCATCGGGAACCACTTCGACCTGAGGCCGGCGGCGATCATCCAGGCCCTCGACCTGCGCCGGCCGATCTACCGGCAGACCGCCGCGTACGGCCATTTCGGCCGGCCGGACCTCGACCTGCCGTGGGAGCACACCGACCGGGCCGCCGCGCTGGCACACGACGCGGGCCTGCCCGACCCCGACACCGAGGCCTGACCGGGGCGCCGCCGGCCGGGAGAGGGGGCCGGTCCGCGGGCAGGATCGCGACACGCTGAAAGGAAGGGCGACGTGTACGTCGTGATCCTGGCCGGTGGAGGCGGCACCAGGCTCTGGCCCCTGTCGAGGCAGGACCGCCCGAAGCCGTTCCTGCCGCTCGTCGGGCCCGAGACGCTCTTCCAGCGCACGGTGGCACGGGTCCGGTCGCTCGTCGGGCCGGAGCGGATCTACGTCGTGGTCGAACGACGCCACGTGCCGCACGTGCTGGCGCAGGCCCCCGAGTTGTCTCCGGATCACGTCATTGCGGAACCGGCCGGCCGGAACACCGCACCGGCGATCGCGCTGGCCGCGCTGGCCATCGACCGGCCGCTCGGCGAGGTGATGATCGTGCTGCCGGCCGACGCGTGGATCGCGGACGACGACGCGTTCCGCGAGGCGCTGGGCGTGGTGGCCGGTGACGGCGGCCTCGCGGAGGGGGCGCTCGGGATCGAGACGCCCCTCGTGACGCTCGGAGTCCGCCCGGACCGGGCCGAGACCGGGTACGGGTACCTCGTGCCGCGCATCGAGGCGAGTCCCGTGCCCGCCACTGCCGCCGAGTCCGCCCCCACGCCCGTGCCCGTCCACGTGCTCGAGGCGTTCGTCGAGAAGCCCGACGTGGCCCGTGCGGCAGGGCTGCTGACGATGCCGGGGATCGCCTGGAACGCCGGCATGTTCGCCTGGCGGCGCCGAGCGATCCTGGGCGCGCTCGAGCGGTTCGCGCCCGACGTGCTCGACGCCGTGCGGCTGGCACTCTCCGCGCCCGGTGCGTCGGACGAGGGCGGGCTGCTCGACGGACCTGAGGCCGCCCGCCGGTACGGCGCGGTGCAAGCCGTGTCGATCGACTACGCCGTGATGGAACCGGCGGCCGGGGCCGGCATGGTGCTGATGGGCAGGCTCGACGCCGGGTGGAGCGACGTCGGGAGCTGGCGTGCGGTCGCCGATCTGCAGCGCGCGGCGCTCGCGGGCGTCGCCCCGGCCGCCGCCGCGGCCGGGGCCGTGGGCGAGCAGCCGGCCGAGCCCGCGGGGGCGGTCACCGGGTCGACGTCGGCCGGCACGGCGATGGACGTCGGTTCGCACGACATCCTGGTCCGCGCCTCGGGCGGCCGCCTGGTCGCGACGATCGGCCTCTCGGATACCATCGTGATCGACACACCGGACGCCGTCCTCGTCTGCGCCGCCGATCGGGTGCAGGACGTCAGGGCCATCGTGGAGCGCCTCAGGGAGGCGGGGGAGACGGAGCACCTGTGAGCCACCAGCAGGCGGCGCGACCGCCCATCCAGCGGGCCGCACGACCGCCCATCGTCTTCGGGACCGACGGATGGCGGGCGCGGGTCGCGGACGAGTACACCTACGACAACGTCCGGCGCTGCGCGGAGGGCGTCGCACGCTACGTGGTGCAGCAGGGGAGCGCCGCGAAGGGCGTCATGGTCGGGTACGACCGGCGCTTTGCCAGCGAATACTTCGCGCAGGCGGCGGCCGAGGTCCTGCTGGCCTTCGACATCCCCGTCCTGTTCGCCGCCGCCCCGATCCCCACACAGATGACCTCCTTCGAGGTCGTGACGCGCGGGGCCGCGACGGCGATCATGATCACGGCCTCCCACAACCCCTGGACCGACAACGGCTTCAAGGTCAAGTCGCCGTCCGGGGCCGCCGCCGGGCCGGAGATCCTCGAGGTGCTCGAGGCCACGATCTCCGAGCACGCCGGGGACGATCCGCCCCGCCGGCCGTTCGCCGACGGGGCGGCCGCGGGCCTGGTGGAGATCGTCGACCCATTCGATGGCTACCAAGATTATGTCGGCCGCACCCTCGACCTGGAACGGCTGCGGGCCGCCGATGCCAGCGTGCTCGTCGAGCCGATGTACGGCTCCGGCGCGGGCTGGATCCCGCGGCTCCTCGAGGGTGGCCGGATCCGGGTCCGCGAGATCCACTCCGAGCGCAACCCCTGGTTCGGTGGCGTGAATCCCGAACCGATCCGCCCCAACATCGACGAGGCACTCGGCATCCTGGCCGCCGGCGGCCAGGACCTGGGGCTCCTGCTCGACGGCGACGCGGACCGGGCCGGGGCCGCCGATGAGCGGGGAACCTTCATCCACCAGCTCCAGGTGATGGGGCTGCTGATGTACTACCTGCTGGAGCATCGCGGGCTGCGCGAGCCCGTGGTCTACACGGTCAACGAGACCTCGATGGTCGAACGGCTGGGGCAGCGGTACGGCGTGCCGGTCCACGAGACCTCGGTCGGGTTCAAGTACGTGGGCCCCCGGATGATCGAAACCGGCGCGATGATGGGCGGCGAGGAGTCCGGCGGGTACGGCTTCGGGATGCACCTGCCGGAGCGCGACGGGATCTACGCCGACCTGATGCTGCTCGACCTGTTCCTGCGGGAGCGGGAGGCGGGGCGCTGGCCGGTCTCGAAGGCGGTCGCGCACCTGCACGAGATCGCCGGCCCGTCCTTCTACCTCCGCACGGACGTCCACCTCGACCGCGCCAGCTACCCGAACGTGAAGGAGCGCCTGTGGACGGAGCTGTCGGCCCAGCCGCCGGCCAGCCTGGACGGCGAGCCGATCGTGCGGAGCGTCACTCTCAGCACCAACGACGGCTTCAAGTGGTGGACGCCCGACGGGTCCTGGCTGCTGATCCGGTTCAGCGGCACGGAACCGCTCGTGCGGGTGTACGTCGAGGCGACCTCCGCCGGCTCGCGCGACGCGATGCTCCGGGCGGGGGAGCGGCTCGTGCGCGGTGGCGCCTGAGGCAGAGAAGATGAGCGGGACCCTCGACGATGCGTCCTCGATCGTTCGCTACGACAGCGCGGGGATGCTGGAGGCCATCCCGCGCCTCGCGGATCAGCTGAGCGACGGCTGGTCCCGGTCTCGCGCGCTCGCACTGCCCGGCACGCACCGCGACCCGTCCGCGGTCGTGGTGCTCGGGATGGGTGGCTCGGCGATCGGCGCCGACCTGGTCCGCGCGATCTTCGCCGAGCGTCTCCGCGTGCCACTCGTGACGGTCCGGGACTACGACCTGCCCGCGTTCGTCCGGCCGGGGATGCTCGTCGTCGCGGCGTCGCACAGCGGCGCGACCGAGGAGACGTTGAGCGCGCTGGCGCAGGCCATCTCCCGCGGATGTGCCGTGGCCGCGATCAGCACTGGCGGCCCGCTCCTCGCGGCGGCGCGGAAGGGTAGGCTGCCGTACCTGGAGTACGTCGGCGAGGCCCAGCCGCGGGCGTCGGTCGGCTCCGGTGTCGCGCTCCTGGCGGGCCTGCTCGAGCGGGCCGGTTGCCTGGAGGTCGGCGACCGGGAGTTCGCGGACGCCGCCGCCGCGGTCCGCGAGATGGCGTCTCGCTGCGAGCCATCCGCACCGACCGAGCAGAACCCCGCCAAGCAGCTTGCCTGGTCGCTCGTCGACCGGCTCCCGGTCGTCGAAGCGGGCGGCTTCCTCGGACCCGTGGCGCGGCGGTGGAAGACCCAGCTCAACGAGAACGGGAAGTCGATCGCGTGCTGGGAGGAGCTGCCGGAGGCAACGCACAACGCGGTGGTCGGCTACGCGCAACCGGAGACGCTGCACGAGCGCACCTTCGTGGTGCTGCTCGCGAGCCCCGACGACCATCCCCGTGTGGCGCTGCGCCGCAGCCTCTCCGCCGACCTCCTCGCCGAGCGGCAGATCGGCCACGAGGTGATCGTGGTCGGGGGGCGCGGGAGGCTCGCGCAGGCGTTCTCGGCGATCGCGCTGGGCGACTTCACGAGCGTCTACCTGGCGATGCTCTACGGGATCGATCCCACGCCCGTGGCGGCGATCTCGTACGTCAAGGAGCGGCTCGCGATGGCCGATCCGGCCACCATCGAGTGAGGCTTCCGGCCCATCCGCCTTCTTGGACCTGGGGTGTAGTCTGGTCCCACAGCTGGTCGGCAACGGCCGCCCGGACGAGCGGCTGACCGGCCCGATGAGACGGGCACGCGGACGCCGTCCGCGCTCCCCGGAGGTGCGGCCCAGATGCATTCCACCCTCATCGGCAAGATCGAGAAGGCGAACCGGTACGCGCGCGAGACGGATCGGATCACGTTCCGGACCCTCTCCCTGCAGTTCCGCGGCGACAACGACACGCACGTCGTCTCGCTCGATCCCGACGGGTGGCATTGCACGTGTCACTTCTTCGAAAACTGGAAGAGCTGCGTGCACGTGCTGACGCTCCAGAAAGTCCTCGGGAACATGCTGCCCGAGGAGGCCCAGACGTCGATCTTCGCCGCGGTGGAGGCGGCGGCGGTCTGACCGCCGTCTCCCGTTCACCGCGGCGTCGCGAGCGCCGCGATCGGCGCGTGACGAGCCGGCCCGATCTTCGGGCCGGCTCGCTGTCGTAGTACGCCCGGCGGTCGCGAGGCGCTCCGGGAGTGCTGGTTACGCCGTCTCGGTCCCTCCGAGGAGCGACCCGTCCGCGGCGCTGATCCAGATGACGGCCTGGCCCGGCTCCTCGCCCGTGATCGCGACGTAGGTGAACGTCACCGACCAGGCCAGCTGAAGGACCGGTTCGGGGGCATCCGATCTGGAGGGGTCCAGGAAGTTGTTGGGCCGGACCCAGATGAGCTCCGGCGCGGACTGCGCAAACCCCGTGCGAGCGGTCAGCTGGCGTTGCGTCGCGAACGCCGTGGCGATCTCGGACGCGCGCGAGGACGGGATCGGGCTCGCCGGAGCCGGCGCCGCCGGCGTGCTGGTGACGATCACCGCCTGGAAGGACCCGCCCGAGGTGATGTCGACGGTGGTCCCCTCGCCGAAGACGGGGTGGCCGTCGATGACGCGGCCCCACCGGACCTCCCAGGCGTCGAGGCCCGGCTGCCAGCGCACCTGCGGTGCCGCGTCGGGGAGCGTGAGTCCAAGGATCGCGGCGATCGCGCGTGCGCGTCCCGGGGCCGATGCCGTCGTCACCACGGCGGGTTCGCCGGGGTTGGGCGGGCCGAGCCGAACGATCGAGATTGGGGCATGCGTCTCGGTGTCCAGCTCCATGACCGTCCTGTCGCCGGCCGCGGAGAGGAACTCGACACTGTCGTAGTCGACGCCGCGCAGCATGTCGCGTTCGCGGTGAGCGGCCGAGGGCGCGCCGGGGATCCCGAGCGCCCTGGCGATCGCGATCGCGCGGGCCTCCGCGGCCGAGGCCTGGGCCGTGGACTGCGGCAGGGCGCTCCACAGCGGGTCCTGGACGCTCCACCCGCGGTCCTTTGCGGTCGAGCTCCCGCACCCCACCAGCAGGGCCGTCAGGAGGAGGGCGACCATCGAGGTTGCTGCAGCCCGGCGTGCGGCCCGAGGTGTCCTCATGGCAGATTGCATCACGACCTCCTCAGCGGCACCGGGTGCAGGGCGTGGACGGAATGGGGACACCCGAGTACGTGTACGTGCCCCACCAGTTGGGGACGGTGAGCCCGGACATCGGGGCGTTTCGCAGGGCAAGCTGGAAGGATTCGCCGAGGCCATGCCCGGTCTTGACGTACTTCCAGAACCATGTCTCGAACGTGAGCATGTCGCTGGTCCATGCGGTGCCGACGTATCCGAGGAAGAAACGCGGACCCTGGTAGTTGGTGCCGTCCGCGGTGCTGCGGGCCTTCTCGATGCCGAACGCGCCGGGGAACGTGGAGGCGGACTCGCCCAGGTGGCACGTGGAGGCGATCACCACGTTCGCCGCCTTGATGGCGGTGGACGGGGCCAGCGTGCGCAGGGACATGATCTGGTTGGCGGTGACGATGCCCTGGGTGCAGCTGCCGTTGTCCTCGCGGAACCCCCAGCCGGTGTAGTAGTGGTCCCCGTGGCTGTGCACGTAGAACCCCTGGTCGTTGGCCACGCGCGACAGCACCTTCGATGCCGTGAACGTCGTGGCCTCGAAGGACGACGGCGCGTACAGCATGAACTTGAACGCGTCGACCGCCAGCGCGCGCAGCTGCTGCGGGATCGTGGTGTTGATCCCCGCGCACGTGGTGAAGGCCGTCTTGTTGTCGTAGACGCTGGCCTGGTAGGCGGCGGCAGGGCCGGCCGACATGGCCACGACCAGGTTGGCGGTCAGGCAGAGGAGCACGAGCCTCTGCCACCGGAACGCGCCTTCGCGTCGCATCGGTACCTCCTCCGGCGGATCCCTGGCGGGAGGAGACGGGCAGCAGGAGTGTGCCGGGTGGCGCTCAACCGCCACTTACCTGCCGCTTCTTGCCTGCGGTCCAGTTGTTGCCTGCGCTTGTTGCCTGCGCTCCGGCGATGTGCGTGTGGCCGCCGCGACATCGACCGCGTCGCGTCCCGGAGCCGGGGGCCGTTCAGCCCCAGCATGGTGGGCCACACGACACCCGCTGGTGGTATCCTCCGGCTACCAAACGTTCGTTTGGTAGCGTGGCCCGGGAGGCCGCCAGCGGCGAGGACCAGGTGCCTGAGTCGCCCCGCGAACCCAGGTCGACATCGGGCCCCCGGGGCCCCGAGGACGGTGGGATCCCCACCGGGGCCCGGGCACGCGCGGGGCACGCGCGCCGCGCCATGCGGCCACGCGAGGAGCAGCTGCGGCGAACGGCCGTGCGCCTGTTCCGCGAACACGGCTATGACGGGACGTCGATGCAGGACCTGGCCGAGGCGCTGGGCATGCACCGCGGCAGCCTGTACCACTACATCGACTCGAAGGAGGATCTGCTCTTCGAGATCGTCGAGTCGGCCATGGCACGGTTCCACGACGAGGTCCGGCCGATCCTCCAGGGCCAGGGAGCGGCCGGCGATCGCCTGCGCCGGGCGGTGGCCGCCCACCTGCGCATCGCCGCCGACGAACCCGACGAGCTCGCCCTCCTGCAGGTCGAGGTCAAGGCTCTCGCGCCCGCCCGCCGCGCTCGAATCGTGGCCGAACGCGACGCGTACGAACACGCATGGCGGGCCTTCATCCGGGAGGGGATGCGCGAGGGTTCGTTCCGCTGCGAGGACGAGCGGACGGCGGGGTTCATGATCCTGGCCGCCTGCAACTGGTTCAGCCAGTGGTACCACCCGGCGGGCCCGCTCGGCGTGGATGACTTCGCGGCCCGCTTCACCGCCCTCTTCCTCGATGCCCTGCGGGCGGAGCCCGGGTCGATGCTCGGGGTCGGGTCGGGGGCCCTCGCCGCGAGGGTCGCCCGGACCGCCGCGCCCCTCACCCCGGTTGCCGCGCCCCTCGCCCCGACCACCGTGGCCACGGCCCCGGTCGTGCCGGTCGATGCCGTGCCGATCGCCGCCAGCCAGACCCCTTCGCCAGCCCGTTCCGGAGACGCCGGTCTGCCCGCCGACGGCCTGTCGGCGCGCCCCCAGGAAGCCCAGGAGCCCTGACGTGAGCCATGCCCATGCCCCGAACCGGGGAGCCGTGCGATGACCCTGGCCGCCGCGCCGTCAGCCGCATCCTCCACCGCCATGCTCCCGGGACTCCGCCGCGCGGTGGTCCTCGGGGCAGGCACCATGGGCGCCCAGGTCGCCTGCCTGCTCGCGGGCCGCGGCGTGCCGGTCGACCTCCTGGACCTCGATGCGGTCACCGCCCGGGGTGGGCTCGACCGCGCCCGCAGGCTCTCGCCGTCGCCGCTCTACCTGCCCGAGGACGCCGATGCCGTGACGCCGGCCGGGTTCGACGCGTTGGAGTCGACGGTAGCCGGCGCGGACTGGGTGCTCGAGGCCGTGGTCGAGCGCCTCGACGTCAAGCGCGACCTGCTGGCGCGCACGGCCGCGGTCCTGGCGCCCGGCGCGCTCCTGGCCACCAACACGTCGTCCCTGTCCGTGACGAGCATGGCCGCGGCGTTGCCGGCGGAGGTGGCGGCACGCTTCCTCGGCATGCACTTCTTCAATCCGCCCCGGTATGCACGGCTGGTCGAGCTGGTGCCCGGACCCGCGACTGCGCCGGCGGCACTGGTCCGCGCCCGCGCGATCGCGGCCGACGTGCTGGGCAAGGGCGTGGTGGAGGCACAGGACGCTCCCGGGTTCATCGTGAACCGGCTGGGCACCCAGGCTTCCCTGGCGGCCATCGCGCTCGCCGGGGAGCTGGGGCTGGGGGTCGACGAAGTCGACGACCTGTCGGGCCCGCTCGTCGGCCGGCCCAGGTCCGCGGTGTTCCGGACGATCGACCTGGTCGGGCTGGACGTGTTCGCGGCCGTGGTCCGTAGCCTGGCCGCGGCCGTCCCGGCCGAGGACCCGGAGCGCGACCTCTTCGGCCTGCCGCCCGCCGTCGAGACGATGCTCGAGCGCGGCATGCTCGGCGTGAAGGCTGGCGCGGGGTTCTTCCGCAAGGACGGCGACGAGATCCTCGCGCTCGACCTGCAGACACTCGAGTACCGGCCACGCCGGCGCCCGCGTAGCGCCGCGGTCGAGATGGCCCGGCAGATCGACGATCCCGCCCGCCGGCTGGCGGCGCTGTTCGCCGCGCCGGAGTCGGACGCCCCCGCCGCGTTCGTGCGGCGTGGCCTGGTCCGGGCGCTCTGGTACGCCGCGACCGTCGCGCCCGGCATTGCGGGTTCGGTGGCGGACGTGGACCGCGCCATGCGCTGGGGGCTCGGCTGGGAACGCGGCCCGTTCGAGACGTGGGACGGAATCGGTGGCGAACGGATGGCCGCACTGCTCGCCGCCGCCGGCCTGGCCGAGCCCCCGCTCGCCCGCGCGGCCCGCGAGACCGGCGGCTTCTACGCCGCGGACGGCACGCTGCAGCTGGATCTCGGGGCATTTCGCCCCGCAGGCCCGGGCCCGGGCGGCGAGGCCCCCGTCTCCGCGGCGCCGGTCAGCGCGCCGGGAGGGGCGCCGGGAGAGGGCCGTGTCCCGGTCCCCCCGCGGCCGCGCGTGGTGGAGCTGCGGCGGATCCGCGCCGAACGCGGTGAGCTGGCCGGCAACGCGGCGGCCAGCCTCGTCGATCTGGACGGCGCGCTCGCGCTCGACCTGCACGGGAAGCTGAACATCATCGGGCTCGACACCATCGAGATGCTCGCCCGCGCCACCGCGACGGCCGAGGAGCGCGGCATGCCGCTCGTGGTCGCCACCGACGCCGCCGACTTCTCGGCAGGCGCCAACGTCGCGCTGCTCCTGCTCGAGGCCGAGGACGACGAGTGGGACGAGCTGGAGCGCGTCACCCGCCGGTTCCAGGCGGCCATGCGGGGCCTGCGCCGGGCGCAGGTCCCGGTGGTCGTCGCGATACGTGGCCGTGTGCTGGGGGGCGGTGCCGAGATCGCCGTCGCGGGCGACCGGGTGCAGGCCGCGGCGGAGACCTACATGGGGTTCGTGGAGCTGGGCATGGGGCTCATCCCGGCCGGCGGCGGCTCGACGGAGATGGCACGGCGCGCGGCCGAGCGCGACCCCGGCGGCACGTGGTCCGACGCCTTCCCGGCCTTCGCCCAGGCCTTCGAGGCCATCGCGACCGCGAAGGTGAGCACCAGCGCGGCCGACGCGCGTCGCCTGGGGCTGCTGCGGCCGCAGGACGGCACCAGCGCCGATCCGGATCGCGTGGTGGCCGATGCCGCGACCGTGGCGCGGGCCCTGGCCGAGACCGGCTACCGGCCCTCGCTGGAGCGCCCCATCCGCGTGCTCGGCCGGCGCGGGATCGCCGCCGCGGAGTCCCTGACGCACAACCAGCTCGCGGGCGGCTACGTCAGCGCCTATGACCGCGAGCTCGCGGTCGCGCTGGCCCGCGTCATGTGCGGCGGCGACGTGGCCGAGGGGACCGAGGTGAGCGCCGACCACCTCCTGGACCTCGAGCGCGAGACCTTCCTGCGCCTGCTCGGCCAGGCGAAGACTCGTGACCGGATCCGGGGCTTCCTCCGGACCGGCAAGCCGGTGCGGAACTGAGGTGCCAGCGATGCGCGACGCCGTGATCGTCAGTGCCGTCCGGACCGCCATCGGTCGGGCCCCGCGCGGCGCGCTCCGCGAGACCCGCGCCGACGAGCTGGCCGCGGCGGCGGTACGCGAGGCGGTGGCCCGCGTCCCGGGCCTGGACCCCGCCGAGGTCGAGGACGTGGTACTGGGGTGCGCGATGCCGGAGGGGGAGCAGGGGCTCAACGCCGCACGCCCGGTCGCCCTCGCGGCCGGGCTCCCCGTGAGTGTGTCCGCGATGGTCGTCAACCGCTTCTGCGCCTCCGGGCTCCAGGCGCTCGCGATCGCCACGCAGTCCGTGGCGTCCGGGCAGGCCGAGATCGTGGTCGCGGGCGGGATGGAGTCGATGAGCGCCGTCCCCATGACCGGCCACCACTTCTCGCCGCATCCCGCGCTCACCGCCGCGTGGCCCGACGTGTACCTCTCCATGGGGCTCACGGCGGAGGAGGTCGCGCGCCGGTACGGGGTGTCCCGCGAGGACCAGGACGCGTGGGCGCTCGCGTCGCACCGCCGCGCGGCCGCCGCACAGGATGCCGGTCGCTTCGTCGACGAGGTCGTCCCGATCGTGGCACGGCGGACGACGGTGACGGGCGGCCGGCCGGTGGCGGACAGCGTCGAGTTCGCGGCCGACGAGGGGATCCGGCGCGACACCGATGCGGCCGCGCTGGCCGCGCTGCGGCCGGTCTTCGCCCGCGGCGGATCCGTGACCGCCGGCAACAGCTCCCAGATGAGCGACGGCGCCGCCGCACTCGTGGTGATGAGCGGCGAGCGGGCGGCGGCGCTCGGGCTCCGCCCGCTGGCGCGGCTGGTGGCCTTTGCCACCACGGGCGTGGCCCCGGAGGTCATGGGGATCGGCCCCGTGGAGGCCGTGCCGAAGGCGCTCCGGCAGGCCGGCCTGTCGCTCGCGGACATCGACCTGGTCGAGCTCAACGAGGCGTTCGCCGCACAGGTGGTGGCCGTGGTCCGGGCGCTCGGCCTGGACGAGGCGCGCACCAACGTGAACGGCGGCGCGATCGCGCTGGGGCACCCGCTCGGCGCGACCGGGGCCAAGCTGTCCACGCAGGTGATCCACGAGCTGGCGAGGCGCGGCGGGCGGTACGGGCTGGTCACGATGTGCGTCGGAGGGGGCCAGGGAGCGGCCGGGATCATCGAGCGGCTCGACGGGGACCCGTCCGAGCAGGCGGTACGGGCGCGGGAGCGCTGGGCGACGAGCCGGCCGGGGTCCCCGGCGGGCGGGACACGGACCATGAACGGCGAGGGTGCGGCCGCGGCGAGCGCGGCCCGGGACCCGGAAGGGGAGGCGGCGGCATGACCGAGGTGCGGGAACGGGCAACAGGCGAGCCGGGGACGGCCGGCGCGACCGGCGGACCCGGCTCGGTGGGCCGCGAGAGCATCCCGGGCGGGGCGTTCGTCGTCCGCGCCGCCGTGCCCGACGAAGTCTTCACCCCAGAGCGGCTGGACGACACGCAGCGCGCGATCCGCGACGCGGTGCACGAGTTCGTCGAGCGCGCGGTCGCGCCCCGGCGCGACGCCGTGGAGGCGCGGGATTACGCGGCCCACCGGGCGCTGCTGGCGGAACTCGGCGAGCAGGGGTATCTCGGCGTGGACGTGCCCGAGGCGTACGGCGGGGCCGGCCTGGACAAGGTCACCTCGCTCCTCGTGAGCGAGGGGCTCGCCGAGGCCGGGAGCCTGGCCGTGACGTACGGCGCCCACGCCGGCATCGGGACCCTGCCGCTGGTCTTCTTCGGGACCGACGAGCAGCGGCGGCGCTGGTTGCCGGGGCTCGTCGACGGGTCGATCGTGGCGGCGTACGCGCTGACCGAGCCGGGGGCAGGCTCGGATGCGCAGGCGATCCGGACCCGTGCCGATCTCTCGCCCGACGGCACGCACTACCTGCTCAACGGCAGCAAGCAGTTCATCACCAACGCCGGCTTCGCCGACCTGTTCACCATCTACGCGAAGGTCGACGGGGAGCGGTTCACGGCCTTCCTGGTGCCGCGCGACACGCCCGGGCTGACCGTCGAGGCGGAGGAGCACAAGCTCGGCGTCCGGGGCTCGTCGACCTGCGCGCTGACGCTGGTCGACGCGCGCGTGCCGGTGGAGAACGTCCTGGGCGAGATCGGCCGGGGCCACATCGTCGCCTACAACGTCCTGAACGTCGGTCGCTTCAAGCTTGCCGCCGGGTGTCTCGGAGGGATGCGGCCGGCGATCGACCGGGCGATGGCGTACGCGACCGACCGTCGGCTCTTCGGCCAGCGGCTGCTGGACCTGCCTCTCACCCGCGAGCGCATCGCGACCATGGCCGAGCGGACGTACGCGGTGGAGTCGACCACGTACCGGAGCGCCGGGCTGATCGACGGCCTCCTCGCCGGCGCGCACGGCGATCCCGAACAGGCACGGGCTGCGCTGGAGGAGTACGCGATCGAGTGCTCCATCGCCAAGGTTCTCGCCTCCGACGGCCTCAACGAGGTGGTGGACGACCTGCTCCAGCTGATGGGCGGGTATGGCTACATGGAGGACTCCGGCGTGGCCGGGATGTACCGCGACGCGCGGATCCACCGGATCTGGGAGGGTACCAACGAGGTGAACCGCCTCCTGGTGCCCGGGATGCTCCTGCGCCGGGCGATGCGCGGGCGCCTGGACCTGCTGGGACCGGCGAAACGGGCGGCCGACTCGCTCGTCTCGCCGGAGTCTCCGGTCGAGGGTGGGGGGGCCCTTGACGAGGAGCTCCGGCAGGTGCGGGCGATGCGCACGGCGCTGCTGGTCGCGGCCGGCGCAGCGGTCCAGCGGTACGGCGAACGGCTCGAGGACGAGCAGGAGGTGCTGTACCGCGTCGCCGATGCCGCCATCGCGCTCTTCGCGGCCGAATCGGCGGTGCTCCGGGCACGGGCGTCGGGCGACCCGCTCCAGGCGGACCTCGCGCGGCTGGTGGTCGCCTCGGGCATCGCGGCCGTGGAGCGCGGCACGGCCGAGGTCGCGGCGCGCGTGCAGGAGGGTGACGATCGACGGATGGTCCTGGCCGGGCTGCGGAGGCTCCTCCGCCGCGAGCCCGTGGACCTGGTCGCGCTGCGGCGGTCGGTGGCCGCGGCGCTGGTGGATCGGGGCGGTTACCGGGTGTAGCCGGCCGTGCCTGGCGCGGGACCGGCGGACGAGGAGACCGAGGGATGGCGACGGTGACGACACGACCCAGGCCCTGGGTCGCGCACTACGACCAGGGAGTGCCGGCGGAGGTCGAGCTCCCCGAGGTCCCGCTCGACGGCCTGCTCCGGCAGGCCGCGGCCCGGTGGCCGGCGGCCGCCGCCCTGAGCTTCTATGGGCGCACCACGACCTTTTCCGCCCTCGATCGGCAGGTCGACCGCATGGCGCACGCGTTCCGTGCCCTCGGCGTGAGGCCCGGCGACGTGGTCAGCCTCCACCTGCCCACCAGCCCCGCGTTCGTCGTCGCGTTCTACGGGCTGCTGCGGGCGGGGGCGATCGGCCTCCCGATGAACCCGCTCTACGTGCCGCGCGAGATTCTCGACCTCGTCCGCCTGGGGCGGCCGGTGGCCTCGGTCTCGCTGGATCTCGTCGCGCCGCGGGTGCGGGCGGCGAGGGAGGAGGCGGGTGTCGAGGGCCCGGTCGCGACCGTCGGGATCGCGGAGCAGCTTCCCCCGATCAAGGCGCTGCTCTACCCGATCAAGGCTCGGCACGAGGGCCGCTGGCACCCGGTCGCCGACACGCCGGCCACGCCGCACCTGATGCGGCTCGTCGACGAGGCGGATCCTTCGCCGTTCCCCTCTGCCGCCGGCCACCGCGACGTCGCGCTGCTGCAGCCCACGGGCGGCACCACGGGCGTGCCCAAGGCCGCCATGCTCACGCACCGCAACCTGGTGGCCAACGCGGTCCAGGTGGCCGCCTGGTTCCCCAGGGCGACGCCCGGCGAGACCGTCCTCGGTGCCCTGCCGTACTTCCACATCTACGGCCTGACCGTGGCCATGAACATGGCGATCCTCCTGGGCCAGCGCCAGGTGCTGCTGCCCCGCCCGGAGACGGAGGAGATGCTGGAGGCGATCGCCCACGAGCGGCCCCGCATGTTCCCCGGGGTGCCCGCCATGTACCAGGCGATCTCGGTGCACCCGCAGGCGGCGAAGCTGGACCTGACGTCCATCGACGGGTGCATCAGCGGGGGGGCGCCGCTTCCTGCCGACGTCCAGCGACGCTTCGAGGCGGTCACGAAGGGGCGGGTCGTCGAGGGATACGGTCTCTCGGAGGCGAGCCCGGTCACCCACTCGAACCCGCTCTACGGGGATCGGCGCTCGGGTACCGTCGGCGTGCCGTTCCCCTCGACCGACGCGATGGTGATCTCGCTGCAGACCGGCCGCGAGGTGCCGCCGGGCGAGGAGGGCGAGCTGCTCGTGCGTGGCCCGCAGGTCATGAAGGGCTACTTCGAGAACCCCGCGGAGACCGCGCTGGTTCTCGACGAGGAAGGCTGGCTGCGCACGGGCGACATCGCCGTGCGCGACGAGGACGGCTACTTCCGCATCGTCGACCGCAAGAAGGACGTCATCATCGTGGGTGGCATCAACGTCTGGCCGGGAGAGGTCGAGGAGGTGCTCTACGACCATCCCCTGATCGCCGACGCGGCCGTGATCGGGACGCCCCACGAGCGGCTCGGCGAGGTGCCGAAGGCATTCGTGGTGCCCCGTCCGGGTGCGCGCCTGACGGTCGAGATGGTGGTGGACCATTGCCGGGCGAACCTCGCCGGCTACAAGGTGCCGCGTCAGGTGGAGTTCGTCCCCGAGCTTCCGCGCAGCGGGGTGGGCAAAGTGTTGCGGCGGCAGCTGCGCGACATGGGCACGGGCACCGCGCCCGCGAGTGCCCCGCCCGGCGTCGAGGCCCCGCCGCAGCAGTAGACGCCGGCGACAACTACAGAACTGGCAGACCGGTCGCCGGGCTCGACCTCGTCCGCCGCGTGTTCGGCGTCGACCCCGCGCCGGTGGCGCGAGGCGCGCCGCCCGACGGCCCCGAACCGCGGCGCGAGACCGGGGCCGTCCACAGCGAGACCGGGGACGGGTTGACCGCAACCCGGCACGGACGCTAGGCTCGCAGCGATGACCCCACTCGTCCGCCCGGCCGGCGTCCTGGCGCTCGCGGTCGCACTGGCGACCGCGTGCGGCGGCACCACTCCTCCCAGCCAATCACCGACCGGCAGCGCGGCCGCGCCACCGTCCGGTGCCCCCGCCCAGACCGCCGCCGCGAGCGCGCCGGTCGGTGGACCGTCGCCGGGCGGCTCACCATCGGTCGCTCCCGCCTCGGCGGGCGGATCGGCGCTTCCCTCCGCATCGCAGGGTCCCCTCGACTCGGGCACGGGAACCGGCGCCTCCGCGTGCAGCGGCAACCACGACAACCGCGTCTTCTTCGAGGCGATCGCGGGACAGGTCAGCTGGGCGGTCTACTGCGCGGTCCTGCCCACCGGCTGGTTCGTGCAGGCCGGCTCCTTCTCGCTGCGCGACGGCGGACGCATGGAGATCACGTACAAGGGCCCGAACGGGGCGTTGCTCACCCTCGACGAGGGGAACGTCTGCGCCGAGGGGGCGAGCAGCTGTGCACCCCAGGGACAGCAGCTCGGGACCTCGGCGTTCGGCGACCGTAGTGGGACGCTCACCGCCCTCGGGTCGAACGGCGGCTACGCCGTCTACGTGGATCCAGGGGTGTTCCCGTCCTGGTCTGCGGCCGGGACCGGGCTCGATCAGGCGACGTTTGCCGGCCTCGCGGCCGCGCTGTACCACGTGCAGGGCTGAATCACCCCCCGCTCACGCGACCTTCGGGTCGGTGTCGTCGGGATCCAGGTCGAAGTCGGCGCGTGCGTGGACCTCGGTCAGCGAATCGGTCAGCGGCGGCGGGACTGGCACCCGCACGCTGTGCCCCTCGCGCTGCGCCACTCGGCGGGCCGCGCGGGCCGCGACCGTCCTCGGGTCGGTCGTGGCGCGGTTGAGGTAGTAGAAGAAGAAGCTCGACACGACCGCCGCCACGGGGATCCCGAAGATCGCGCCGGCGATCCCCGCCAGCTTCCCGCCGATGATCACCGAGCCGAGCACCACCAGCGGGTGGAGCCCCACCGCCCCTGCCATCAGGCGTGGCTGTACCATGTTCATCACGATCATCCAGCCGATCACCATCACCACCAGGGCCGGCACGACGGCTCCCGGGTCGGTGAGGATCGCCACGATCACCGGCGGCGCCCACGAGACGAACGGCCCGAAGAAGGGGATCGCCTGGAGGACACCGGAGGCGGCGGCCACGATCGGCGTGTACTGCAGCCCGAGGACCATCCCGAGCACCGCCGCGAGCCCGCCGTACATGAGCCCCATGATCGCCTGCCCCCGCAGGAAGCCACCGAACGAGCGGGAGACGCTGCGCTCGAACAGGCGGAACTCCTCCGCGTACTGCGGCGGAACCAGCCGCACGCCGAAGGCCAGGATGCGGTCCCGATCCAGCACCATGTACAGCGACAGGAACAGGATGATCAGCAGGTTGCCGATGACCCCGAGCCCGGCCAGCGCGAAGCTCGACACGGGCGCGGCCACCGAGGGCAGGTCGTGGAGGAAGGTCTGCGCCTGCGCCGCGACGTCGATCTTGATGCCCAGCTGGTTGAGCGTGCCCTGGTTGGCCTGCAGGATGTCCAGCAGGCTCCGCTGCAGGGCGGGGGCGTTGTCGACGAACCTCGAGAGCGAGCTGGTGAACACCTGCGCGGCGTTGACGGCCAGGAGCAGGAGCGCTACCAGCAGCAGCCCGTACGTCAGCAGCACGGCGAGCCCGCGGGGCAGCCCGGGCGTCACCCGCTCCAGCACGCTCGCCACCGGCGACAGGACGAACGCGAGCAGCCAGGCCAGGAAGAAGACCAGCAGGATGTCGCCGAAATAGAGCAGGACGTTCGCCAGGAGGCCGACGAGCACCAGCGAGACGGCGAGCGTCCCAACGACCAGCAGCGCGTCGAGCCAGCGCCGCTCGCGCTCCGTGAGTCGCGATCCCGCCCCGGGCGACTCGGACACCATGCGGTGAGTCTACGACGTGGCCGCCGCCCGACGAAGAAGGATCCGCCGCGGGTTCGGTTCCCCTACCGTGCGATCGGCCCGAGCCCCATCCGGTCGTGGCAGACGCCGAGCGTATCCCGTGCGAGTGGCGCCAGCCGTTCCGCGCCCGCCCGCAGGACCTCCTCGACGTAGCCCGGCCGCTCCGACAGCTCGCGGCGCCGCTCCTGCGCCTCCGCGAAGAACGCGATGATCCGGTCGGCGAGCAGGCGCTTGGTGTCCACGCAGCCGGTGCGTGCGGTGCGCTCGCCTTCCCAGATCTCTTCGTACTCGAGCGGGCTGAAATACCGGTGCAGCTGGCACACGTTGCACACTTCGGGGCGCCCCGGGTCGGTGCGGCGGATCCGCTCCGTGTCGGTGACCATGCTCATGACCTGCCGGCGGATGACGTCCGGCCCGGCGAAGATGTCGATGACGTTCCCGAGCGACTTGGACATCTTGTTGGCGCCGTCGGTGCCCCGCACGATCGGCGAGTCGTTGAAGACCGCCTCGGGCTCGACGAAGTAGTCCCCGTACCGTGCGTTCCAGGCACGCACGATCTCGCGGGTCAGCTCCAGGTGCGCCTGCTGGTCCTTGCCCACCGGCACGTACCGCGCGAGGTAGATGGCGATGTCGGCGGCCATCAGCACCGGGTACGTCAGCAGGGCGTGGTTGATGTCCTCCGGCTGCGAGCGCCGCTTCTCCTTGAACGAGGGCGTCCGCTCGACCCATGCCACGGGCACGACGCTGCTGAGCAGCCACGCGAGCTCGGTGTGCTCCGGCCGGTCCGACTGGCGGAACAGGACGGCCCGCTCGGGATCCAGCCCGAGCGCCAGCAGCCCGAGCGCCATCTCGTAGGTGTTCTGCCGGATCAGCTCGCCGTTGTGGGTGCTGGTCAGCGCGTGGTAGTCCACGATGCAGTAGATCGCGTCGTGGCGTTCCTGCATCGCGATGTAGCTGCGGAACGCGCCCAGGTAGTTGCCGACGTGCGGCAACCCGGACGGCTGGACGCCGCTGAAGACGCGGCCGCGCGGGAGGCTGGCGGGATCCTGCACCGCCGGGGCGGCGGGCTCGGGCTTGATGGTCATCGATCCGGAGTGTACCGGAGCAGCGGATGGCCGGGCGGCGACGCCCGGCCCGGGCGGATGGCCGCCGCCGGCGTCATCCGACTTTGCGCCGTTCCCGACCCGGTGGGACGCCGGCCGGGCGGGGGCGCCCGGGTGCGCCTCGGGCAGCAGAGTCCGCCTCGGGCGGCGGAGTCCTCCCACACCCCGGGCCCGGTGTATTACCGTGGGTCGGTGTTCATCCTGTACGCGATCGTCGCGGGGCTGGTGATCGGGCGGCTGCTCGGCGGCCGGTTCGACAACCTGGGCGCGCTGACCTTCCGCTGGACCTGGGTCGCGATCGCGGGGCTCGCCGCGCAGGTGGTGCTGTTCAGCGGGCCCGTCAGCGCCGCTGTGGGCGACGCCGGCGCGCCGCTCTATGTGGCATCGACGGTGGCCGTGCTGGGCTTCGTGCTGGGCAACGTGAGCATCCCCGGGATGCCGATCGTTGCGCTCGGCGCCGGGCTCAACCTGCTCGCGATCGCCGCGAACGGGGGCACGATGCCCGCGAGCGGCGCGGCACTGGCGGCTCTCGGCAAGGGCACGTCGGCCGGCTACATCAACAGCCGCGAGCTCGTCGCGCCCGTCCTGCTGCCGCTCGGCGACGTCTTCGCGCTGCCCTCGTGGATGCCGCTCGCGAACGTCTTCAGCGTGGGCGACGTGCTCATCGGTGCCGGCATCTTCGCGGTGATCGTGGCGGCGATGCGCCGGGGGCCGGCGGGCGGTTAGCACGGTGACGGTCTGTCCGGCGACAGACGGCGACAGACGGCGACAGACGGCGACCTGGGCGGCGTGGGTGACACTGGCGTCGGACCGGAGGCAGCCGACGGCGGCGTGAGGGCTCGCGACCGCGGTACGGTGGGGCCCGCGGCCTCGTGGGGGAGGTCGCGACGGCGGTGCGGTGAGGGCTCGCGACGGCGGTGCCGTGGCCGTGCCGGCAGCCCCGGGCTCGCCTGCCCCATCGGTCGCAGCGGCGTCCAGCTCGGCTCCGCCGGATGGCGCCGAGCCGCTGTCGCCGACCGCACCGTCGATCGGGGCGGAGGGTACTGGTACCACCGGCTGATCCAGGCGGCCGTTCGCCGGTACCTGTGTCCCATTGTTGGACCCGCTGCCGCTGCGTAGCTTCCGATGCGGCAGCGATGGACGCTGCCCGATCCGGCTCTCGTCCAGGGCAAACCCGCCGCGAGGCGGGGACGCAAAGCCAGGGACCTTCCGGCTGACGGAAGGCCGCCCGGTTGCCGGGAGCGCGTCGCACCGACAGGAGGGGAACATGAAGGCGATCCTGGCGCGCTTCATGCTCGCCACGGCGGCGCGTGCCGTCGCGGAATGGTTCTGAGCGCCAGGGTGCGGTGGTGACGAAGATGAAGCGCAACTTCCGGGTGGCAACGTTCCGCATCCTGCTCGCGCTCGCGGCGATCGGCAGCTCTGCCCTCGTGCTCGAGGCGGGCCGCCGCTGGTAACAGCGGGCACGAGATGACGGCCTCATCCGCCGTCTGACGCACGCCGAGGGACCGCCGGAAACGCCGGCGGTCTCGCGGTTTCCGGGCTGGAGCATCGCGGCCCACGTGTCGCGCGCGGGACCCAGGCGCCTGGCAGGCTCCACCCACCGGCGGCCGACCCGGGGAACTGCCGGATGTTCGTGGGGGGAACGGGAGACGGGAAGCCACCATCGCCCCGGCGCCGCCATCTGCGATATTCGAACCTCCACTGACGCCTCACTTCGGATTCCGCTGCCAGTGACCCGATCCAGTGCGACCCGGTTTCTCCGGAGCCGTCCAGCGGGCATGTTCCCCCCTCCAACGTTCCACGGGTGAGAAACCGGCAGAAGGGGACGGGACCGGACACCGCCGGACACGGTCGGACACGGCGGGCACCCCGAGGCGCGCGGGCCGCCCGCCGATCCAGGTGGCCCAGGACCGACCACCCCGGGTTGATCGACCCGGATGCGCCCGGGCGGTGCGTGCGGTCCCGCTACAATCCCCGCGATGACCGCGCCACCCTTGGCCAACGGCCCCCGCGCCGCCGCATCCCCGCTTCGCATCGCGCTGCTCGGTCTGGGCACCGTCGGGCGAGAGGTCGCGCGCGGGCTCACCACCGCCGGCCAGCGGCACCGCTCGGCCACCGGCGGGCGCGAGGTCCGTCTCGCGGCCGTCGCCGACCGCGACGCGTCCCGCTTCGAGGGGCTCGATCTCCGGGGCGTCGAGTGCCTCGACGACGGCTCCGCTCTCATCGGGCGCCCGGACATCGACGTGGTGGTCGAGCTGATCGGTGGGATCGAGACGGCAGGACGGCTGGTGGCCGCCGCCCTCGGCGCCGGCCATGCCGTCGTCACGGCCAACAAGGCGCTGCTCGCCCGCCGGGGGGTCGAGCTGGAGCGCGTCGCTCGCGATCGCGGTGCGGCGCTGCGGTTCGAGGCCGCCGTCGGGGGCGCGATCCCGGTCCTTGCGACGCTGGCGGGCGACCTCGCCGCCAACCGCATCGACGCCGTCCGCGGCATCGTCAACGGCTCCACCAACTTCGTGCTGACCCAGATGACCGAGGCCGGCGCCGCGTACGACGACGTCATCGCGCGGGCGAAGTCGCTCGGGTTTCTCGAGGCGGACCCCAGCGCGGACGTCGAGGGCCGCGACGCCGCCGACAAGCTGGCGATCCTCGTCCGGCTGGCGTTCGGCGCCTGGCCCGACGTGGCGGCGATCCGGCGTGCGCCGCCTGCCCTGGACGGCGACGGTCCGGCCGGCATCACCGGCGTGACCGCCGCCCTCATCGAGGCTGCGCGGCGGGAGGACCTCACGGTCAAGCTCGTCGCGCAGGCGACCCGGGACTGCGACGGCATCGTCACGGCCTGGGTGCTGCCCGTCGCCGTGCCTGTCCGCGATCCGCTCGCCCGGACGGACGGAGCCGAGAACCGCATCGAGATCGACGGCGACCCGGTCGGAAGGGTGGCGTTCGTCGGTCCGGGGGCGGGCGGCGCGCCCACCAGCAGCGCGGTGCTCGGCGACCTGCTGGCGATCGCCCGCGGCGGGGGTTCCACCTGGGCCGACCTCCCGCCCGCGCCCGTGCTTCCCGCGGAACGGCTCGTGGATGGCATGGATGTCGCACGGCGGTGGCTCACCTGCGATCTGCCCGGGGAGGGGGGGCTGACGAGCGCAACCCCGCTCGACGACCTGCGCGCCCGGCTGGCCGGTTCGGGATTCAACGCCACCCTGCTTCCCGTGCTCGAGGAGCCCTGACCCATGCGCATGAGCGAGGTGCTCCGCCACCTCCGGCAGCAGCAGGCGACGAGCGGCGCCCGACCGCGCCTGCTCCACCGGTACGCCGGGTTTCTCCCCGTGAGCTCGGCCACCCCGCCGCTCTCGCTCGGCGAGGGCTTCACCCCGCTGGTCCACGCGCGCACGCTCGGCCGTGCCATCGGCTGTCCCGAGCTGTACCTGAAGTACGAGGGCATGAACCCGACCGGCTCGTTCAAGGACCGCGGCATGGTCGTGGCGGTCGCCAAGGCGCTCGAGGAGGGCGCGAAGGCGGTCATCTGCGCATCCACTGGCAACACGTCGGCGTCGGCCGCGGCGTATGGTGCGAGCGCCGGGCTCGAGGTGATCGTCGTCCTCCCGGCAGGCCGCATCGCCGCCGGCAAGCTGCTCCAGGCGCAGGTCGCCGGCGCGCGGGTGGTCGCCGTCGACGGCAACTTCGACGATGCGCTGCGGGTGGTGCGCGAGCTGGCGGCGTCCGGCGAGAAGACCGGCCACCCGGTCACGCTGGTGAACTCCGTGAACCCGTACCGGCTCGAGGGACAGAAGACCGCGGCGTTCGAGGTCTGCGACGACCTGGGCGGCGCCCCCGACTACCTGGCGATCCCGGTCGGCAACGCTGGGAACATCAGCGCGTACTGGGCGGGCTTCACCGAGTACCGGGACGCGGGGCTCGTGGAGACGCGGCCGATCATGCTCGGCTTCCAGGCCGCCGGCGCGGCGCCGATCGTGCTCGGCCACCCGGTCGAACAGCCGGAGACGGTGGCGACCGCGATCCGCATCGGCAACCCGGCCAGCTGGCAGAAGGCGGTCCGGGCGCGGGACGAGTCGGGCGGCCGGATCGAGGCGGTCACCGACGAGGAGATCCTCGACGCCTACCGCGACCTGGCCCGCTACGAGGGCGTGTTCTGCGAGCCGGCGAGTGCGGCGTCGGTGGCGGGTGTGCGGAAGCTGGCCGCCGAGGGCGCGATCGACCCGGGCGGGACGATTGTCTGCGTGCTGACGGGGCACGGACTGAAAGACCCGGACACGGCGCGACGGAACGTGCTTGCGGGGCTGACGGCGCCACCGACGGTGGAGGGTGTGATGGGGGCGCTGGGCTGGTGACGGGCCGTCGCCGCCGCCGGGGGGCCGACGTGCCCGCGGTGTCGCCCGACGTGCCCGCGGTGTCGCCCGCGGTGACCGAAACGCCCGCGGTGTCGCCCGACGTGCCCGCGGTGTCGCCCGATGCACCCACGGAAACGTCTGACACGCCCGCGGCGGGCGCGCCCGGCGCGAACTCCCCGACCGGCGAGTCCGCCCCGCCTCCCGAACCCCGCGCGGTCCAGCCGCCGCCCTTCCCCGGTCTCGTCCACCGCCGCGTCGTGGTCGACGTGCCCGCCACCACCGCCAACCTCGGCGCCGGCTACGACGTCCTCGCCATGGCCCTCGACCTGGTGAACCGCGTCACGGTCGAGGTGCTGGCCGAGCCGTCGGTCGAGCTGACGGTGGAGGGAGAGGGAGAGGGGAAGCTCGCCGGCGACCGGCACAATCGGTTCGTGGTCGCGCTGGAGCTGGGCCTCCGCTGGGCCCTGGGCGAGGTCCCGCAGGGGATCGGCTGGCGGATCGCGATGCGCAACGAGATCCCGCTGGCCCGCGGGCTTGGCTCCTCGGCGGCTGCGACCGTGGCCGGGCTCGTCGCCGCCGACGCGCTGACGGGCGGGCAGCTCGGGGAGCGTCGCCAGCTCGACCTCGCCTGCGAACTCGAGGGGCATCCCGACAACGCCTCGGCCGCGCTGCTCGGCGGGTTCGTGGTGGTGGCCATGGTCGGCGGTCGCCCCGAGGCCGTCCGGTTCGACGTGCCCGGGCGTCTGCGCGCGGTCCTGTTCGTGCCCGACCGCGCCCTGGCGACGACCGCGATGCGCGCCGCCCTCCCGCATGACGTGCCACACCGCGACGCCGTCTTCAACGTGGGCCGTGCCGCCCTGGCCGTGGCCGCGATCACCAGCGGCCGGTACGCGCTGCTGCGCGACGCGACCGAGGACCGGCTCCACGAGCCATACCGGGCCGCCGTCTATCCGGAGCTGCCGTCGCTCGTCTCGGCCGCCCGCGAGGCCGGGGCGCTCGGGGCGTGCCTGTCGGGCGCGGGATCGAGCGTGATCGCCTTCGCCGACGACGAACGCACGCTCGATGCGGCGGGGGAGGCGATGGCGCGCGTCGCGTCGGAGCGAGGGCTGGCGGGCCGGGTCCGGCCGGTTGCGCCCCGCAACGCCGGGCCGATCGTGGTGGAGGCAACGTAGGGGCTCGTCGCCTCCCGCGGCGACTGTCCACCTCGACCCCACGCGCGTCGCCCGCCGCCCTCACCCCACCGCGGGCAGCTCGATCACGAACGTCGTGCCCTGCGGCGAAGACGACTCGATCCGCACGTCTCCCCCGTTGGCCCGCGCGAGCTCCCGCGCGACCGTCAGTCCGATACCCGTCCCTCCCGGTTGCCC
The DNA here is from genome assembly GCA_021786265.1 of Chloroflexota bacterium. The sequence continues at coordinate 43,003 of JAJYNP010000314.1, forward strand.
CGGACGCCGGGCCCGCGCCGGATCGGCCCGATAGAAGCGCTCGAAGACGCGCGCCTGATGCTCGGGAGGGATGCCAGGCCCGGTGTCCGCCACCCTGATCCGGGCGGCTCCCCCCTCCCTGGCCACGCTCAGCCGCACGGTCCCGCCGGCCGGCGTGTAGACCGCGGCGTTCGTCAGCAGGTTCTGCAGCGCGCGCCCCATCTGACGCGGATCGGCCTCCACGCGGACCGGGCCGGCTCCGATCACCGCCGGTCCGAGGAGCGCCACCCCCTGTTGCCCGTACAGCGCCTGCACCGCCGCCGCGGAGTCGGTCGCGATCGCCAGCAGGTCCATCCGTTCGGGCGCGCGCAGCAGTGACGCCCCCTCCGCCGCCGCCAGGTCGTGCAGGTCGCCTACCAGCCGTGCCACCTCGCCGGCCGTCTCGCGGGTCGCCGCCAGCTGGTCGGCCGTCGCCGGGACCACCCCGTCGGCCATCGCGTCGAGCTGCGTCGTCAGCACCGTGACGGGCGTGGCGATCTCGTGGGCCAGGTCGCTCGCCGCCTGGCGCCGGAGCTGCTCCGAGCGCTGCAGGCTCTCCGCCATCGAGTTGAACGCGAGCGCCAGGTCGTGCCCCTCGCGGTCCGTGGGCACCGGGACGCGGGTCGACAGGTCACCGCCACCCAGCCGGTGCGATGCCGAGGCCATGTCGGAGAGCGGCCGGGTCATGCGCAGGCCCATGGCAAGCGCGACCAGCACGCTCACGACAACCGCGACGAGCCCGGCGACCAGCAGCGTCTGGTCGATCGCACGGCGGAAGGCGGTCGACGCGGTCTGCACGACGGCGGCCGCGAGCCCCCGGCTCTGGACGTCGAGGCGCCCGACTGTCTGCCCGTGGACGACGATCGGCGTGCTGTCGACGGGGCCCCCGAGCGCCGCGCCGAGCCCTGCCGACCGCTCGACGAGGTTGCCGGAGGCGTCGAAGATCGCGACCGGCCCCCCTGCCGCGGTCGCCAGCTGCCGCAGCTCCAGTGCCGTGAGCGACAGTGAGCCGTTCAGCCGGTACGCATCGGCCACCAGGGCCGCGGCCTGGTCACGGCGGGCTGTCTGTTCCTGGGTGAGGTACTGGGAGAACCGCGACCCGACCAGGATGTTGACGAGGATCCCGGCGAGCACGATGACCACGGCGACGGCTCCACCGATCGCGAGGGCCAGCCGGACACCCAGTCGATCCATGGTCAGGCCCGCGTCCGGTCGAGTCGGTGTGGATCGGTCGGGGCCCGCCCGCCCGGCAGATCTGCTGGCTCACCCGGCCGGTCGACTGGCCCACCCGGTCGATCCGTCGGCCCGCCGGCCGCACGCCCGCCCGGCCGGTCGACTGGCCCACCCGGTCGATCCGTCGGCCCGCCGGCCGCACGCCCGCCCGGCAGATCTGCTGGCTCATCCGGCCGATCCGCTGGCCCGCCGCCCGCCCGGTCGACTGGCTCACGGTCGGCCGGGGCCAGCCACCGGTAGCCCACGTCGGGGATCGTCTCGATCGCCCACGGGGCGGCCGCGTCGTCGCCCAGCTTCCGTCGCAGGTTGCCGACGTGGACGTCGATGTTGCGTGACGTCTCCGCGTGCGGCCCCGCGACCGTCCGAAGGAGCTGCTCCCGGTCGAGCGGCGATCCTGCGGCACGGACCAGCGCGAGCAGCAGGCGCGCCTCGGCCGGCGTCAGTCTCCCGGCGCGCCCGTCGCAGGTGTACGCGCGGGTCGACGGCTCGAGCACGAATCGGCCCCCCGCAAAGGACAGGCGACCGCCTGCCGCGCGGCCGGTGCCGGCTCCGCCAACCCCGATGCCGGCCCCGCCCCCCGCGCCGACGCCCATGCCCATGCCGGTGCCGGTGCCGGTGCCGGTGCCGGTGCCCATGCCCGTGCCCGTGCCCGTGCGGCGGAGGATCGCGTTCACCCGCTCGACCAGCTCGTGGACGTTGAATGGCTTCGGCAGGTAGTCGTCCGCGCCGAGCCGCAGGCCGGCGATCCGCTCGACGTCGCTCCGCTTGGCCGACGCGATCAGGATCGGGACCTGCGAGTCCTCGCGGATGGCCCGGATCAGCGCCTCGCCCTGCAGCTTCGGCAGCATCAGATCCACGATCAGCAGATCGGGAGGGTCCTCGTCGAACGCGTCGAGCGCCGCCCGCCCATCTGCCGCCTCGCGGACCTCGTACCCGGCGCGCTCGAGGTAGAGCCGGAGCAGCTCGCGCAGGCGCGCCTCGTCCTCGACCACCAGGATGCGGGCGCGCGGGGGCCGGGCGGAGGGGTGCATCGGTGCCAATCGTAGCGGGAGGCCAACAAGAGTCGGTCAAGGTTCCTCCGCCTGCCCGATCCGCCACTCTCCCACCGGGGGAACCGGCCCGGCCACCACGGCGCAGCACACGGGTTCCTCCGCCTGCCCGATCCGCCACTCTCCCACCGGGGGAACGCGCGATGGGTCCCGGTCCTCAGTGCACGGGCCGGTGCCACGAATATCGCGAGCTGTGACCCCACTGTGCACGAAGTACGAATCATCCGAGCCCCGGAACGGCCGCGGAGACACGTCCGGGCGCCGCCAGGGCCGCCTCTGGTTCCGGGGGTGGGCATCTGGCGGAAACGCGGCACGGCTGCGGCACGGCTGCGGCACACGGCGGAAATCCGGCTCCCGGCCACGCGGCGGAAATCCGGCTCCCGGCCACGCGGCCCGGCCACGCGGCACGGCTGCGGCAACGGCTGCGGCAACGGCTGCGGCCCGCGGCACGGCTGCGACCCGCGGCGGAAATCCGGCCACCGGCCACGCGGCCCGGCCACGCGCCACGCCCCTGCGGCCACGCGCGCCACTCCCGGTACAATCCCCCCATGCCCCTCGTCGTTCAGAAGTACGGCGGCTCCTCGCTCGCCGACGCCGATCGGATCCGCCACGTCGCCCGCCGGATCGCCGCCGAGCGCGCCACCGGATCGTCGCTGGTCGTGGTCGTCAGCGCCATGGGCGACACCACCGACCACCTGATCGAGCTGGCCTGGCAGATCACCCGCGACCCCGACCCCCGCGAGATGGACCGCCTCCTCGCCACCGGCGAATACCAGAGCTGCGCGCTGGTCACGATGGCCCTGCACACGCTGGGAACCGCCGCCGTCTCGCTGACCGGCGCCCAGGCCGGCATCCGCACCGACACCGCCCACGGCCGCGCCCGCATCGCCAACGTCGACCCCGCCCGCATCCTGCACGAGCTGGAGGCCGGGAACGTCGTGATCGTGGCCGGGTTCCAGGGCTCGACCGCCGACACCCACTCCGCCGGCGAGATCACCACGCTCGGCCGCGGCGGCTCGGACACCACGGCCGTCGCGCTGGCCGCCCGTCTCGGCGCCGACCGGTGCGAGATCTTCACCGACGTCGAGGGCATCTTCACGGCCGATCCGCGGATCGTCCCGGACGCCCGGCTCCTGCCGGTGATCGGCTACGAGGAGATGCTCGAGCTCGCCCACCAGGGCGCCCAGGTCATGCAGACCCGCGCCGTCGAGCTCGGCTGGGTCAACGACGTCGAGATCGCCGTCCGGTCCACGTTCAGCGACCACCCGGGCACGCGCATCAAGGAGGACCCCGACGTGGAGCAGCGCAACAAGGTGCGCGGCCTGGCAACCGACCGCAACGTGGCCAAGCTGACGCTCGTCGCCGTCCCGGACCGCCCGGGCATCGCCCGCGGCGTCTTCGCGCCCCTCGCGGACGCCGGCATCAACGTCGACATGATCGTGCAGAACGTGGGTCACGCCGGGGCCACCGACCTGTCCTTCACGGTGCCCCGCTCGGACCTGGTGCGAGCGCGGCGCCTGCTCGAGCCGATCGTCGCCGACATGGGCGCGCGTGAGCTGACCGTCGACGACACGGTTGCGAAAGTGTCGATCGTGGGGGCCGGGATCCAGAACGCGCCGGGCTATGCGTCGCGGATGTTCGGCACGCTCGCCGACGAGGGGATCAACATCGAGATGATCTCCACCTCGGAGATCCGGATCACCTGCATGATCGGCGAGGCGCACCTCGAGAAGGCCGCGCGGGCACTGCACCGCGCCTTCGAGCTGGAACGGCCCGAGCCCGGGGTGCCGGCGCAGGCGCACTGAGGGGCTCGTCGAGCGGCGCGCGGCGGAACGACCGCTGGTCCGCGGCCTGACCACGATGACCGACCTGGCGCACGACCGATCCGGTCGTCCCGACCCTGGGCGCGCCCGATCCGACCGATCCGCCCGATCCGACCCATCCGACCTGCCCGGTCTGCCGGACAGCCGACCCGACCGATCCGATCCTGCCGGTCCCGCCGATCCCGCCGGTCCCGCCTGCCCTCCCGGGCCCGCCTTTCCCGCCCGGCTCGAGCGCTTCGGCGCCGTCGACTCCACCCAGGCCATCGTGACGGCGTGGCTCGCGGCCGGCGTGCCCGACCCATGCGTCGCCGTCGCCGATCGGCAGCGCGCGGGCCGCGGGCGACACGGCCGGACCTGGACCGCGCCACCGGGAACCGGGCTGCTGGTCTCCTGTGGCTTCCGGCCCACGTACCTTGCGCCGCGCGATGCGTGGCGGCTGGGCGCGATCGTGGCGCTGGCGATGCTCGATGCGGCCGAGGAGGTGGCCGGCCTGCGCGACGGGACGCTCGGTCTCAAGTGGCCCAACGACCTGGTGGCGGACGGACCGGACGGAGCGCTGCGCAAGGTCGCCGGGGTGCTCGGCGAGACCACGGCCCAGGGGGCGGAGCTGGCGACCGTGGTGGTCGGGATCGGGGTCAACGTGGAGTGGGCCGAGCGAGACTTCCCCCCCGAGCTGGCACCCTCGATGACCAGCCTCTCGGCGCTCGGGGGCGGCCGGCCGGTCGACCGCGATGCGCTGCTCGGCGGGTTCCTCGGCCGGCTCGAGTCCCGGCTGGAGGCGCTCCGCGACGGACGCTTCGACGCCGGCGGGTGGAGCGCGCGCCAGCGCACCACGGGTCGGCGGCTGACGGTGGAGGTCGGCGATCGCGAGTTCGGCGGGAGGGGAGAGGGAGTCGACCCGACCACGGGCGCGCTGTTGCTCGCGACGGCCGACGGGATCCTCGCGGTCGACGCGGGCGAGGTGACCCGCTGCCGCGTCGCATGAGGGGCGGTGGGCTCGCAAGCGGCCCCGGGGCGCGACGGGCCCCGTAACAAGTAGACTGCGGCGGTGTTCAGGAAGGTGAGCGGTCCAGAGAAGGACCGGCTTGTCGCGTTCGACCCCGACCGGCCCGCGGTCGAGGCTGCCCGCCGCGACCCCACCCGGTTCGAGACGCTCTATCGCAGGTACATGGCACAGGTCTACAGCTTCGCCGTTTACCAGCTGGCCGACCACCACGCCGCCGAGGACCTCACCGAGCAGGTCTTCCTGCAGGCGCTGGCGGCGTTGCCGCGCTTCCAGGAGCAGCCGCGCGGGGACGGCGCGAGCAGCTTCCGGTCGTGGCTGTTCCGCATCGCGCGCAACCTGGCCAGCAACGAGCGGCGGGCCTCGCGGCGCCATCCCACCGCCCCGATCGACGCGGCCGGCGAGGTGGCGGGGACGGATGACCCGGCCGCGAGCGCCGTCCGGCGGGACGAGGCGGCACGTGCCTGGGCGGCCGTTGCCCGCCTCCCGGACGACCGGCGCACGGCGGTGATCCTCCGCTTCGTCGACGAGATGCCGGTCTCCGAGATCGCCGCCGTCCTCGGCCGGTCGGAGGGAGCCGTGCGCGTGCTGCTGCATCGGGCGCTGCGCAACGTCGCGGACGAGCTGCGCGCGGCCGACGGTCCGCGCCGCGTGCACGCGCCTGCCGCCCCCCGCCCGGTGGCCGGCGACCCGAGCGCGCGCCGTGGTCGCGGTGACGCCTCCGCGCCTGCCTCCGCGCCCAGCGACCCGGGCCGAGTGTCGTGACCGGCGTCCCCGACGACCTCGACCTCGCCGGCGACCCCGAGCTGGCCCACGCCGCGGACGTGCTCGCCCGCGTGCTGGTCCGGTTCCACCCGTCGTTCCGTTTCGAGGAGCGGCTGGCCGCCCACCTCCGAGACGCCGCGCTGGGAACGGCCGCGCCCGGAGCCGACTCGGAAACAGCCCACCCCCGGCGCATCATCCCGTTCCCCGCCCTGCCCGTCACCGGCGGTTCGATGCCCTTCGCGCTCGATCTCGCGCCGGCCGCCGTCGGCCAGGCGATGGGGCGCGTGCCCCGACCGGTCCTCGTCGGCGGAGCCATCGCATCGGGCGTCTCGATCGCCGGCGCCGCCGTTGTCGCGTGGCGGATCGCGGCCTGGCGGCATCCCCGGAGGGACGCCTGATGCCGATCAAGCTCCCGTTCCTGCCCCACCGCCGCGACTTCCCCCCGGACCTCTGGACGAAGTGCCCCCGCTGCGGCGAGATGCTCTACAACAAGCAGCTCGAGCGGAACCTGCGCATGTGCACGAAGTGCGGGCACCACTTCAAGCTGCGCGCGGATGCGCGCCTTCGGCTGCTGCTCGATCCCGACTCGTTCGAGGAGCACGACGTCGGGCTGGAGTCCACCGACCCGCTGGGCTTCGTCGACCTGAAGACGTACCCGGACCGCCTGGTGGCCGCGCGGATCGCCAGCGGGCTGCGCGACGCGGCGGTATGGGGCACCGGCCGCATCGACGGGCAGCCCGTCGCCATCTGCGTCATGGACTTCGCCTTCATCGGCGGCTCGATGGGCTCCGTGGTGGGCGAGAAGGTGACCCGGGCCGCCGAACACGCCCTGGCCACCTCCATGCCGCTCGTGATCGTCTCGGCATCGGGCGGGGCGCGGATGCAGGAGGGCACCCTCGCGCTCATGCAGCTTGCCAAGACCTGCGCCGCGCTGGAGCGGCTGGCGGCGGCGGGCGTGCCCTACGTGAGCATCCTGACCGACCCCACCACCGGCGGCGTCTTCGCCTCGTTCGCCGTGCTGGGCGACGTGAACCTGGCCGAGCCAGACGCGCTGATCCGGTTCGCCGGGGAGCGAGTGGCCAGCGGCACCATCGCCGTGGAGCTCCCGCCCGGGTACCAGCGCGCCGAGTTCCTCCTCGAGCACGGGTTCCTGGATCGCGTGGTCCCGCGCGACCGGCTGCGCGAGGAGGTGGCGAGGGTCCTCTGCTACCTGCGCGAGGGAGCGCCCTGCTCGGACGCGCCGTTCCCGCCCGGGACCCCGCTCGCTCGTGCCACGGCCGAAGGGCACGACGCCGCCTTCCGCCCGTTCGGGTTCCTCAACCCGAGGCTGCCGAACCTCCCGGCCCTGCCGGTGGTCGAGGCGGGACGCCGCGGAGTGGCGGCGCTCGGCGCACAGGCCGCCGAGATCGGCGCGCACGCGGCCGAGGTGATCGGGGGGCGCACGTCCGGGGACGGCATGGGGCCCAGGACCGCGCCGCTGGCCGGGACGCAGCCGTTGCCGGGCGCCGCCACGGACGGTCGCGGAGCGGCCGGCGTATCCCGCGGGGGCGGCAACGGACCCGCTGGCAGGACCGCATCTGCCACCGCGCCTGCGACCCCACCTGCCGCCGCGGCCGGCACCACCGCGCCTGCCACGGGCGCCGGCGGCGCCGGCTCGCCAGGGACCGCGACGTTCCCGCCGTCCGCCCCCGATGCCGCCGAGCAGGAGCGCGTCTGGGCACGCGTGCAGGCGGCACGCAACGTGAAGCGGCCGCACACCCTGGACCTGGTACGTGCCATGGCCACGGACGTGGTCGAGCTCCACGGGGACCGCCTCTTCGGCGACGACCCCGCGATCGTGGCCGGCCTGGCCCGGATCCCCGGCCACGCGTTCGTGTTCGTGGGCCACCAGCGCGGATCCGAGACCGACGAGAACATCCGCCGCAACTTCGGCATGGCGCACCCCGAGGGCTACCGAAAGGCGATGCGCCTCTTCTCGCTCGCCGAGCGCTTCGGCCTGCCTGTCGTCACCTTCGTCGACACCGGCGGCGCCTACCCCGGCCCGGCGGCCGAGGAGCGGGGCGTGGCCGAGGCGATCGCCCGCTCCATCGCGCTGATGACCGGGCTCCGCACGCCGATCGTCACCGTCATCACCGGCGAGGGCGGGTCCGGCGGCGCGCTCGCCATCGCGACCGCCGACGTGGTCCTCGCGCTGGAGAACGCGATCTACTCCGTGATCAGCCCGGAAGGGTGCGCCAGCATCCTGTGGCGGGACGCCGCCGCGGCGCGGCAGGCCGCGGCGTCGATGCACCTGACCGCGCCCGACCAGCTGGCGCTGGGCGTGGTCGACGAGGTCGTGCCAGAGCCGCGCGGCGGAGCCCAGGAAGACCCCCTGGCCCTGGCCGCGACGCTGGCCGCCCGCATCTCCGACCAGCTGGCGCGCCTGGAGGCGCTGCCGGTCCCGGAGCTCCTGGAGCGCCGGTACCAGCGCTACCGGTCGATGGGCGCGTTCACCACCGTGGAGCGCGGGGTCGCGCCCGCGGCCCGACGCCCCGACCTGGCCGGTCGCCTGCGCGAGCTGATCGAGGCCGGTCGCGCCACGCTCGGGGTCCCCGAGGCGGGCCCGACGCGTTCCGTGGTCGAGGCGGACGTCGATGCGCCGCTGCGGGAGGATCTCTAGGTGGGCGACGCCGAACTGGAGATCGGGCACACGGCCGGCGTCGCGCCCGGGGCGACGAACCTGGCGCCGGGCGGCGCCCTGCGCCAGGCAGACGACGACGCTCCCGACGACGCCCCCGGGCGGATCGGGCGCCTGGCGGACGACCTGCTCCCGGCCCTGATCGCCCGCCTCGACGCGAGCGGGCTCGGCGAGATCGAGGTCCGGACCGACGCATGGCGGATCCGCCTGCGCAGGCCGTACGACCGGCGCCGCACCGTCGCGCTGCCCGAGGGGCGCCGCCGCCGCCCGGAGACCCCGTCCCCCGCCGACCAGGCCACCGCCGACGGGTCGCCGTCATCGCCGGCCGGTCACCCGGCGCCCGCGACGGAGGGCCGGCCCCTCCTCGGTGGTGCCGATGGGATCGGCGTCGCGACCGTCGCCGATCCCCTGGCCCCGACCGTCGCCACCTCGCCCGCGGTTGGCTACTTCACCCCGCGCGAGGGCTGGACCACCGGGCGTCGCGTCCGGAGCGGCGACGTCCTCGGCTTCGTCGATTGCCTCGGCGTCCGCCAGGAGGTCCTCGCTCCCGTCGACGGGTTCGTCGGCCGGCTCCTGGCCCAGGCCGGCGAGGCGGTCGAGTACGGGCAGCCGCTGGTCCACGTCGATCCGCCGGAGGCGACCTGAGTGTTCACCAGGATCCTGATCGCCAACCGGGGTGAGATCGCGCTCCGCGTGCTGCGCGCCTGCCGCCAGCTCGGCGTCCCCGCCGTGGTCGCCTACAGCGAGGCCGACATCGACACGCTCGCCGTCCAGCAGGCCGACGAGGCGATCTGCATCGGCCCCGCGGACGCGAAACGCAGCTACCTCTCCGCCGCAGCCGTCATCTCGGCGGCGATCGTCACCGGCTGCGACGCCATCCATCCCGGCTACGGCTTCCTCTCGGAGGACGACGCCTTCGCCGACATGGTCCGCGCCCACGGCCTCACGTTCATCGGGCCGCCCGCCGAGGTGCTCGAGCGGTTCGCCTCCAAGGCGTCGACGCGGCGGGTCCTCGCCGAGCATGGCCTCCCCACCATCCCCGGCTCCGGCCTGCTCCGCGACGACGCCCACGCGCTCGACGAGGCCGAGCGCATCGGCTACCCGGTGCTCGTCAAGCCGTCCGCCGGCGGCGGTGGCAAGGGGATGCGGATGGTGCGCTCGCGGCGCGAACTGGAACAGGCCCTGCCCATCTGCCGCTCGGAGGCGCGCGCCGCGTTCGGGGACGACGCGCTCTACCTCGAGAAGTGGCTCGAGGAGAACCGGCACGTCGAGGTCCAGGTGATCGTCGATCGGTACGGCAACGGCGTGCACGTCGGCGAGCGGGACTGCTCGGTGCAGCGGCGCCATCAGAAGCTGATCGAGGAGGCGCCCACCCCCGCGCTGGGTCCCGAGAGCCGCCGCCACCTGTGCGAGTCGGCGGTCCGGGCGATCGTCGCGGCGGGCTACGAGAACGTGGGCACGCTCGAGTTCCTGGTCGACGGCCAGGGCAACTACTTCTTCATCGAGATCAACTGCCGGATCCAGGTGGAGCACCCGGTCACCGAGATGCTCTCGGGGCTCGACCTGGTGGCCGAGCAGATCCGGATCGCGGCGGGCGAGCCGCTCGGCTACTCGCAGGCGGACATCGACCCGCGCGGGCACGCCATCGAGTTCCGCATCACCGCCGAGGACGTCGCGCACGACTTCCGGCCCCAGGCGGGCACCATCGAGGAGTACCGGGTTCCGGGCGGACCCGGCGTGCGGATGGACAGCCACCTGTACCGCGGCTACGACGTGCCGCCCTACTACGATTCGCTGCTGGGCAAGCTCATCGTCCACGGCCCGGACCGCGCGACCGCCATCGCCCGGGCCCGGACGGCCCTGGCCGAGCTGCGGATCGAGGGGATCGAGACCACCGTGGCGTTCCACCGCGCGATCCTCTCGCACCCGGTCTTTCTGGAGGGCGGGTTCACCACCAATCTGCTGGACCGCGTGGGCCCCGCGGCCTTCGTGGCCGCCGCGCGCGACTGACCAGGGAAGGAGCGTGCCGTGCCGCCTGAAGTCATCACCCTCACGACCCGCGAGATCCAGGCCCTCATCCCCCACCGCTGGCCCTTCCTCCTCGTCGACCGCATCGTCGAGTACGACCCCGAGCACCAGCGGATCGTCGGGCAGAAGGCCGTCACCGCCACCGAGTGGTACTTCCAGGGCCACTTCCCCGGCCAGCCCGTGATGCCCGGCGTCCTGCAGGTCGAGGCCCTTGCCCAGACCATGGCCGTCTACGTCGCGAAGCAGCCCGGCTTCGGCGACACCATGGGCCTGTTTGCCAGCATCGAGGAGTGCCGCTTCAAGCGGATCGTGGCCCCCGGCGACACCCTGCGCCTCGAGGTCACCATGGAGAAGCTCGGCCGCCGCTTCGGCAAGGGGCGCGCCGTCGCGACCGTCGACGGGGAGGTCGCCTGCGAGGCGCTGCTCGCGTTCATCATCCCGCCGCCCGGTACGCTCAAGTGAGGGCCACCATCCCGGGCCGCGGATCCCGCCCATCGTCCACGAGGAGACCATGACCTACCGCATTGCCCTGCTCTCCGACATCCACGGCAACGCCGCCGCCCTCGACGCGGCGCTCGCCGCCGTGCGCCGCGAGGCGCCCGACCTCATCGCCCTGCTGGGCGACTACGTCATGAACGGGCCCCGCCCGTGCGACGTCGTCGATCGGGTGCGCGAGCTGGAGGCCCAGGGCGCGGTCGTGATCCAGGGCAACACCGACGTGGCCGTCGCGGACCTCGACCTGGCGGCCGCCTTCCCCTGGTTCGACGAGGTGCCGCGCGTGGACGTGGTGGCCGCCGAGTGGGCGCACGGCGAGCTGGGCGAGGAGCGGCTCGACTGGCTCCGCCGGCTCCCGTCGGAGCGCCGGGTCCACGTGGACGACACGCTCGTCCTGGCCTGCCACGCTTCGCCGGGGAGCCAGACGTCGGGGCTCGGGTCGGACGTGGACGTCGCGACCATCGTCGAGCGACTGGCCCGCACGGATGCCCGCATCGTGACCTGCGGCCACACCCATATCGCCGACGTGCGGGACCTGGGCTGGAAGCAGGTGGTGAACCCGGGCTCGTGCGGGTACGCCTTCGACGGCGACCCGGGGGCGGCCTGGGCGCTGCTCGAGATCGACGGCGACGAGGTCCGGACCGACCTGCGCCGCACCGTCTACGACACGCGGCCGGTGAGCGACGAGCTCTCGGAGCGCGGGCTGGCCGGCGACGTCTACCGGGCGGCCACCATCCGAACGGGACGCTTCGTCCGGTGATCCGGCGCGCGCCCCGCCAGGTCTCCGCTCGGCGGCTCGTGCCGTGACCTCCCGGATGAGCGCGCCGGCACCGCCCCCGCCCCGCCGCGTGGTCGTGACCGGCCTGGGCGCCGTCACGCCCCTCGGCGCCGACCTTCCCACCACCTGGGAACGGCTGCTCGCGGGCCAGTCGGGGATCCGGCCGATCGCGTCGTTCGACACCTCGCGCGTGGAGAGCCGCATCGCGGGCGAGGTGCTCGACGCGGACCCGTCGCGCGTGCTGGACCGGAAGGCGATCCGCCGGACCGACCGGGCCACGCAGCTCTCGCTGCTCGCCACCCAGGAGGCACTCGCCGACGCGGGGCTCCCGGAGCGGCTGGACGGGCCGCTGGCGGACGCGACCGGGGCCTTCGTGGGGACCGGGTTCGGCGGCGCGGCCACGATCTTCGACGAGATCCGGACCTACGTGGAGCGCGGCCCGGACCGCCTCAGCCCCTTCTTCGTCCCCATGGCGATCGCCAACATGACGGCCGGGCAGATCGGGCTCGTGCTGGGGGCGCGCGGCCCGAACCTGGCGACCATCAGCGCCTGCGCCAGCGGCGGCCACGCGATCGGCGAGGCGGCCGAGTCGATCCGCCGGGGCGACGCGGACGTGATGCTCGCGGGCGGGACGGAGGCCACCGTGCTCGAGGGGATCGTGGGCGCCTTCGCGGCGATGAAGGCGCTGAGCACCCGGAACGACGATCCCGCGGCCGCCAGCCGCCCCTTCGACCGGGGCCGGGACGGGTTCGTGATGGCGGAGGGGGCCGCCACGCTCGTCCTCGAGGATCTCGACCATGCCCGGGCCCGTGGCGCGCGGATTCTCGCTGAGCTGGTGGGCTACGCGGCCTCCGCGGACGCCTACCACCTCACGCTCCCGGCGCCGGGCGCGAGCGGGGCCGTGCGCGCCGCTCGCCGCGCGTTCGAGAAGGCCGGCCTGTCGCCCGACGACGTGGACCTGGTGAGCGCGCACGCGACCAGCACGCCGGAGGGGGACCGCGCGGAGCTGGCGGGCCTGCACGAGCTGTTCGGCGAGCAGGGCGGCGCCGTGCCGATCACCGCCACCAAGGGTGCGCTCGGGCATACGCTCGGCGCGGCGGGCGCGATCGCGGCCGCGCTGACGGTCCGATGCATGGTCGACGGCCGCGTGCCGCCGACGCTGAACCTGGACGACCCGGACCCGGACGCGGCGGGGCTGGACCTCGTGCGCGGGGAGGCTCGCGAGGGCACGTTCCACGTCGCGCTGGTCAACGCCTTCGGGTTCGGCGGCCAGAACAGCGTGCTGCTCCTCCGCCGGTGGGCCGGCGCATGATCGCGCGCCTGGCGGCACGGCACGAACGGCGGCGGGTGACCGCCCGACCGGAGGCCGGGGCATGACCACCACGGAGGAGCTGCTCGCGCTGATCGACCGGCTCGAGGTGCTGCTCGAGCGCTCCGGCCTGGCCGAGCTCGAGGTCCAGGCCGGTGAGCTTGGGATCGTGCTTCGGAAGCCCGGCCAGCTGACGGCCGGGGCCGTGACCGTCGAGACCCTGCCCGTCCCGGGGCCGGGGCAGGGGAGCGCCCGCGCCCCCGAGTCCCCGGGCCACGGGGCCGAGCCGGCGGGGCACGACAGCGAACCTGTCGTCGCCGCTGGATCCCGCACCCACGCCGTCGTTGCGCCCCTCACCGGCATCTACTACGCCGCGCCGTCGCCCGGCGCCGCGCCCTACGTGAAGGTCGGCGCGGAGATCATGGCGGGCCAGGTGATCGGCCTGATCGAGGCCATGAAACTCTTCAACGAGATCAAGAGCGACGCCGCGGGTCGCGTGGTCCGCATGCACGCCGTCGACGGCGCGCTGGTGCGGGCGAAACAGCCGCTGATCGAGATCGAGCCATCCTGACCTGGAGCGAGGGAGACCATGCAGCCACGCAGTGCACGGATTGATGGTTGGGGCTATTACGCCCCGACGCGCGTCCTCACCAACGCCGACCTGGAGCGGCTGGTCGACACGTCCGACGAGTGGATCCAGACGCGCACCGGGATCCGGGAGCGGCGGGTCGCCGCGCCGTGGGAGTCGACCGCCACCCTGGCGTCGGTCGCCGCCCGCCGGGCGCTCGCCGTGGCCGGCGTCGATCCGGCCGACATCGACATGATCCTGGTCGCCACCGTGACGCCCGACTACCAGTTCCCGTCCACCGCCGCCCTCGTGAAGGAGGCGATCGGCGCGCCACGGGCCGCCGCGATGGACCTGGCCGCGGCCTGCTCGGGCTGGGTCTACTCGCTCACCGCAGCGCACGCGTACATCGCCAGCGGCATGTACCGCACCGTGCTGGTGATCGGGGCCGAGGTGCTCTCGCGGGTCTGCGACTTCACCGACCGCAATACCTGCGTCCTGTTCGGCGACGGCGCGGGCGCGGTCCTGCTCCGGGCGTCCGACGAGCCCGGCGGCGGCCTGCTCGGCTTCGAGCTGACGGTCGACCCGAGCGGCGCCTACAACATCTGGGTGCCGGCCGGTGGGGCCCGCAACCCTGCCACGCCCGCGACCACCGAGCGTCGCGGGCACTTCATCCGGATGGACGGCCGCGAGACATATCGCTACGCGACCCGGACGCTCGCGCGCTCCGCGCTCACCGCCATCGAGCGGGCCGGGCTGACCTCGGACGACATCTCGCTGTTCGTGCCCCACCAGGCCAACATCCGGATCATCGAGTCGGTGGCGAAACAGCTGGGCCTCTCGATGGACCGCGTGTACGTCAACGTCGACCGGTACGGCAACACCTCGGCGGCGTCGGTGCCGATCGCGCTGGCGGAGGCGGTGGAGCGGGGCCGCGTGCAGCCGGGCGACCGGCTGGTGTTCGTGGCATTCGGCGCCGGGTACACGAGCGGCGCCGCGGTCCTGGAGTGGACGGCCGATCCGTCGCGCTCGGCGCGGGCCGCCGCGATCGGCCCGGAAGTCGCGATCCACGCGCCGAGGGACTGGGAAAGCGACGACCCCACCCCGCCGGTGCTGCGCCCGTTCTTCGAGGCGCGGGAGCGGGCCGCGGTGGGGGAGGCGTAGGGCCGATCGGCCGCCCGGGCGCCATCGGTCCTGCCCTGGCGCCATCGGTCCTGCCCTGCGCTGATCCATCCCCCGGCGCTGATCCATCCCCCCGGCGCCGTCCCTCCACCGCGGCGATCCATCACCCGGCGGGCATGCGCGGTTCGCCATACTTTGTATGTTGCGGCGTGCACACCCGTCGGGGAGAGGCGGGCCCCACCGGCCTTCGGGTCCTCGCCCGAGCCTACCGGTCGCGGCGTGCCGCCAGCGCGTGCGCCATGAGCCGCCTGTGCCGGCCCGCCATACTTTGTATGTCGCGGCACGCATGCCCATCCGGGAGAGGGCCTCGCCGGTCGCGGCGGAGCTCGTGGGCGGGTTCTCGTCGCCGGCGGCTGCCCATCGCCGCACGCAGCGCACGGCCCCTGTACAGTCTCCCCATCGACGGCCCGCCACGCGTCCCCCGGGTCCGAGACGTCATCAGCGTCCCGACGGAGGTGCATGCGTGATCGACCTGTCCGGCAAGGCTGCCATCGTCACCGGGGGGGCGCGAGGGATCGGTCGCGCCATCGTGCTGCAGCTGGCCCGCCAGGGCGCCGACGTCGCGTTCCTGGACCGTGGCCCCGCCGAGGCCGCCGAGGCGACCCGGGCCGACGTCGAGGCGCTGGGCCGCCGCTGCTTCTGGAGCGAGGGCGACGTCACCGACCCTGAGGCCGTGCCCGCGCTAGTCGCCCGCGCGCTCGAGACGTTTGGCCGCGTCGACATCCTGGTCAACAACGCCGGTGTCACGCGCGACGACCTGATCATGCGGATGAGCCTGGACGAGTGGCGGACCGTGCTGGAGGTGAACCTGTTCGGCGCCTTCTACGCCACGAAGGCCGTGCTCCGGCCGATGCTCAAGGCCCGCGCCGGGCGCATCGTCAACATCTCCAGCGTGTCGGGGCAGGCGGGGCAGGCGGGGCAGGCCAACTACTCGTCGTCCAAGGCCGGGCTGATCGGGCTCACCAAGGCCACCGCGCGCGAGGTCGCCAGCCGCGGCATCACCTGCAACGCGATCGCGCCCGGCTTCGTCACCACCGACCTGACCCGCGACCTGCCCGACTCGCTCCAGCAGCAGCTGCTCGCGCAGACCCCGCTCGGCCGGTTCGGCACCCCCGATGACATTGCGTCGGCCGTCGCGTTCCTCTGCTCCGACGAGGCCGCCTTCATCACGGGTCAGGTGCTGGCGGTCGACGGCGGCCTGGTGATGATGTAGCGCCCGCGGGGTGCCATGCGCCGCGCCGCGCGCTACGGGCTTCCACCGTTCGTGCGGATCAAGCCGCGACCCGACGATGTGCTCTTCGCCGGCGCGGCCGAACTGTCGATGCGAGGCGACCACCGTCCCACCGAGGTGATGTTCGCATCGATGCTGGACGAGGCGCTGCGCTCCGCGGCCGGCCAGCACTGATCCTGCTTCTCCCCCATCGGTGGCATCCTTGACGGGCTACGGCTTCGCTGTCCCGCGCGGCCCGACCCGGCCGGTCGTCCCACGCGGGGCTCGAACGGGAACCAACCCCCGGTGCGACCCTCTCGAGGGGCCACACTGCTACCGGTCAGGAGGTCGCCGATGTCCGCCCCGCATCTCCCGCTCGAACGGTCACGACGCTGGATCGTGCTCGCCGTCTCGGCCGCGCTGCTGGCCGCCCTGGTGCCGCTGGGTGGCGCGGCCATGGCGGCGACGGCTACCCAGCTCACCGTCATGAGCACGTCGGTGCCCTCGAGCGGCATCGTCCCGTCCGGTATCGCCGTGACCTTCACGGTCGCCGCGACCGACAGCAGCACCCCCGCCAACGTCGACACCAGCTACACGGGCACGATCACCGTCACCTCGACCGACCCCCGGGCGACGCTGCTGCCGGCCGCCCACACGTACACGTCGGGCGACGCCGGCTCGTACACCTTCACGGTCGTCTTCGCCACGGCCGGGTCCCAATCGGTGACGTTCTCGTCGTCCAGTCCCACGCTCACCAGCGCCACCGCGTCCGGCATCGCCGTTACGCAGAGCAAGCTCGTGGTCCAGTCGACCACGCCCACGACCACGACGGCCGGTTCGGCCGTGTCGATCACGGTGCAGGCGCAGGACTCGACCGGCGCGACACTCACCAGCTTCACGGGCACGGTCAGCGTCACCTCCACCGACCCGACCGTGGCGCAGTCCTGGACCTACACCACCGGCACCAACAGCGATAACGGGCAGCACACCTTCAACGTCACGCTCACGAAGGCCGGGACGCAGTACGTGTACTTCGCCTCGCCCGGCCTGACGTCGGCACAGTCGTCCGCCATCACGGTCACCGCCGGCACGGCCACGAAGCTCATCTTCGTCCAGCAGCCCGCGGCCGTGACGCCAACGCTGCTGTCGCCGCAGCCGATCGTCGGCATCGCCGACGCGTACGGCAACCTGGTCGGCAGCGCCTCTGGGACCGTCACCCTTTCGCTCGACCCCAATCCCACGGGCGCGGCCTTCGCGTGCACCAACTCCGGCAACCTGACGGTGACCACGTACCTGGGGCAGGCGACATACTCCGGCTGTGCCGTCAGCCTGACCGGCTCGGGGTACCAGCTGACCGCCAGCGCCACCGGCTACACGACCGCGCAGTCGACCGCGTTCAGCGTCACCTCCGGCCCGGCGAGCAGGCTCGCCTTCTGCTGGGGATCGATCTCGTCCGGCTGTTCCACGACGGCCCCGACCGGCAGCACCGGCGGGACGGCGTTCCCCGTCCAGCCCACGATCGTGGTGCGGGACGCGAACGGCAACACCGTCACGAGCGACAACGCCACCATCGTGACGCTGGCGATCGCGACCGCGGGAACCGGCGCCACCCTCACCTGCACCGGCACCACGTCCGGCGTCACCTCCCTGCGGGTCACCTCGGGCGTCGCGTCGTTCACCGGCTGCTCGATCGACAAGGTCGGCACGTACCAGCTCACGGCGACCTCCTACCCGTACTACGCGCCGGCTACGGGCAATGCGTTCACCGTTTCCCCGGGTCCGCCGGCCAGGCTGGCGTTCACCGCGCAGCCGGCCGTGGGATACGCCGGCCAGCCGTTCGCGATCCAGCCGGTCGTGGCGATCACCGACGCAGGCGGCAACGTCGCCACGACCTCCAGCGCAACGATCACGCTCACGCTCTCCGGCGGCACCTCGGGCGCCGTCCTCAGCTGCACCGGCGGCGTGTCGCGGACGACCGTCGCCGGCGTGGCCACGTTCACCGGCTGCTCGATCAACGCCCAGGGCAGCAACTACGCGATCACCGCGCTCGCGACGAACGTCGTCCCGACCGTGGTGCTTACCCCGGCCGTGACCGCCGCCTTCAGCGTGTCGGCGCCGGCCGCGCAGATCACCGTGACGCCGTCGGCTCGGGTGATCGTCTGGGCACAGCCCGTCACCCTGACGACGCACTTCGGGATCAACGGCGCCGGCAAGACGTTCGCCCTGCAGGCCTCCACCGACCAGGTGAACTGGTACCAGATCGCGATGCTCACCACCAACTCGGTCGGTGACGCTGCGTTCCCCTACACCCCCGCCACGAACCTGTGGTACCGGGCCGTCTTCGCCGGCACACCCGACCTGGCCGCGGCGAACAGCACGCCCGTGCGCGTGGTGGTGCGCCAGATCGCGCTGCTTCGACCGACCAACGCCGGGCGGGTCGTGACGATCGCGGCCGGCACCACGCTCACCTGGCGGGTCACCGTGCGACCGAACCGTCCTGAGCTGCCGCACGCGAAGGTGGGCTGGGAGTTCTACATCTACCGCGGCGGGCGCTGGGTGTACCTGACCACCCGCTATGCATTCACCGACAACCTCGGGATCGCCACCTACTCGTACCGGTTCGGCAGCGCCGGGCAGTGGTACGTGCGGGCACAGGCCTTCCCGCTGCCGTTCAACGCCAACTCCGGCTGGAGCCCGGTCAACCGCTACAGCGTGCAGTAGTCGAGCCCCGGCTGCGGGCCCGCGCGCATGGGTCCGCAGCCGGCCGCCCGATCCGGCACAATCCGCGCCACAGGCGCCCACGCCCCGCTCAGCGTCCCAGCGAGGTGACATCGTGATCGACCTTTCCGGCAAGGCCGCCGTCGTGACCGGCGGCTCACGCGGCATCGGGCGGGCCATCGTCGTGAGGCTCGCGGCCCAGGGCGCCGACGTCGCGTTCAGCTACCGGGGGAACGAGGCGGCGGCCCGGGGGGCCGCCGTCGCCGTGGAGGGGCTCGGCCGGCGCGCCATCGCCCACCGGGGCGACGTGACCGACCCGGGCGCGGCCAACGCCCTGGTCGCGGCCGCGCTCGCCGCCTTCGGCCGCATCGACATCCTGGTGAACAGCGCGGGCATCACGCGCGACGACCTCCTGATGCGGATGACCGATCAGGCCTGGCAGGACGTCCTGCAGACGAACCTTTCCGGCGCCTTCTACGCCACCCGCGCCGTGCTCCGGCCGATGCTGAAGGCCCGCCGGGGTCGCATCGTGAACATCTCCAGCGTCGCCGGGCAGGCGGGTAACGCCGGCCAGGCCAACTACTCGGCGGCCAAGGCCGGGCTGATCGGGCTGACCAGGGCCACCGCGCGCGAGGTGGCCAGCCGGGGGATCACCTGCAACGCGGTCGCGCCCGGGTTCGTCCTCACCGAGATGACCGAGGTCCTGCCCGAGAAGATCCAGGAGGGGATCCGAGCGGTGACGCCCATCGGCCGTTTCGGCACCGTGGAGGAGATCGCCGACGTGGTGGCCTTCCTCTGCTCCGACGAGGCGGCCTACGTCACAGGCCAGGTGGTGGGGGTCGACGGCGGCCTGGTGATGATGTAGGCCGACGTGCGACCCGCGACCGCTGCTGGCAGGGCTCGCGAGATGGATCGCGGCCCCAGGCAGTGCCGCGCGACGGCGGTCAGGCTGGCACCGCTGCTCCGTCCCGGTCCGGAGGGATATCGAGGCCAAGGTGCCGGCCCAGCGCTTCGCGCACCGCCGACCGGATCGCCGGGCTGGTGACGTGCCGGATGCCACCTCCGGCGATGACCTCCTCGGTCCTGATGCGCGAGACCGAGATGGTGCGGACCTGGTGGCAGAGGATCACGGCATCCGCCATCTGCCCGGCCTGCCCCCTGGGGATTGCCACCTCGTTGGGGTAGCGCGGAACGGTCCAGGCCGCGGTGATGGGGCAGACGCTCACCCGCCCGGACCGGTGGAAGGGCTCGTTGGAGACCACCAGCACCCGGCGCGTCCCGCCCTGCTCGTGTCCCGCGACCGGCTCGAGGTCGGCGATGACGACTGCCCAGCGCAGCCGCCTCACGCCGGCGGCCATGTCTCCGCGTCTGCGGAGCCGAACTCGGTGTCGAGCCGGGCCAGTTCACCGGTGAAGAGGGGATCATCGGCGGCCCGGGACCAGGCTTCCTCCTCGTCCGCCTCCCGTACCCGGCGGACCAGCTCGTTGATCGCCATCTCGACTACGGCGTCCTGGCTCGGCGCGATCCGGCGGTCGGCCAGCTCTCGCACCGCGGACACGGCGGGGGCGGGCAGGTTGTAGGTGCGCTTGACGCGATCCGCTGGCACGGGCCCATGGTAAGGGTGTCCGAGCGACGTGTCAATTACGGGTGTCAGATCCACGTCCACATCCGCCACGATGCCGATGGCGGCCGGTCCGCAGGTTGCCGTTACTCCCCCAGGCCCAGCGCCGTCTCCATGACCGTGCGGATCGTCAGGGCGTTCTGCAGCACGCTGTTGTGGTCGGCATCCGGGACCATGGTGAGGGTGGCGTTGTAGCCCGCGGCCTGGAGCGCCTGCTCGAACGACTGCGCCTCGATCGGCCGCACGTTCATGTCGTCGGCCCCCTGCACCAGCCGCACGATCAGCCCCGGGTTGCTGTGTGCCCGGACGAGCGCGAATGGGTCGCCGGCAGCCCAGTCGGCGGGCGCCCCCGCGGTCCCCCCCGACGACGCCGGCGCCGGGGACGAACCGGCTCCCGGCACGCCCGGGCCGCCGCTCGGCGCAGGCCCACCGAAGAACGCGTCGAGGAACCCGGGCGTGACCCCGCCCTGGGAGTAGATCCCCGCGATCCCCACGAATGCGTCCGGCCTGGTCGACCCGGACTGTGTCAGGCACGCTCCGGCCGGCGGTGTGAACGGATCCGACGAGAGCGCCTCGGTGGACGCGAAGAAGCCTCCCAGCGAGTGGGCCACCAGCGTCACCTTCGACCCGTCGCCGCCGTACTGCGCGGCGTTCGCCCGCGCGAACCGGATGGCGCAGCCGATGTCCTCGTACGGCAGGGGGAACGTGCCGCCGTACTGCGCGCCCTCGCGGTAGTCCGCCACGAACACCACTGCTCCCTGTCCCGCCAGGAGCGACGCGAAGTCGCCCAGGCCGTGACGGATCCCGGGCGCGGCCGGCCCACCGGGGACCGCGACCACCACCGGCCAGGGCCCGGTCTGCCGCGGGTAATACACGTCCAGGTACAGCGTGCAGGGCCCGAGCGTTCCGCACGACACCTGCGACGTGAACGCCACCTGTCCCTGGCCGCTGATCGGCATCCGGGTGCACCGTGGGTCGAACGGTCCGCACGACGCGGGTGGCCCCGGCGGGACGGCGGTCTCTACCGGGGGCGAGGCAGGCGGCACGGTCGGCGAGACCGGGCTCGGCAACGGCGAGACGGCAGCGACCGGGGCGCTCGCGGACGGCGCGGCTGGCGTGGGAGACGCGGACGGTGCCCTCGACACGAGCACCACGGCCGCCACGAGGACGGCCACGCCCACGACGACGGCGGCGGCGACGGCGGCGAGGCGGGCGCGTTCGGTCATGCGATCAGCTCCGGTGGGTGGGAAGACGACAAGGGTAGGGCGGAACCGCACCGGCTGTCGACCGCCGCTGGCCGTCCTGTGGACGGCCACACCGCCGGTGGCGCGAGTGTGGACGGTGGCGCGAGAGCCACGGGCTGCGGCGGCTCAAGCTGCGGGTGGCGCGACCGCGACCATCCCCGGCCCGCCACCCTGGAGCCGCACCCCGATCGCCGGGTGCCCTCCGTTCACCGGGCGCCCTCCGTTCGCCGGCTTCCTGCCGCCTGGTCCCCGGAAGAACGCCGTGGGGTCCTTCCCTGCCGGTAGCCACTGTCGGGCTTGCAATACTTTGTATGGCATCCGGGAGCGTTCGCCGTGCGGGAGGCCAGTCGGGGATGCGGCGTGGGGCATGCAGCCTGCCGAGTACAGAGCATGTTCCCTGCCGGTAGCCACTGTCGGGCTTGCAATACTTTGTATGGCAAGTTGACACCCCACCCTCCGGAGGGATGCCACCCCGGGCCCAGCCCCCCTCGGGCGCGCCCGTGGCGACCAGGGCCTCCTTTCAGCGCCCTTTCAACTCGGCCGCGGAGAGTGTCAGAAACGGCCCGACGCCGGGTGGGATCATCGTCCCGTGTCCGCCGCGTCGATCGGGAAGGGTGGCGAACCTGGGTATCGATGTGGCAGACTCTGCGCGTCATGACGCGCCGACACACGCGTCGGCCAGCCTGCTCTTGCCCGTCAGTCGGTCCTCAGGGGACACTGGGCCGGGTCTCGGGCCGCGTGGAGGACGCGTGGTAGAGAGTGTCTGGAGCGAGCAGGAGCTCGTCCGGCGCTGCAAAGAGGGATCGGAGGCGGCGTATGCCGAGCTGGTGCGCCAGCATCGGCAGCGCCTGCTCAACCTCGCGTTCCGCCTGACCAACAGCCGGGAGACGGCCGAGGACGTGGTCCAGGAGACCTTCCTGGCCGCCTTCCGTGGCATGGAGCGCTTCACGCCCCGCCCCGCCCTCGCCCCCTGGATCACCACCATCTGCGTGCGGCTCGCCGGTCGCGCCGGCGAGCGTCGATCGGCCACGCGCGTCGCGTCGCTGGACCAGCTGGCGGAAGCGGATCCGCCCGGCTCCCTCACCGCGCTGTTCGGCGCGTCGGACGGCGACGGCCGTGACCCCCATGCCGCCGCCGAGGCGTCCGAGCTCCGGCGCGCCCTCACCGGTGCCATCGCCACGCTGCCGTACAAGCAGCGAGCGGCGGTCGTGCTGCGGTTCGTCATGGGCCTCGACTACGCTGATGCCGCCCAGGCCCTGGACGTCCCGCTGAACACCTACAAGAGCCACCTGCTCCGTGGGACGCGCCAGCTCCGCGACGTGCTGCTCCCGCTGATGCAGCGCCCGGGCGGGGAGCCCACCGGCCCGGGCGGGGAGCCCGCCGGCCCGGGCGCGATCCCGGGCGGACCCGACGGGGGCCGGCCGCCCAACGACGCTATCCCCCGAGCGATCCCGGTGGTGAACGAGGTCCCGGCCGTCGACGAGATCGCCGTGGCGGCGCCCGCCTCGACCCGGCCGAACCGCGCCGTCCGCTCGACCTGACCGGCGAGCGAGCCGGCGATCAGGGGCGCTGAGCGGCGCCCCCGGCGACGGACGATCGCCGTGGTGCGTCGACCCCGCGTTGCACCAGATAGCCGCCTGCGCGAAGCGGTACGAGGCGCGGCAGGTCCACGCGCAGGCGCTCGGCGCGGCGGACGTCCATCCATGTCGGTCGCGACGGCATCGGAAACGGCGAACTCCACACGTTGGGTCCGAACAGGTGACGACGCAGGACGCGCGCCTGCCACGCCGACGTCCCGGAGATCTCCGGTTCCTCGAGGGCGATCTGTAGCGCGCGACGGACAGGCGGCGGCCAGCGGCTCCAGGGCACCCGGGACCGCAGCAGTTCGATCACCTCGGTCAGCGCCTGCTCCTCGTCCTCGATCGCCTGCTCGACCGTCTCACGCCGCATGGTGCGCCTCGCGCAGATCCTCCTTGAGGCCGTCACTGACGGAGAGTCCGTCAATGATGCTCGCCGCGGAGCGGCTGTAGTGCGCAACGAGGTTCGCGACCAGCGCATCCGCGATGCCAGGGATCGCGGCACGATCCGCGATGCCGGAGAGCAGTGCGTTGAAGCGTGTCACGATCCGATCGGCACTGGTGCGTGGCGCGATGAGCGGCAGGTCGTCGCTGTCGCGCCGGCGACCCGACGCGATCTTGAGGATGTAGAGGTCCTCAATCGAGAGCGCGCGCACGACGTACCTGCGTCCGGGCGCGGTCTCGATCTCCGTGACCAGCGGCGCCTGGACGATATCGCGGATCATGACGAGGCCCCAGATGTTCTCGACCATGGTCACGTCCAGTCGAAACTCCGGGCCGAAACGATCCGGCCGTTCACAGGCGGCCGGTCGCAAGGGCAAGGCTACATCCTGTGCCGCTACAGGAGGCCGCGCCCGAGCTGTCCTCGGTCATCCAGGCGGCCTACGACGGGGTTCGGTTCGGACGTCACCCCGCCTTCCGGCTCATCCTTTGCGGATCCGCGCTCTCGGTCATGACCACGCTCCTGACCGGCCAGCAGGCGCTGCGCGGGCGGGCAATGCTCGACATGCCCCTGCGGGCGTTCGACTTCCGCCAGTCCCGTGCGTTCCGGGGGGTTCGCGACCTCGAGGTGGCCCTGCTCGTGGACGCGGTGCTGGGTGGCCCGCCGGGGTATCGCGATCTCATGGCAGGGGCCACCCCGGCGCGAGCCGCCGACTTCGGAGACTGGCTCGCGGAGGGGTTGCTCAACCCGTTCCACGCGCTCTTCCGGGAGGCTGAGTACCTCCTGAGCGAGGACCCGGCCCTCGTAGACCGCGCCCTGTACCGCTCGGTCATCGCGGCCATCGCGGCCGGCGAGTCGACCCGGCGCGGTGTGGGAGCGGCCCTCGGCCGGCCCGACACGGCGCTCGACCATCCGCTTGCCCAGCTGGAACGCGCCCAGTTCATCGTGCGCGACGCCGACGTGCTCCGATCGAACCGCCCGCTGCTGCGGGTCGCGGATCCACTCCTCCGCTTCCATTTCGCCGTGCTGCGACCGGACCTCGCGCGCTTCGAGGCGCGTCGGACGGCCGAAGCGTGGGATTCGCGCAGGTGAACGATCCGATGTCGAGGCAGGCCTTCCAGCTGGACGTCGTCGCCGAGGCACCCGGCGAACAGGGAGGCGGCGTGCCGCGCCTCCTCGCCATCGGGGAGGCCAGGTCCGGCGAGCGCCCGCGCACCATGTCCGACCTCGCCCGTCTCGAGCGCCTTCGCGGGCTCCTCTCGACCCGCGCCGACGCGAGCGGCGCCCGGCTGCTCCTGTTCGGCCGGTCCGGATTCGAGGCGGACCTGGTCGCGGCGGCCGGGTGTCGGACGGACGTGGAGCTGATCGACCTGGAGCGGCTGTACGAGGGCGATTGACGGCGCTTGCGCGCGGCGACCGGCTGGCGGCATCCGCCGCCCGGCGAGCGACGAGAGATGTGCGGGGCGGCGGGCTTCGCAGGTGAGGGCCTTGCGTATTCCCAGTTGAGTGCCTACTATCGGCTTGAATGAGCGCCTACCTGCTTCCCATATGAGTGTGCTGGCTCCAGAGGACGGCCTCGGCCGAATCCGCGACTACATGCCGCGGTTCGCCGACGCCGAACTGGCCGGTCGACTCCGCGCGACCGGAGCCGTGTTGATCGAGGGACCGCGCGGCTGTGGCAAGACCCAGACCGCGCTCCGGCCGGCGAGGAGCGCAGTGCGTCTCGACCGGGATCCAGCGGCACGTCGAGCCGGTGAGCTGAACCCTACCCTCCTGCTCAACGGCGAGCACCCGCGCGTCATTGACGAGTGGCAGCTCGTCAATGACGTCTGGAATGAGGTCCGGGGCGACGTGGACGATCATCCCGGGGAGACAGGCCGATACATCCTGGCGGGGTCTGCGGTTCCATCCGACGATGTGACGCGACACACCGGCTCGCTGCGGATCACGCGGTTGCGGATGCGCCCGATGTCGCTTGCTGAGAGCGGGCACTCCACCAGGGCGGTCTCGCTGGCCGCCCTGTTCGCGGGGGGCGACGCGTCGGCGCCGGATCCCGGCCTCGACATCCGCGACATCGCCGAGCGAATCGTCGTCGGCGGCTGGCCGGCGCTGCTGCGTCGTGCCCCGGCCGATGCGATGGTCGCCACACAGGGCTACCTCGACGAGACCTGCCGGGTCGATCTCGGCCGGCTCGATGGTCCGCGCCGTGACCCGGCGAACGTCACCCGTGTCCTCCGCTCCCTCGCGCGAAACACCGCGACCGAGGTTTCCGCGCGCACGGTCGCCGGAGATGTCGCGGGCGTCGAAGGGCCGATCGACTATCACACGGTCATCCACTACATCAAGGCACTGACTCGCCTGTTCATCGTCGAGGACCTGCCTGCATGGGCGCCCGCTCTGCGGTCGCGCGGCGCGCTCCGAGCGGCGGTGACGCGTCACTTCGTCGATCCCTCGCTCGCTGCGGCCGCCCTGGGCGCGGGACCCGAGCGGCTCCTGACCGACACGGAGACCCTCGGCTTCCTGTTCGAGTCCCTCGCCATCCGCGACCTGCGCATCTACGGGCAGACCATCGGCGCCACGGTCTCCCACTACCGCGAGGCGAAGGGGGTGGAGGCCGACGCGATCCTCGAGATGCGGGACGGCCGGTGGGCAGCGGTCGAGATCAAGCTCGGCCAGGGGGACATCGACAGGGGGGCCAGCAGCCTGTTGCGCGTCGTGGACCACGTCGACACCGACCGTCACGGCAAGCCCGCGTTCACGGCCGTGGTCACCGGCTGGGGGTACGCCTACCGCCGGCCGGACGGCGTGCTCGTGATCCCTATCGGTGCCCTGGCGCCCTGAGCAGGACGCGATCGATGGACGCCGAAGCTGCCGTAGCGTGGGCTTCCGGGTGAGGACGGCGGTCGGCACGGCCGAAAGGCGGAAGGGTTGACGTCAGCCGGAACGGCGGTATATTCAGCTACACCGCTGGAAAGGCTGAACTCGATGGCCCGGTTGTACTACACGCCAAAGGAAGTCGCTGAAATCCTGGGGATCAGCGACGACGCCGTCCTCGATCTGGTCAATCGAGGCTCGATGCCCGCGCTCCGGGTTTCGCCCCGCATCACCCGAATCCCGATCGCGGCCTTCGACCTCTGGCGCGAGGGGTTCACGCCACGCCGCCGGCGCGTGACGATCGCGCCTGCCCGACGGCACGTCGTCGTGGGAGAGGGCGAGCAGCTTCCTGAGCCGCGCAGGATGGCCCGAGGGTGACGCTGGCGTCGACGCAGGAGCTGCTCGCCTATCTCGCCGACCTGGTCGAAGAACTCGAGCGATACGCCCTCACCCTGCTGCCGCCTGCTGACAGCGACGAGATCACCCTTGGGCAGGATCCCGACGGATGCCTCGTCGTCGACCTCGAGGCACGTCTTCCCGTGTCGCGCCGGTCGAAGGACGTGGACCTCGAGCTGCTCGAGCGCTGGCAACCGACCGGCCGGGAGCAGTGGTCCTGCGTCGAGTACAAGTACGAGCTCCAACACCGCGAGCTCGGGTACCGGCGAGCCTTCCACCGCCACGACCAGGACCACTTCGTCCGCGTGTACGGCGTGGCGACCCACGAGCACTGCGAGGCGACGATGGGGGTCACGCTGTGCGGCCACTACTACGGCCGACCCGTGACGGACGCCTTCGACGGCTTTCGCCGGCTGTATGACCTGTGGCTGATGGACCAGAAGCCAGACTGCCTCGCGTTGACCTGTCTCGATTGAAGCTAGCGCTCTGCCTTCACGTCGGTTTCTCCCGTGAGCGGAGGGCGCGAGCCTGCGAGGAGCGCAGAGAGGCTCACGGTCGGCTGGGCGACGCCGCGCTCCGCGAGCGTCATCGGCTGCATCCGGAGCGAGATGATCCGGCCGGCGCCCGTGTGTGCTGGCGGGTTCCTGGGCGAAGCCGAGCCCGTGAGGAGAAACTGCCCGCCGACTGGGTCTGCATCAACCGCCCGGCGAACGACATCCCAGGTAGGGGGTATCCATGCGAGTGCAGTAAGCGCCTGGCCGCTCTCGGCGCGCGTCGGAAGTCGCGCTCGCGATCCAGCAGCTCGTAGGCGTACGCGACACGGACGTACTCGTCCGGCTTGACGCTTTGCAGACCGGCCCCTAAGATCATTGTAAAGCGTCCCTTAGCATGATTGCAGACCGTCCCATAGGTCAGTTGCATACAGTCCTTGATGAGGCGGACCCCGATGGTTGTCGACTACCGACCGCGCGTCGTCGACGCTGAACTGGCAACGAAGCTCGGGGCTGGCGGAGCCGTACTCATCGAGGGTCCGAGGGCGTGTGGCAAGACGGAGACAGCACGTCATGCGGCACGGAGCGAGGTTCGACTCGACACCGATCACGCCGCGCGAGCGGCGGGTTTGATCGAGCCGGCGGTGCTACTCGAGGGGGAGCGCCCCCACCTCATCGATGAGTGGCAGTTGGTCCCAGAGGTCTGGAATCCCGTGCGCCGGGCCGTGGACGATGCCGGCGGTGCCGCGGGGGCTTTCATCCTGGCCGGCTCGGCCGTGCCGCCTGACGATGCCATCCGTCACAGCGGGGCCGGCCGATTCCTTCGTCTTCGCATGAGGCCGATGTCCCTGGCCGAGGCAGGTTACAGCACGGGCGACGTTTCGCTCGAGGGTTTCTTCACCGGCAATGGTGCTCACGCACCGCGCGCGACCCTGTCGCTTCGCGAGATCGCCGAGCTGGTTTCAGTTGGCGGCTGGCCTGGCCTCCAGGACCGCACGACAGATCAGGCAATCGAGGCCGTCCGCGGCTATGTCGAAGACACGGCGAGGCTTGATCTGCCACGGCTCGACGGCATCCATCGCGACCCCGAACGAGTGCGGCGCCTCATGGCGTCGCTGGCACGCTACACGGCGTGCCAGGTGCGAAATGCGGCCCTGGCCGCGGATGTGGGGGGCGCGGAAGATCCGATCAAGCGCCAGACGGTCGGTGAGTATGTGGACGCGCTGTCGCGCGTCTTCGTCGTCGAGAATCTACCCGCCTGGAACCCTGCCCTTCGATCGGCGAGCAGGATCCGGCAAGCGCCGAAGCGCCACTACGTCGATCCATCCATCGCCGTGGGGGCACTCGGAGCACATCCATCCAATCTTGAGCGACAGGTCGATACGCTCGGACTGCTCTTCGAGTCTCTCGTCGTGCGCGATCTACGCATCTACGCGCAGGCGATCGGGGCTCGGGTGTTCCACTATCACGACAACACCGGGCTCGAGGCCGATGCGATCGTTGAGGCGCACGACGGTCGGTGGGCCGCGTTCGAGGTCAAGCTGGGTCGACGTGAGATCGACAACGCGGCCGAGGCTCTCTTGAGACTGGCCGGACGCGTGAACATCGAGCGGCACGGCCGACCCGTCATGCTGGCTGTCATCACAGCCGACGCGTTCGGGATTCAGCGACCCGACGGCGTGTGGGAGATCCCCCTCGGTGCATTGGCCCCGTAGCGAGGCGATGCAGGCTGACAGGCAACTTCTCCGCCGTCCCCAAGCCGGCCCAGATGGTGGTTTGTGCCGCGATTTACCAACCGGTGCTATGCCGCACCGGGGCGGACACTCGTATTGACAGACGTACGCTTGCACGTACGCTACAGAGTCATGAAGACCATTCCGATCAGCACCCTGCGACAGCGGGTGGCCGACGTCATCGACGAGGTGCAGGCGGGCGACGAGCCGACCGTCGTGTTGCAGCGCTCGCGGAGAGTCGCGTACATCGTGAACCCGGAACGGTACGAGCGCGATCAGGCCGAGCTCAGCGCGCTTCGCCGGGCGGTCTTCCTCGCGGAGGTCCGTGAGGCCGAAGCGGAGTTCAAGGCGGGTGAGGCGCCGCGATTCGACAGCGTCGAGCAGTTGCTCGACGGTCTTCGGCGCTGACGTTGCGGCTCACGGCGTCCAGTCGCTTCCTGCGAAAGGCCAGGAAGCTGCCGGAACCGCAGAGCGCGATGCTGCGCGCCGCGATACGGCGCTTCGCGGTCGACCCGCAGGACCCGCTCCTTCGAACGCACAAGCTGAAGGGCGACCTGGCCGCCTACTGGGCATTCAGCGTTGACGACGATCTGCGGGTCCTCTTTCGCTGGGAGGGCGAGGAGGCATTCCTCGTGAACCTGGGCTCGCACGACCAGGTGTATTGAGGCAGCCGACGCAACGCTCACCCGCAACCCGCGCGGACTGCAATTTTCCTCCCGCCCCCGCGCCTTGTAGAGAGTGTGATGACCTGTGAGACGGCCCTCCGGCTGATCGACAGCTTCGTCGGGGACGAGCTGGCGCCGGAGGACGTGCGCCGCAATGCTGCTATGCTGCATAGTATGAAGACGTACCTGTTGACCGTTCAGTCCCGCGGCACGGTGGCGCTTCCGGCCGATCTACGTCGCCGCCTCCACCTCGATCAGTCCAACGCACAGATCAAGCTGGTCGAGCGCGAGGACGGTCGCATCGAGCTGGTCCCCGTCGTCGCGGTGCCCGCGGATCAGGCGTGGTTCTGGACCGATCGCTGGCAGGCGATGGAGCGTGAGGCGGATGCGGACGTCGCCGCCGGGCGCACTACCGTCGTCGACGGGCTGCAGGGCCTGACCGACCTGTTCGCGGCCGATGACGCCGCCCGGTGAAGTTCGAGGTCACCAACGCCTTCCGGGCCGACAGAAGCCTCCTCTCGGAGAGCGAGCGACGACTCGTCGCGGAGGTTCTTCCGACGTTCGTCGCCGCCTGTGATCGATACGCCGCGGACCCGGCCACTGCGTGGCCTTCGTCGCTCCGGGGCAAGAACGTCGAGGGGGCCCCTGGGGTCTTCGAGATGACGTGGAGCTTCTCAGGACCGGACGGGCGGGCGACGTTCGAGTGGATCCAGATTGATGGCGAGCTCGCCCTGCGATGGCGGCGGATCGGCAGGCACGGCGTCCTCAGGAATCCATAGGCCACGCCGACGACCCGATGCTCCGCCCTCCCAACGTCCGCTCTCGGAGCGTGCCGCGACCCGGAGTGCTGGCCTGCACAGGACGCGGATCGCTGTCAAGGTGCTCTTCGACTACCTCGAGGATGGTCAGTCGGTGGACGATTTCGTGAAGCACTACCCGTCGGTCTCTCGCGAGCAGGCCATCGCCGCGCTTGACGAGGTCGAGGGGCTTCTCGAGGCGACGGCGTAGGCGGATGCGCGTCGTTATCGACGAGGACATCCCGAAGGAGTTGACCCCGCTCTTCGCGCGACCCGGGCTTCTCGTCGAGCATGTCGAGGATATCGGGCTGAAGGGCGCGAAGAACGGGGTCCTTCTCGCCGCGCTCTCTGGCAACTGCGACATCCTGGTCACCGGCGACACCAACGTTGGGCACCAGCAGAACCTCGGTAAGTTCGATCTCGCGATCGTGCTGATCCATCCGCGGCGGCTCGTCGTCGGGCAGATCACGCCGCCGATCCAGGCCGCGGTGGCAGCGTTTCCAGCCGCCCGCAAACACGCGGTCACGGTGATCGGTGTGCCGAAGACGACATCGCGTGCTCCGCGCGCATCCAGGCCGAAGCACGGGCCGTCCTCGACGGCCGGGTGAGCCTTGCGTCGCGGCCGGCGCACAGACAGGCTGCCCGCGTTGCCGGCAGGGGGCGTCTGCAACTTTTCCACGCCCCAGCGCCTTATAGAGAGTGTGATGACGTGTGAGACGGCCCTCCGGCTGATCGACAGCTTCGTCTCGGACGAGCTGGCGCCCGAGGATGCCCGCGCCCTGGCCGATCACCTCCGCGGCTGCCCACCCTGCGGTGCAGAGATGGCGAGCGCCTCCCGCCTGGTCGAGCTGCTGGCCTCCCTGCCCGACGTGGCGCCCACCCCCGACTTCGACGAGCGGGTCCTGTTCGCGGCGCTGGAGGACCGCCGGCACCGCCACGCGCACCGCAACCGGCTGGCCGACCTGTGGGCCCAGATGGTGCGGGGCGCCATGCGCACCACCGGCACCCTCGTGCTGACCATGGTCGCCGCCGCGTTCCTGATCGTGGCGTTCGTGGCCGCCGCCTCCAACCTGGTGCCGGGGCTCGTCCAGTCGGTCGGGCTCGTTGCGCC
Organism: Chloroflexota bacterium; assembly: GCA_021786265.1. The sequence goes on from JAJYNP010000314.1 coordinate 74,807, forward strand.
GCCGGCGCCGACCCACCACGCGACCACGCTGCCGACGCCGTCGCCGACCGTGACCCCCGCCCCCACGCCGAAGGCCACGCCCGCCCCGGTCGTCATCGCGGCCACCCCGACGCCGGAGCCCACAGCGGCCCCGACGCCCGTGCTCACCCCATCGCCCACGCCCACCCCATCGCCGACCCCGACGCCATCGCCGACGGAGGTCGCACCGACACCGACACCCACGCCTGCGGCCACGCCGCCGCCGACCCCGGCGCCGACGCCTGAGCCCACCTTCGGGCGGCGCACCCCGCCGCCGACCCTGAGCCCCTCATCGACGGGGGGCCCCTGACATCGCCGTGACGCGGGGCGCGCAGTGCGCGCCTTGTGGATCGGGCCTTCCGGAAAGGCAGGAAGCCTACCCACATCGCCAGGGGTTGTCGCAGTGAAAGGAGTGACATCAGGAACCCCGGCACCCGGGCTGCGGCCCGGCATCAGCCAATGAACTCCTAGGAGGGAACCACACCTTGGGTATCACTAAGAAGGCGATCAGCGTCGGCCTCTCGGCCACGATGCTCGCCACGCTCCTCGCCACCGCGTTCGCGGGCTCGGCGTTCGCGGCGGCAGCAACGCTGACGGTGTCGCCTGTCAGCGCCACCGTAGGGCTCAGCGGCACCGATGTGATCGCACTCACGTCCAGCGGCGTCACCTCCGGCGACACGCTGACGGTGTCGACTTCGGCGGGAACCCTGGGCGGCTATGCTGCCGGAGCTACCCCCAGCTGGAGCTCGGCGCCGACGCTGAATGGGACGTCGACCGCCTACTCGGGAACCACGACCAGCACGTCCGGGTCTACTTCTACCGTCACGTTGACCGCGCCGGCGACGGCGGGAACGGTCACACTGACCTTCACGGACACCACGAGTGGCGGGACGGCTAGCGCCACTGTCACCGTGACCGCCAACGGCCCGTATGGGACGAAAGTCCCCTACGTTGCGTCGTCGACCTCCGTGCCGGCGGACGGCGCCAGCACCATCGTGTTCACGTTCAACAACGTGACTCCGGGCGCGAACACGATCTC
>JAJYNP010000242.1 GCA_021786265.1 Chloroflexota bacterium
CCGTCCTGACCCACACCTGGGCGTGTCGCGCCCGGACCTGCGCGCCAGGCCGGGCCGCCAGTCCTGACCCACATCTGGGCGTGTCGCGTCCCTACCTGCGCGCCAGGCCGGGCCGCCGCGTCCTGACCCACACCTACTGCCAGATTCTCGCCGTATGTCGACTATGCACGGCCGTCGGAAGGCGGATCGCCGGAGACGTGTCCGGATCGAGGGAGACGGGGCAGACTCGACGAGTTGCGCAGCCTGATGGGGTCGGAACGACGATTCTCGAAGGCACCCTGCTGGGAGCGTCCAGCGGCGCCCCCGTCGGACGTGCGTACTCGACGCTCGACGAGAATGTGGCAGGAAGCCGGCGAGGGGCCCGGAAGGGTCGTCAGGCGCGGACTACTCGAGCGGCTCGCCGATGCCGCTCTCGACCAGCTCGCGGAGCGCCTCGATCGCTGCCTGCTCGTCCTCGCCGTTCGCGGACAGCCGGATCACGTGGCCCTTCGACACGCCGCTGGCGAGCACGGTCAGGATGCTCTTCGCGTTCGCCGGCTTCGTCCCGCGCGTCACGTTCTCCAGCAGGATCTGCGATCGGAAGCCGCTCGCGGTCTTGACGAACGTCGACGCCGGGCGAGCATGGAGCCCGGTGGGGTTGCGGATCACGAGATCGGCGGTCTGCACGGTTCCCTCCCTCTGCTGCCGGCATTGTCGCCGACCTCGAACGCACGTCGCCCGGCCTCCACGTCCTTCAGGCCAACTCCGCCCCCGCCGCCCGGCTGTCCTCCGCGAACGCATCGAGCGCCTCGTCCGAGTCGGCCGCGTCGCGCACCAGCGTCATGATCCGGCTCACGCCGAGGTCGCGGTACGCAGCCACCAGGTCCTGCCGCTGGCGGCCGGGGCCCGGCAGCCGCTCCCACCAGATGTGCGCCGACACCTTCAGCGTGGCCGGGTCGCGCCCGATCTCCTCGCACCGCGCGCGGATCGTCGGCAGCTCCTCGCGCAGCTCGCTCGGACGCATCCCGTCCACGTTCAGCTCGTCCGCAAACCGCGCCGCAAGCCGCCACGTCACGTTCGGCCCGTTGCCGCCGACCATGATCGGCAGGCGTGGCTGCTGGATCGGCTTCGGAACGTTGATCGCATCCTCGACCCGCGCGTGCCGGCCGTCATACGTCGCGTGCGTCGATCGCCCGCCGGCGAGCATCCGCGTGATGATCTCGAGCGCGTCGCCCAGCGCGGCGAGCCGCTCGCCGGTGTCGGGGAAACCGTACCCGTACGCGAGCCACTCATCGCGCTTCCAGCCCGCGCCGATCCCGAGCTCCATCCGTCCGCCGCTGATCACGTCCATGGTGCTGATCATCTTCGCGACGAGCGCCGGGTTCCGGAACCCGTTGTTGATCACGATCTGGCCAAGCCGCACACGGGTCGTGACCATCGCGAGGGCGGACAAGGAGGTGAATGACTCGAAGGTCAGCTCGTCGGTCGGGTCCGGCACGGTGTGCACGTGATCGAACAGCCAGGCCGACTCGAACCCGAGACGCTCGACCTGCTGCGTCACCGCGACCGTGCGCGCCCACGCACGCTCCGACCCCCAGCCGTCGTACTCGCCGGTCCACCCTTGCGGCACGATCACGCCCACCTGCATTCCGCACCCCACGTCTGCCCTTCGTCAACGGCTTCACGCTACCCGACCCCGACGACGCCTGCTCGTCCCGCGGCCTGTTCAGCAGGGGGACGTGCCCGGTCGGGCAGGGAGCCGCGAGGCGGAGGTGGTTGTGCCACGGCGCGATGCTCACACTCCGCTGCAGACACAGCAGCGGCGGCAGCAGCGGCCGCAGACACAGCAGCGGCGGCGGCAGCGGCTGAAACCGGGCCAGGCGGCCTGTCGCTATGGGCCATTAGGCCCTCTGGCGGAGGCCATATGGCCCATAGATTCGCGTCCAGCAGGAGTCTGCCGAGTGCTGGATGGGGGGCCGGGTCGTTTGTTCACTCTGACGAGAGGGTCTGATCGAAGGAGGCGGACGGTGAGACTTGGACCGGCGCGTCGCGTCGCCAGTTCGGTGGGTGGGTCGGCGTTACCGCTCGGAGGCGCTCTGCCCATGGTCAACCCGGGAGTGGCGGCTGCCTGATCGGCCCGAACAACCTCGACGGCGACCCCGATGCGACGCTGCGGACACCGCCACGAGCGGCATCCTGGTCTGTTCGGCGGCGGCTCCCGTGGATATCACGATCGTCGGCAACCGGGCTTTCGATGTCTGCACCGCATCTGGCTGAGTGCGAACGTGCACGCGCCTGTTGGCCTGCAGCAACACGTTCCTGGCCAACCCACGGACAGGCTCCCGCTGTATCAGACCAAGTCGGGGACCAGACCTGGGGAACCAGAGGTATGACTGGCGCCACGAGGGTGGCAGCGCAATCCGGGGGCCCGGAGCATGCCCGCGCCGGGACACTCCCGCCGTACACGGGCCGGCTTCTCCGCTGGAGCTTCGCCGTTGCCGTCGTCCCGCCCATCGCCCTCATCGTCGCGCTGGCGGCGAAGAGTCTGTATCTGCTCACGTTCGTCCACGTGATCTGCGGAGGAACGTGGACCGGGTTCGACCTCTTCATGGGCCTGGTCATGGCGTGGGTCATGCGGTCGCTCGAAATCCCCGCCCGGGTCGAGGTGGCCAAGCGGCTGACGCCCACGACGTTCTTCATCCTACCGTCACTGGCGGCCGTGGCCGTCACGTCGGGGATCTACCTCGCACAGACCGAAGGCAAGTTCGACTTGGGTTCGCCCTGGATCCTCGGGGCGGGCGTCGTCGTGCTGATCCTGGTCGTGCAAGGGTTCGGGATCTTCATGCCGAACGGCGTGCGCATCTTCATCGAGCTCGCGAAGCGCCAGCCGGACACGGCGAAGATCGCGCGCCTCAACATGACCAACATCCGTCTCGCCGGAGTCCAGGCGGCGCTCCAGGTGATGATCATCCTGATCATGGCCCACCTGGCGGTCTTCTGAGGACGCGCGCGGTGACCCGCGAGAGGTGGACGGGATGAACGTGGCCGCGTTGCTCGCCGTGCTCGTCTTCGCTGGCGCGTTGCTGGCGATCTTCGGCGTCCTGTACGCCGGTGCGGTACGGAGCTACCAGCGCGGCGAGCTGGGCTATGACGGCGTGCAGATTCTTCGCTGGGCCCTGCTCGGCCAGCTCTGCATCTTCGCCCTGCTGGCCATCACGGCCTTCCTCACCTGACGCCTGTGCCGAGGCGTCGCGCCAGCCAGAGGAGCGGGACGTCTGCCAGGGGTGGTGCCGCCACTGCCGACGCCGCCGGCGTGGCCAGATGCCGGACTCTCCCCATGACGTGGGACGCTCCTGCAGTGCCGATCTGGAGTCGATGCGCAACGGTGGCGGGCGGCGTCGAAGATCGCTTGCAGCAGGGCGGCGTCGACCCCGGCGGGCTGCCGGAACCGAGAGCCCGGAGAAGCGTGGGGGCGGGACCGACGACGGCCCGGAT
>JAJYNP010000147.1 GCA_021786265.1 Chloroflexota bacterium
AGGTGCGCCAGGCCAACATCACGCGCGAGATGATCGAGATCGCGTCGGGCGCGCAGGCGCTCTGACGCGGGACGGAGGGACGCCCCGAACCATGGCCACCGCCGCAGCGAACGCCACCGGCACCGTCATCGCGATCACCGGGCCGGTCGTCGACATCCAGTTCCCCACGGGCCGGCTGCCCGGGATCTTCAACGCCGTCACCATCGAGCGCGAGGGCAACCCGCTCGTGGCGGAGGTCCAGCAGCACCTGGGCAACGACTGGGTGCGGGCGGTCGCCATGACCACCACCGACGGGCTCGCGCGCGGGACGTCTGCCCTCGATCAGGGCGCCGCGATCAGCGTTCCCGTGGGCGAGCAGACCCTGGGGCGCGTCTTCAACGTGCTGGGCGACCCGATCGACGGGAAGGGGCCGCTGGAGGACGTCGAGCGGAACCCGATCCACAGGGCGGCCCCGGCGTTCGACCAGCAGGCGACCGCGACCGAGGTCTTCGAGACCGGGATCAAGGTGATCGACCTCATCGCGCCGTTCCCGCGCGGCGGCAAGGTCGGCATCTTCGGCGGCGCCGGCGTCGGCAAGACGGTCATCATCCAGGAGCTGATCCGGAACGTCGCGGCGGAGCACTCCGGGTACTCGGTGTTCGCCGGCGTAGGCGAGCGCTCGCGCGAAGGGAACGACCTCCTCCACGAGATGATCGAGTCGGGCGTCATCGACAAGACCGTCATGGTCTTCGGCCAGATGAACGAGCCGCCGGGCGCGCGCCTTCGGGTGGGACTGACGGCGCTGACCATGGCCGAGTACTTCCGGGACCGGGAGGGGCGGGACGTCCTGCTGTTCATCGATAACATCTTCCGGTTCACCCAGGCCGGCTCGGAGGTCTCCGCGCTGCTCGGCCGCATGCCGTCGGCGGTGGGCTACCAGCCGAACCTGGCGACCGAGATGGCGGGCCTGCAGGAGCGCATCACCTCCACCAGGAAGGGGTCGATCACCTCGCTGCAGGCGGTCTACGTGCCGGCGGACGACTACACCGACCCGGCCCCGGCGACGGCGTTCGGCCACCTCGACTCGACCATCCGCCTCGAACGCTACCTGACCGAGCTCGGGATCTATCCCGCGGTGGACCCGCTCTCGTCCACCTCCCGGATCCTGGACCCGCTGGTGGTGGGGCAGGAGCACTACGACGTGGCGCGCGAGGTGCAGCGCGTGCTGCAGAAGTACCGCGACCTGCAGGACATCATCGCGATCCTGGGCATGGACGAGCTGTCCGAGGAGGACAAGGCGACGGTCGCCCGCGCACGGCGGCTGCAGCGTTTCATGAGCCAGCCGATGTTCGTCGCCGAGGTGTTCACGGGCCGGTCGGGCAAGTACGTGCCCATCAAGGACAGCGTGGCATCGTTCAAGGAGATCCTGGAGGGCAAGGCGGACGACCTGCCCGAGCAGGCGTTCTTCCTCGCGGGCACCATCGACGACGTCCGCGCGAACGCCGAGAAGATGAAGTGACGCTGGGGGAGCGAGGGGTCCTGTCGGGGGATCGGTCCGGGGCGGCCCAGGCGGGTCTCGTGGGCCCGGCGGGTCACCTGGCAGGGCGCCTGGCCCAGGCGGGTGTTGCGGCCCAGGCGGGTCACGCGGCCCAGGCGGGTCTCGTGGCCCAGGCGGGTCATCTGGCAGGATTCCCGCGAGGCGTCGACTATGCACACTCGTCGCGCGTCGGACGGGCCGGGCACGGCCAATCCCGGGGTGGCAGCCGACGGTTCAGCGTCTCAGCCCGCACGGATCTCCGCCAGGGGGACCCGGGCGCCGGCGGCGGTGGGCTCGCGCAGTGTGTCGGTGCGCCGCCCAGTGTGCATAACCGACACCTGGCGGGAATCTGGCCACATCGCGCGGCCGACCATGCTGGCGCGGCCGGCCTGCGCGCGTCACGCCGCGGTCGCGCAGCGACTACCCTAGTGGACCGGGAGGCGCGCTGATGCCCATACGGCTCGACATCGTCACGCCCGAGCGGCTCGCCTACTCCGACGACGTCGACGAAGTCGTGTGCCCCGGGATCGAGGGCGAGCTGGGCGTCCTGCCGCACCACGCCCCCCTCCTGACCACGCTCGGATTCGGAGAACTGCGCATCCGCAAGGGCGCCGACCAGGATTCCTTCGCGATCGCCGGCGGCTTCCTCCAGGTCCGTCCCGACCGCGTGGTGGTCATGGCGGAGACCGCCGAGCTGGGCTCCGAGATCGACCTGGAACGCGCCCATCGGGCCCGGGAGGAGGCGGAGCGCACGCTCGAGGTCAGCTATCTCGAACCGGCCGACCTGGCACGGGCGCGTGCCGGACTGCAGAAGGCCCTCCTGCGGATCAGGGTCGCGGAGCGGCGCCGGCGCGAGGGTCCGCGCCACCACGGGTAGCCGATCGTGGTCGACACGAGGCTCTTCCACTGGGAGTACGCGCCGCCGCCCGTCGAGCACGAAGTCTTCCGGGTGGAGGGAGGGGTGCCCCTCCGGGGTGAAGTCGCGATCAGCGGCGCCAAGAACGCGGCGCTGAAGCTCCTGGCCGCCGCCACCCTCACCGGGGAGCGCTGCCGCTTCACCAACGTCCCGGAGATCGAGGACGTCCACGTCATGGTGGAGACGCTGCGCGACCTGGGCGTGGTGGTGGACCATCCCGCCCCGAACGTCTACGAGGTCGCCTCCGGCGACGTCGACTGGCTGTTCGTCCCGCTCGAGGCGGCCGCGAAGATGCGGGCGAGCTTCATCCTGCTCGGCCCGCTCCTCGCGCGGTTCGGCCAGGTCATCATGAGCAACCCCGGCGGCGACCGGATCGGGCGCCGGCCGGTGAACCTCCACGTCGACGCGATGCGGGCGCTCGGCGCGGAGATCGACTACCGCAACGGCTACTACTTCGCCAGGGCCCCGGGCCGGCTGCGCGGCGCCGAGATCCGCTTCCCCAACGTGACCGTGATGGGCACCGAGAACGCGATGCTCGCGGCGACCCTGGCCGAGGGGCACACGGTGATCCGGCCGGCTGCGCGGGAGCCCGAGGTCGACGACCTGATCGTGATGCTCCAGAAGATGGGCGCGGAGGTCGAGCGCACCACCCCCGACACGATCGAGGTCCAGGGGCGGCGCAGGCTGCGCGGCGCCGAGCACGGCGTGGTTCCCGACCGGATCGAGGCCGGGACCTTCGTGATCGCCGCGGCCGTCACCGGCGGCGAGGTGACCCTGCAGGGCGCGCCGTGCGATGATCTGGGCGCCTTCCTCGACGTGATCATGCGGATGGGCGTGCAGGTCGCGTGCGGACGGAACACGATCGAGGTGCGCGGGGCCCCGCGGGGCAGCGGCGCCTACCGGGCCTGCGACGTGGAGACCTCGCCGTACCCCGGCTTCGCGACCGACCTCCAGCCCCCCACCTGCGTGCTGCTCACCCAGGCGACCGGCCAGAGCCGGCTGCATGAGACCATCTTCGAGGACCGCCTCGAGTGGCTGAGCGAGCTGGTGCGGATGGGGGCGGTTCTGGATGTGATCGACAGCCACCATGCCACCATCAGCGGGCCGTCCCGCCTCCACGGCACGTCCGTGGAGATCGGCGATCTCCGCGCCGGCGCATCGCTCATCCTGGCCGCGCTCGCGGCCGATGGCACGACCACCATCCGCGGCGCGCACCACGTGCACCGCGGCTATGAGAACATCGAGGGCAAGTTCGTGGGCCTCGGCGCCCGCATCGAGCGCCTCGCAGAAGGGACCGTCACCGCTACCGCATGAAGATCGGCATCGACCTGGGCACGGCGAACGTGCTCGTCTACGTCAAGGGCCGGGGGATCGTGCTCCAGGAGCCCTCCGTCGTGGCCGTCAGCGACGATAACCACATCGTCGCGGTCGGCGAGGAGGCGCGCGAGATGATCGGCCGCACCCCCGGCAACATCCAGGCCATCCGTCCCATGAAGGACGGCGTCATCGCCGACTACGTCATCACCGAGGCCATGCTCCGCTACTTCATCCGCAAGGCCGGGCGGAGCATGCTGAAGCCGGACGTGATGATCAGCGTGCCGTCCGGTGTGACCAGCGTGGAGAAGCGCGCGGTCAGGGACGCGGCGCTGAAGGCCGGCGCCCGCGAGGCATACCTGATCGAGGAGCCTCTCGCCGCAGCCATCGGGGCCAGTGTCCCCATCAGCGGGCCGTCGGGCAACATGGTGATCGACATCGGCGGCGGCACCACCGAGATCGCGGTCATCGCGCTGGGCGGGATCGTGGTCAGCACCAGCCTGCGGGTTGGCGGGAACCGCTTCGACGAAGCGATCGCGAACTACATCCGCAAGAAGTACAACCTGATGGTGGGTGAGCGGACCGCCGAGGACGTCAAGATCCAGATCGGCACCGCGCTGCCGCTGGAGCGCGACATCACCATGGAGGTCCGGGGCCGCGACCTCATCGCCGGGCTCCCCCGGACGATCCCGTTCACCAGCTCGGAGGCCATGGAGGCCATCGAGCAGCCGCTCCAGCAGGTCGTCGCCGCCGTCCGCCAGGTGCTCGAGGAGACGCCGCCCGAGCTCTCGAGCGACATCATCGACAAGGGGATGGTGATGTCCGGGGGCGGGTCGCTGCTGCGCAACATCGACAAGCTGCTCACCCAGGTCACCGGCGTCCCCTGCCATGTCGCGGAGAACCCGCTGAACTGCGTCGCGCTCGGCACCGGGCTGGCGCTCGAGCACTTCGACTTCTTCAAGAAGTCGCTGGTCCAGCAGGTCTGAGCGGGCAGGTGGACGCCCCCACGGCGCTGGCGGGCCGCTGCTTCGTCGACCTGCACTGCCACACCAACCGCTCGTTCGATTCGTTGAGCGACCCGCTGCAGGCGATGCGCCGGGCGGCCGAGCGGGGGCTGACGCACCTGGCCATCACGGACCACGAACGGATCGACGGGGCGCTCTTCGCGCGCGACCGGGCGCCCGAGGGGCTGACGGTGATCGTGGGGGAGGAGGTCCGGTCGGCTGACGGCGACATCATCGCGCTCTGGATCGAGCAGGCGGTCCCGTCCGGGCTGTCCGGCGAGGAGACCATCGCCCGGATCCACGCGCAGGGCGGGCTGGCCGGCATCCCGCACCCGTTCGACCGGTTCCGGGGCTCGGCGGCGAAGGACGGCACCGCGCGAATGGAGCGGCTGGCCCCGCTGGTCGACTACGTCGAGGCCTACAACGCCCGCGTGGCGTTCGGGGACGCCAACGAGCGGGCGGCGCGCTTCGCGCTGGCGCACGGGCTCCCCGGCGTGGCCTCGTCGGACGCGCACACGATCATCGAGGTCGGCATCGCCTACACCGTGCTGCCGGGGCCCATCGGATCGCCGGAGGAGCTCCGGCGCGCACTCCGCTCGACCGGCGGGTCGTCGCTGGTCACGCAGCGTGCCTCGCTGCTCGTGCGGGGGTTCATGCCGGTGGCCAAGGCCGTCCAGCGTATGCGCGGCAACCGCCGCGTGGTGGCCCCGTGACCGGCCCGGAGCTCTCCGCCGACCAGCTCTCGGCCGACCAGCTCTCGGCCGACCAGCTCTCGCTGGGGCGACGCCTCCGCCAGCCCCGGACGCTGGTCTCGATCCTCGTCCCCATCATCGTGCTCGTGCTGCTGGTGGTCAGCCTCCCCGGGTTCAAGCTCGACCGGCTGCCCGGCCTGATCCTGGGGGCGAACCCCTGGCTGCTGCTGGTCGCCCTCGGCGCGTACTACGTGGGGTTCCCGATCCGTGGCCTGCGCTGGCGCCTGATCCTGCGATCCGCCTCGACCGAGGTGTCCACGCGCGACGCGACGGAGATCATCTTCATCAGCTGGCTGGTCAACTGCGTGGTGCCGGCGAAGCTGGGCGACATCTACCGGGCCTGGCTGCTCCGGCTGAACTTCGCCGTCTCCCTGAGCCGCACGCTCGGCACGGTGTTCATCGAGCGGATCTTCGACCTGTTCGCGATCGTGCTGCTGGGGCTCGCGGCCGGGTTCTGGAGCTTCCGCTCCGGCATGCCCCGCGAGGTCCAGATCATCTTCCTGCTGGGCTTCGGGGTGGTGGTGCTCCTCGCCCTGGCCCTCTTCACGTTGCGCAACTTCGGCCGGCGCCTGATGGACGTGTTCCCCGTCCCGGCGCGCGTGGTGGAGCTGTACGAACGGTTCGAGGAGGGGGTGTTCGGCATCGGGCGGCGGCAGATCCCGGTGCTGGGCTTCCTCACGGTGTGCATCTGGGCCACCGAGGCGGCACGCCTCTACCTGGTGGTCCTGGCGCTCGGGTTCCACGACGTCCGGCTCGGCATGAGCGGCGCGGCGTTCGTGGCCTTCGCGGCGTCGCTGCTCACCGCGATCCCGCTGACCCCGGCCGGGCTCGGCTTCGTGGAGGGGGCGGTGGTGGGTCTGCTCACGGCCGTGTACCACGTTCCATCGAACCAGGCGCTGGCGATCACGGTCGTGGACCGCGCGATCAGCGTGCTCTCGGTGATCGCGCTGGGGAGCATCGTCTACGTCGTGTCGCCGAAGACCAAGGGACGCTCGACGGGGCCCGAGCAGGGTGGGCTCGCGGACGGGGTGGCGGGCGCGCCGTCACCCGCGGGCGGAGGTGGCCCGACCATCTGACGGCGGGCGAGGGCTCGCCCCGCCCGGCGTGCTGACGGTCACGCTGCGATCCCCAGGACGCCGGATGCCGGCCCGCTCGGGAGGGGCCGGCATCCGTGGAGTCGCGACGACCGGGAGAGGAGGAACCCGGGCGTGCCCTCGCTGCTCAGGAACGTTCGGGCGAGCGGTGGCCGCTCAATCCGCCACCTGCCGCCCCGTGGCCCGCCGTCTGCATCAGGATCGACGCAGGCCGGACCGTGCTCTCGTTGCCGCTGCTGCCCGTCATCCGCCGGGCGCGGACCGTCAGGTAGAACTCCATGACCTGGCGGACGTGCGCCTCGGACAGGACGTCGTCGGCGCGCAGCGCGTACTCGACACGGGCCGTCGGGTTCGTGGTCACCACGCCGACCTGCCCGAAGTAGGCGGGAGAATCGGACTCGTCGCGGATCTCCCGCAGGCCGCGCGCGAGCTTGGTCGCCGTGCCCAGCGACGGGGTCCGGTCGCCACGGATGAGCCGGGAGATGGTGGAGTGATCCACCCCGGCCTGCTGCGCCAGCTGGCGCTGCGACATCCGCTTCGCCTTGAGCTGGGCGCGGAGCCATTCGTTGAATCCGCGCGGGTCTTGCACGCTCATGCCCGAATCATCCGTGTCGCGTCGGCGCACCGGTATAGCCCGTTGGTACCGTGGGACGGGCCCGCTCGACACCCCCGATCTGTAAGGTTGCGTGATAGGTCGGGTGGCTCTGCGGGCCGGGTACCCGTGCGGGACGGGCCGGGTACCCGTGCGGGACGGCGCCGTCAGCCTCCCATCCCGGCGTAGATCGCGAGATGGCGTCCTGGTGCGGGGCTGAACCGATCGACTACCCGGACCGTGCCGAGCGTGGCGCGTGCGGCCGAGTCGGTGGCCGTCGTGCAGTCCGTGACGAAGAGATCGTCGCACAGGACGACGATCGCGTGCGCCGTGGACGACTGCACGGGCTCCCGTCCATCGCGAACGAGAGGGTACAGGTAGGCATCCGGCGGCTTGAACGAAGGCAGGCTCACGAGTGCGAACGGGCGGCCGCCCACGTCCGCCTCGACCCGCCGTGCGGCCGCTGCCGCGGCGGGCCACCCGCCATCCGGGGAGACCCACGGTGGCCAGGTCGTGACGTTCCACGCAACGATCAAGAGTGTGATCACGGCCGCCGCGGCGAGACCCGCATGAGTGCTCCACCGGGGCTCCCGGGACGGCCCACCGACAGTGCCGACTGCGCCCAGCGTCCGCCCGGACTTCACGTCGCTACGTCCCGCCCCCGCCAGCCCCGCGATCGCCAGCGCGGCGGCCAGCACGACGACCGGGTCGAAGGCCGCGTGGTACTGATCCACGGGGAGCGGCGTGACCTCGGCCAGGGAGCCGACGCCGATGCCCAGGACCAGGCATGCGACCGCCAGTGAGGCGAGCAGCCAGCGCGCGGCGGCTCGCTCGCCGCCCTGTCCCCTGACCGCGCGCCAGGCCAGCCCGGCCACGATGCCAACGGCCGCCAGGACCGCGGGAACCGGTGCGGCGGTGAGGAGGCCCGTGAGTGGCCACGACAGGACGCGCACGGCGACCACGAACACCCTGGCGCCCGGGGGTGTCGTGGACTGGGAACCGCCGGCGGCCAGGAACGCGACCACGCCTCGTGTCTCGGCGAAGTCGTGGCCCAGCTCGTACAGCAGCAATGGCACGTACGCGAGCACCACGACGGCCACGCCGACACCGCCCCACGCGAGCACCCGGCGCCGGCGCCCGTTCGCGCCGGGCACGGTTCGCCACAGGTCGAGCCCGTACAGTCCTGCGATCGGCAGGGCAAGGACCCACGCCAGCACGTGGAGCTGCCCCGCCAGCGCGACCGCGGCCGCAGCCACGGCCCACCACCGGGGCGATTGCCGGCGCCATGCGCGCCACGCGGCCCCGACCGCCACCAGGCTCGCCAGCGGGACCGGGTTCGGGTTCCACAGCCAGGTGGAGGCCGCGATCGACGCGGATGAAACGGTCAGCAGGAGCGCGGCGATCAATCCGGCCACGGGTCCCGCCATCTCTCGCGCGGCCCACCACGCGACCACCACCGCCGCGATTCCGGCAAGCGCGAACTCGAGCAGGACCGGGTACGGGTCGTTGCCGCCCGACAGGGCCGCGGCCGGAGCGAGCAGCCAGTAGTAGAGCGCGCCGTGGTGGAATCCGCCCACCGAGGCCGCCGGGCCCACCAGGGGCACCGCTCCGTCGCGGACGAACGCGCGCAGCACGAGCATCTGGCCGCCCTGGTCGGAGTCCCACTGGCCGCGCGCCGCGAGACCGGGAAGGCGAGTCGCTGCGGCCAGGGCCACGACGCCCAGCAGGGCCGCCACCTCGGCGCGCGATGGCCGGCCGGCTGTCCGGGCATCGCGGGCGGGTCGATCGGTCGTCGGACCCGGGTCGGTCGGACCGGGAACCACGTCGGTCAGTCGGGCGCGGTGCGGGACCGCGCGCCCCGGACGCGCGCCGCGGCGGGTAGAAGCTCGGGCAACGGGTCGCCGCGGACGATCGCCCGGACGCGCTCCATGTTCACGGCGTCGAAGCTCTCGTCCATTCCGGGCGTCTCGAGATAGAAGGGGACCGTCGACAGGCTCGGGTGGAGCAGGATGTGCCGGAGTCCGACCGGGCCGATCGCGCCCGCCCCGATGTGCTCGTGGCGGTCGACGTGGGAGCCGAGCGCGGCCTTCGAGTCGTTCAGGTGGACCATCGCGATCCGCCCCGGCCCGAGTGCCGCCTCGAGTGACTCCAGCAGCCGCTCCACCTGCTCGGGCTGCGAGATCTCGTAGCCCGCCCCCCAGGCGTGCGCGGTGTCGAGGCAGAACGCCACGCGCGCCGTGTCCGCACCGGCGTCCCCGATCGCGGCCTGGATCGCGGCCAGCTCCTCGACCGTGCCGCCCAGTCCATCCCCGCCGCCGGCGGAGTTCTCGAGCACGAGCAGCGGACCACCTGGCAGGGGCTGGAACCCGGCCGGCAGCGGCGGCGGGTCGATCGCCACCGGTGGCACCTCGGCCAGGACGCGCCTGACGGCCTCGGCGATGCGCCCCACGCCGATCTCGGTGCCGTGTCCCCGGTGCGACCCGATGTGCACGTTGAGGTACGCCGCGCCGTACGCCGCAGCCATGCGAAGCTCGGCGGCGAGCGCCTCGATCGTGCGGCCCCAGATCGTCTCGTCGGAGGCCGCGAGGTTCAGCAGGTACGGTCCGTGAACGGCGAGAGGGAGGATGTCGTCCTCGACCAGGCGCGCGCGGAATGCCGGCAGGTCGGGGGGCGGCGCGGGACGGCGCCGCCAGGCGCTGGGGTTGTCGGCGAAGACCTGGAGGCAGGTGGCCCCGATGGCGCGGGCCCGGTCCACCGCCTTGACCATGCCGCCAGCGAGCGGGAGATGCGCGCCGACGCGACGGCCGGCCAGGGCCCCGAGGGGATCAGGCTGCATTGGCTGATGGTAGCGGATCCCGAGTCGATTTGACATCCATCGAATCATCTGGGAGACTGGCGATTAGACGCCTGTCGAATCTACCGCAGGCAATGAGGCCGGAGACGCATGGATCCCGACCTGCTTCGCGCCCTCAAGGCGCTCTCCGACGCATCGCGCCTGCGCATCGTCGGTCTGCTGGCCGGAACGCCGATGGCGGTCGCAGAGCTCGCCGATGCGCTGGGCCTGACGCCGGCCACGACCGTCCACCACCTGGGCAGGTTGCGCGAGGCCGGGCTCGTCGAGGCCCGCGATCGCCGCCCGTTCGTCGAGTACCAGCTGCGTGCCGGGCGGCTGGCCGAAGTGGGCCGGCAGCTGGACGCCGCCGGCCGCGCGGGCGCCGAGCAGCCGGCGATGGCGCCTGGACCCGACGGCACGCCCAGGCCCGCATATGACGCGAAGGTCCTTCGCGCGTTCATCGAGGACGGCCGCCTGACGCGGATCCCGGCGGACGAGAAGAAGCGGCTGGTGCTGTTGCGGTACCTGGCCGAGTCGCTGTTCTCACCGGGCGAGCGCTACCCCAAGCGGAAGGTGAACGCGCGACTCGGCACAGTGCACGAGGACGTCGCGTCGCTGCGGCGCCACCTCGTCGGCGCCCGGATCATGGAGCGAGAGGCCGGGGCGTACCGGCTGACGCCGCGCGAAACCTGGCCTGCCTGAGCTGGACGCCCCGGCCAACTCCTGCGGAGGGACCCGACCGAAGGGGTGTTGAGGGTGACCCTCCCGGAGCGTGTCGGCCTCTACTTGCGGCCGGGCGTGTAGGCGCCCCCCAGGGTCGGCTCGATCATTCCGTAATCGCCGTCGCGGCGCCGGTAGAGGAGCGCCAGCCGCTCGTTCTCCGCGTTCACGAACAGGAAGAAGTTGTGGCCCAGCTCCTCCATCCGCGCCACCGCGTCTTCCTCGAACATCGGCTCGATCGCGAAGCGCTTGACCTTCACGACCGACGGGTTGCCTTCTCGTTCGGCGGGGGGTTGCGTGCCGTCGGCCAGGGAGTGGAGGATCGTCTTCGCCTCATCCGAGCGCCCCCTGGTGCGCGGGCGCTCCTTGTGTTCGACCGCCAGGTTCTCGACTTTGTCGACGACCGTGTCCATCGCAGCCCGGAAGCTGGCCGCCCGCGCGACCCCCCGGATCGGCTGGCCGTCCAGCAGGAGCGTCAACTCCGCGATGTGCCGCTGTTCGGCGCTGCGGTTGTGCTCGACCGAGTGCTCCACGATGACCTCGCTGCGGTCGTCGAGGAGGCGCGCGAGCCGCTGCACCTTCTGTTCGGCGTAGTGGCGATCGCGATCGGAGACGTCGAGGTTCTTGCCTTTGACGGTCGTGCGCACGGCTGACCTCCTTGCCGCGATTCTACCGCCCGTCCCGCCTCCCTCCGATGGTCCGGAAGGAGCTGAAGCGGGGCCGGAAGTCATGCGTCGTGGCCTGTTGTCGCGGGGGCACCTGGCGTCTTGTCGCGGGGTGCACCTGGCGTCGCCCTGCCGCCGGGCGCACCTGGCGTCGCCCTGCCGCCAGATGCACACCCGGGGAACGAGAAACGGGTCCGGCGCCCGCTCGCCGGGCCGGTCTGCTTCGTCCGCGCCCCCTGGACGGTTGGCTGCTGCGGAATCGGTGTCGTTTCGCCCGATCGCCTGCGATATTCGTGGCTGACGTCGCCGGCGCAACCGTCGCGTGTCGTCGCGCGTTCCACCCACGAACGTCTGGCGGAAGCAGGGCCCCGGCGTCGCCACCCCGGGGTCGAGCCACCCTGGCGTCGCCACCCCGGGGTCGATCGAGGCGCCGGCCGCAGCCCCCAGGGCGCCGGCCGCCGCCCGCGCGCCGCCCCCGCGCCGCCCGCGCCGCCCCCGCGCCGCCCCCGCGCCGCCCGCGCCGCCCCCGCGCCGCCCGCCGGCCGCGCCCCGCCGGCCGCAGCAGTCTCGCGCCCGCCGGCCGCGCCCCGCCGGCCGCAGCAGTCTCGCGCCCGCCGCCCTCACCGCTCCCGCGCGACTGTCAGCCCCGCCACGCACCGCGCGCCAGCGGCATACAGCGCCGTCGCGCAGGCCACCAGCGTGGATCCCGTTGTGAAGATGTCGTCGACGAGCACGACCTGGCGGCCGCGCACCGCGGCACGATGCTCGGGCAGGCACTCGAAGGCGTGGCCCACGTTCGCCGCCCGCCTCGCTCGGCCGAGCCGGTACTGCGCTGCCGTCGCCTCCGCCCGGCGCAATGCCGGCACCATGGGCAGCCCGAGTTCCCGCGCTGCGACACGGGCCAGAAGGACCGCCTGGTCGTAGCCGCGCGACCGGAGGCGCTCGGCGTGGATCGGGACCGGCACCAGCAGATCCCCGACGACGCCCGCACGGCGCCAGCGGCGCCCGGCCGCGGACCCGAGCGGCTGTGCCACCCGCCGATCGCCGCCGTACTTCAGCGCCAGCAGGGCCGCCCGCACCGGCCCTGTGAACGCGGCACACCACTCGAGCTGCACGAGCCCCTCGGGCAGCTCGACAGGAAGCCCGACGGGCACGCCCGGCGGCTCGTCCAGCCGGCGCTCGAGCGGCCGCATGCAGCGCGAGCAGATCGGCGCACCCTCGCGCCCGCAGCCCGGGCAGCGGGGCGGCAGGACGAGATCCAGCAGGAGGGCCACGCCCGAATCCTCGCCGCTCGACCTTGACCGGCGCTTATCATCCCTGCCGATGGGCCTCCCGGTGGCTGCGCGATGACGCGACATGCTCCTTCGCCGGCCTCGGCCCCAGCCCTGGCCCCAGCCTCGGCGTCGGCCCCAGCCTCGGCGTCGGCCCCAGCCTCGGCCCCGGCCCTGGCCTCGGCGTCGGGCGGCCGAGCGCGTCCCCGATGGCTGCGCGTCGACCGGCCGCGCGGAGAGCCACCCGGCGCCTCGCGCCGACGCGGTCTCGATGCGGCCGATGTCGCCGGCCTTGCCCTCGCGCTGGCGGGCGCGTGCGTGCTGGTTGCCGCGATCTTCGTCTTCCACGGAAGCCACGGTGCCGGCTACGACTTCGCGGCCTACGATGCGGCGGCCAGGCGCCTCGCCGCCGGCGAACTCCTGTACCAGCCTCAGACTCAGGGTGGCCCCTTCACGCCGGGTCCTGGAGGCCTCTACCTGTATCCGCCTCCGCTCGCGGTGCTCCTTCTCGCGCTCGTCCCGCTCGCGCCGGCCTCGGCCGCCATGGCCTGGCAGGCCCTGCACGTGGTGGCGCTCGTGGCCGCGTGCGCGATCCTGCCCGTGCCCCGCGCTGTGCGCCTGGCAGCGTTCGGGATCGCGTGCCTCTCGGCGCCGACGTTGCTCGACCTGAACCTTGGCAACGTCAGCCTGTTCGTGCTGCTGGCCGGCGCCGCGGCCTGGCGATGGACCGCCGTCGCCCCGCGCCAGACCGCCGTCACCCAGCGCTGGAGCGCGGTGACCGGCGGCGTGGCCGCGGCCTTCGCCATCGCCGTGCGGCCCCAGGTCGCCATCCTGCTCCCCTGGTGGGCCTGGCGCCGCCGCCCTGCCCCCGTCGCGGTCACAGCAGTGGCAGTGGCCGTGCTCCTGGCGGGTTCGGCCGCGGTGGCGGGTGGCGGCGCGTGGCTCGCCTACGCTCGGCTCCTGCTCAACCTGCGCGGTGCCGGCATCGCGGCGAGCGACGTCGGGTTCGCGGCGCTTGCCGCCCGATCCGGGCTCGCGGAGCCGGTGCCCACCCTGGCGTTCGCGGCCGGGGCGCTCCTCGCGCTGGTGGGCGCCGTCCTGGCCACGCGCCGCGATCCTGAATCGGGACTGGTGGCGACCCTGATCGCGACCCTGCTGGTGGTGCCCCTGCTCTGGCCGCACTACCTGACGCTGCTGATCCTGCCGGCGGCACTGCTGGCCTCGCGCGGGCGGCCGTGGGGGCTGGCACTTCCGCTCCTGGCGTGGTTGCCGGGTCCCGTCCTGCCACTGCTGGCCCTGGCGGGCTGCTGGGCGCCGATGCTGGGCGCGGCCCTGTCCCGGGCTCGGCCGGCAGGGGACGCGGGATTGGGCCTGGCGAGATGACCGACCTGCGCGGCCTCGACTGGGGGTGGCGCGCCGGGGCGAACTGACCGCTACGCGTCCACCGTCGCGCCGGCCGTGGCACTGCGCTCCGAGCGCGTGTCGAACCGCACCGTGTCCCCGGCGCGCAGCCCGACCTGTGCCGCCGCCCCAGCCTCGAGCTCCAGACAGCCGCGCGCGCCGCGCACGAACCAGACCACGCCCGTCCACGGGCGCAGCCGCTCGCGGATCGCGACCACGCGCCACGCAGGGCCGTCGGGCGCGTCGGGCGATGGGGCCACCTCGCGGTCCCCGCCAGCCGTGCGGTCCCCGGTGGCGCGCCCCTCATCGTCCGCCGGCGTGAGGAACACCGCGTCGATCGGGAAGCGCATGAACAGCATGTGGATGCTCGCGTCGGTCGGGAGCCACAGCCCTTCGCCGGGCGCCAGGCCGGGGCGGCCCATCAGCCCCATGAAGCGGGCCCAGAGCGAGCGGGCCGTCCGCACGTTGGTGGCCAGCACCTCGCCCGTGCGCTCGACGCGAACGGCGACCGGCTGGCCAACGGCGACCGGCTGGCCAACGGCGACCGGCTGGCCAACGGCGGCCGGCTGGAGGGCCTGCGCCACCGGAGCGGTCCTGGTCACGCGCCCGTGGCGGACTACCGGCCGCCGGTGTTCAGGTTGACCGCGATGAGGATGAGCGCCGGTCCGAGGATCACGATGAAGAGCGACGGGAAGATGCAGCCCACCAGCGGAAACAGCATCTTGATCGGCGCCTGCGCCGCCTGCTCCTCCGCGCGCTGCCGCCGCTCGATGCGCAGCTGCTCGGACTGCACCTGGAGCACCTTGCTGATCGAGACGCCCAGCTGCTCCGCCTGGATCACCGCGCCGATGAAGTTGGTGAGCGCCGGGACCTCGGTGCGCCCCACGATGTCGCGGAGCGCCTCCCGGCGCGCCTTGCCGACCCGGATCTCCGCCAGCGCCCGCCGGAACTCCTCCGGCAGCGGGCCCACCATCTTCTCGGTGACCTTGCCGAGCGCCGCGTCGAAGCCCAGGCCGGCACGGACCGAGATCGTCAGCAGGTCCAGGGCATCGGGGATGGCGAGCAGGATCAGCTTCTGCCGGTGCCGGATCTGGCGGCCCAGCCAGAACTCCGGCGCGAGATACCCCACGCCGGCGCCCGCGACGGCGATCAGCACGCCCTCCAGGAGGTTGCCGCTCAGGATCCCGAAGACGATGAAGGCGATGGCGGCCAGCGCCAGCGCGATCACCACCTTGAGCCCCAGGAAGTCGCTGGTGCGCATGTTGCCGGGGTGCCCGGCCATCGCCAGCCGCTTCTCAGTGCGTCCTGCCTGGGTCGCGCTGGTGAACCGCTCGGCGATGCCCGCCAGGCGCCGGGCGAACGGGCGGACGGTCCGCTCGAAGAGCGGCGCCTGGAGCTCGAGCTCCTCGAGGCTCTTTGCCTGCATGGTGCCCAGCTGCGTGAGGCGCGCCTGGACGGGATCCACCGGCTGCGACTGGGCGATCCCGACGAAGACGAGGAGGATGCCCAGGGCCAGGACGGCGCCGACCAGGATCGTCAGGATCGGCATGACTCAGACCTCGATGTCGACGATGCGGCGGATCAGCATGAAGCCGAGGAACATCGCCACGCCGGCGATGCACAGCACGATCACGCCGGCCGGCAGCCCCAGCAGCTCCGGCGGCTTCCGGAACATGGGCTGCATGAACGTCGGCGCGATCAGGAACAGGATCCCGGTGAGGCCGAAGGGGAGGAAGCCCACCACGTAGCCCGACAGCCGCTGCTGGGCGGTCAGCGTCCGGATCTCGCCCTTGATGCGGACCCGCTCCCGGATGGTGAACGCGATCGAGTCCAGGATCTCCGCCAGATTGCCGCCCACCTGGTGCTGGATCGAGATCGCCGTGACCATCAGCTCCAGGTCGTCCGAGCGGACTCGCCGGAGCATGTTCTCCAGGGCCTGGTCGAACGGCAGCCCCAGGTTGACCTCGCGGATGACCCGCCCGAACTCGGTGGAGATCGGCGGGCGCGTCTCGCGCACCACCAGCTCCACGGCCTGCAGGAACGAGGAGCCGGCGCGGAGCGCGTTGGCGATCAGCGTGATGGTGTCGGCCAGCTGCCCGTTGAACGCCTTGAGCCGTCCGGCCCGGCGGCGTCCCAGCCAGAACCTCGGCAGCATGAACCCGACCACCGCGCCGATGACCCACGACAACGGGCTGGTGAACGCCTGCACGAACGGGCTCAGCAGGATCATCAGGAGCGGGATCCCCAGCGTGACCCCCGCCCAGATGGCGAGGTACTCGCTGACCTTCAGGCGGAGGTCGGCGCGCGCGATGTCGCGGGCCAGGTTGGCGCCGAAGTCGCGCTGCTCGATCCCCCGGTTGAGGGTCGCCATCGCGGCCGAGTTCTGGATCATGTCCGAGATCGACGGCGCCCCGACCTTCTTCCGCTCCTCCTCCGTCCGCGCCGAGGCGTACCGCTCCAGGCGCTCGGAGACGGTCGACCCGCGCGACCCCGCCAGCCCGATCGTGATGAGCAGGATGGCGAGACCGGCGACGGCGGCCAGCCCGAACAGGATCGGGTTGCTCATGTCGCCGTTTCCCCGCGCACTTGCCTGCCCCCGATCAGTAGGTGAAGCCGAAGAGGCCCGGCGGCAGATGGATGCCGGCGACCTCGAACTTCTCGACGAACTTGGGCCGGATGCCGGTCGGCTTCAGGCGGCCCTGGATCCTGCCGTCCACCACGCCGGTCTGCTCGAAGACGAACACGTCCTGCATCACGATCACATCACCCTCCATGCCCTGGACCTCGGTGATGTTCACGATCTTGCGCTGGCCGTCCTTCAGGCGGTTCTGGTGGACGATCAGGTCGACCGCGGACGCGATCTGCTCGCGGATGGCCCGCAGCGGCAGCTCGACGCCCGCCATCAGGACCATCGTCTCGAGCCGGGACAGCATGTCGCGCGGCGTGTTCGCGTGGCCCGTCGACATGGAGCCGTCGTGGCCGGTGTTCATGGCCTGCAGCATGTCCAGCGCCTCACCCGACCGGACCTCGCCCACGATGATGCGGTCCGGGCGCATGCGGAGCGCGTTGCGCACCAGCTCGCGGATCGGGATGGCGCCCCGGCCCTCGATGTTCGGGGGCCGCGACTCGAGGGTGACCACGTGCTCCTGGCGCAGCTGCAGCTCTGCCGCGTCCTCGATGGTCACGATCCGCTCGTCGTTGGGGATGAAAGACGAGAGCACGTTCAGCGTGGTGGTCTTGCCGGAGCCCGTGCCGCCCGAGACGAAGACGTTGAGCCGCGCCTCCACGCACGCCTTGAGGAAGTCGAACATCTCCGGCGTGGCGGTGCCGAACCGGACCAGGTCGTCCACCGTGAAGGGCGACGCGGCGAACTTGCGGATGGTCAGCACCGGGCCCACCAGCGAGAGCGGCGGGATGATGGCGTTGACGCGGGATCCGTCGGTCAGGCGCGCGTCCACCATCGGCGACGACTCGTCCACCCGGCGGCCGATGGGCGCGATGATGCGATCGATGATCCGCATCACGTGGTCGTCGTTCTGGAAGACCACGTTGGTGAGCTCGAGCTTGCCCGAGCGCTCGATGTAGACCTGCCGCGGACCGTTGACCATGACTTCCGTGATGCTCTCGTCGCGGAGGAGCGGCTCCAGCGGTCCCAGCCCGATGATCTCGTCGGTGATCTGCTCGAGCATGCGGACGCGCTCGGCGCGCGTGAGGGCCAGGCCCTCCTCGTCGACGACCTTGCCGAAGACCTCCTCGATCTGCCGCCGCACCTCCACCTGGTTCGAGAGGTCCAGCTTCGGGTCCAGGTCCTGGATCACGCGGCTCTGGATCCGGAACTTGACGTCGCGGAACGACTCGCGGACGGGTACCTGCGGGACGATGCGGGTGGCGGGCGCCCCGTTGCCGTTGGGCTGCGGCGGCGTGCCGGCCGGCGTGGGTGCGCCGGGCGCGGTGGGCGCCGGGAGCGACCCGCCGCTGGCGGGTCGGGCGCTCTCGATACGTCTGAGCAGGGACATTGGCGCGCTCCCTCAGGCTCGCGATGCGGTCATCGCCAGGCGAAGATCGACCGGCGCTGGGCGGACCGGCCGGCCGACGAGTTGGCCTCGCGCGATTCGGCCCCGGTGCCGGCGAGGTCACGGGCGAGGTGGGCCAGGTCCTGGCTCACCTGCGCCTCGGGGTTGCTGATGACGAACGGGACGCCGCGGTTCAGCGCGTACACCACGCTGCGGCCGTCGCTGACGATGGAATGGTCCACCTTCCTGCCGATCGAACGCTCTACATCGGCCACCCGGATCCCGAGCGAGGAATCGGCCCGGTTGAGCACCAGGTCCAAGCGGTCGTCGTAGCCAAGCTGCCGCGCGACCTCCAGGAAGACCCGGAGGTTGCGGATGTTCGTGATCTCGAG
Organism: Chloroflexota bacterium; assembly: GCA_021786265.1. Next base: position 18,484 of record JAJYNP010000147.1, read on the forward strand.
GGTCAGGACCGCCACGATGCGGTCGGCGACGTCGAGCGTCGCCAGGACCATGTCGTTGAGCACCGGCTGCGTGTCGACCACCACCAGGTCGTGGTCCTCGCGCAGCCGCTCCAGGACCCCTCGCATGTAGGCGGGGGTGATGAGCTCCGCGGTCTCGGGCGTGGGCGGCGCGAGCAGCACGTCCACCCCGGTGTCGTGGCGGACGAGCGCGGTCTCTACCGACTCGGGCACGCCGGCGGCGATCTCCGGGACCAGGTCGGCGAGCGACCGGTGCCGCGGGTCCAGGTTCAGCATCACCGCGACGTCGCCGAACTGGAGGCTGCCGTCGACGAGCGCCACGCGCCGCCCCTGCTTCGCGGCCGCGACCGCGAGGTTGACCGCGATGGTGGTGCGCCCGACCCCGCCCTTGGGCGAGAAGATGGTCACCACGCTGCCCGTGGGCTCGTGCCGGCCCTCCGCGGCGTGCGCGGCGGATGCCGCCGCCTCGGCCCGATCGGCGGTCCTCGCCTGCTTCTCGCGCTCCCGCTCGTGGACCTTGTGAATGGAGGTCGTCAGCTCGTCCGCGCTGAACGGCTTGACCAGGAACTCGCGGGCGCCGGCCAGCATCGAGCGGCGCAGGTAGTCCGCCTCGCCCTGGACGCTCATCATGATCACGGCCGCCGATGGGACCCGCGCGGTCAGCTGTTCGCTGGTGACGATCCCGTCCATGCCGGGCATGTTGATGTCCATCAGGACCACGTCGGGGGTCAGCCGCGGGGCGAGCTCCAGTGCCTCCGGGCCCGACTCGGCGGCTCCCACCACCTCCATGTCGGACTCGAAGCCGAGCAGCTTCGCGAGATGCTCCCGGGTCTCCGGGATGTCATCCACGATCAGGATCCTGATCCGGTCGCTCATGCCTGCGTCAATGGCTCTCGTGCGTGCCGTCGGCGGTGACGGCGGGACTCAAAGCAGGGCGGATGGGCACCGCCATCCGCCCTGGCTCACTGGA
>JAJYNP010000062.1 GCA_021786265.1 Chloroflexota bacterium
GCCTGAGGTGACGGTGGTGGTCGAGCCCAAGGGCTGAGACGCGGCCCGGCGGCGCCTTGCGGGGACCGCCGCAACCGGGCGTGTGGCGCCTCGGCGCGCGCATTCATTCGGCGCGCCGCAAGAAGAGGGGATCGCGGGCGGCGAGGCCATATGGAAGGAGGACAAGCAACGCCGCAAGGGCGCCGACCAAGACGGCCGCGAGCTCCTGTCTGTCGAGACGGCGCGGCATCACCACAAGAGTCCACCCCGCGAGCAGCACATTGATGAGCAGCGCGGGCTGGTATGTGTACGCTCCGACCGCAAGCACGATCGACCCGGCGACGATTCGGCCAGCCCTGCGCAGATCGATACCGGTCCAGAGGAGCCCCAGGCCACCCAACGTAAACGGGAGCGCAGCAGGCAGGCTCCCACCCGACGCGCCCGAGATGAACGGCCCACGGCAGGACGGTCATCAGAAGGCCTGCGAGCAATTGCTCGCCCCGACTCTGAGCAAGCGAACGGGCAGGCCAGACCGTCAGCAGCACCGTCGCGACGGGCAAGACTACCGCAGCGAGGCGGACTGCCAGAGTGTCGTGCCCGAGCAGCCACTGGAACGGTACGGTCGAGAAGCGGTAGAGCGGCTGCTTTAATTCGAGTTGGGTGGTGAGGAACGGGAGTACCGTCCTTCCGACGTCGTGGCCCGTGGTGACTATCGACCAGGCGGATGCGGCGCCGGCAAGCTCGTCCTCGAATAGGTCGGGAGGATTGCGCGACAGGTCGTAGAAACGCAGGAGCAGCGCCAGCCCGGTCGTTAGCAGCAGGGCAAGTGCAAACCATGCGCGCTCGACGGCGAGCCGCGAGCGCAGCCGTTCGGCGACCGAGCGGATCTGGCTGGAGGCCTGGAAGATCCTCGCCTGCGAGCGGGTCCGACGTCGTGCGGCCCTTTTCGCGTGTGGGTGCCCTCGGGATGGACTCGCACGATGATAGACACCATGCACCCGGCCTCGATCCTCCACGTGGACCTCGACGCGTTCTTTGCGGCCGTCGAGCAACGCGATCATCCCGAGCTGCGCGGGCGGCCGGTTGTCGTCGGCGGGGGCGGCGGGCAGGATCAGCGCGGCGTCGTGAGCGCGGCGTCCTACGAGGCGCGCCGCTTTGGAGTGCACTCGGCGATGCCCCTCCGCACAGCGGCGGCGCTCTGTCCCGACGTGGTCTTTCTGCCCGTGGACGGCCCGAAGTACGCGGCTGTCAGCCGGCAGGTGATGGCGATCCTGCGCCGCTACACGCCGCGCGTGGAGCAGCTCTCGATCGATGAGGCGTTCCTCGACGTGACCGGCTCGGAGGCGCTCTTCGGGCCGCCCGAGGCGATCGCGGCGTCGATCAAGTCGGCCATCCGCGCGGAGCTCGGGCTGACCGCGTCCGTCGGCGTCGCCACCACCAAGCTCGTCGCGAAGGTCGCATCGGACCTCCGGAAGCCGGATGGGCTCGTCGTGGTCGCGCCGGGAGAGGAGGCGGCGTTCCTCGCGCCGCTCCCGATCGCCAGGCTCTGGGGTGTCGGCGAGAAGACACGGGTTGCGCTCGCCGAGTTCGGGGTGCGCACGATCGGTGACCTGGCGGCGATCCCCCCGGACGCGCTGCGGCGGCGGTTCGGTGAGCACGGGGCCCAGCTTGCCGAGCGCTCCCGCGGGATCGACCCCTCCGCGGTTGCCGAGCCTCAGGATGCGAAGTCGATCAGCCACGAGCACACGTTCGAGGTGGACACGAGCGATCGGGAGGTGATCGAGCGCACGTTGCTGGGGCTCTCGGAGGGAGTGGCTGCGAGGCTGCGCGCGGCCGGGCTGCGGGCCGGCACGGTCGCCGTGAAGGTGCGCGACAGCGAGTTCTCGACGCACACGCGACAGCGGGTACTGGCCGAGCCGACCGATCTGGCCGATCCGATCTGGCGGACGTCGGTCGAGCTGGCGCGGCCACTGCTGCACGGGGTGCGGGTGCGGCTGCTCGGGGTGGCGGCCCGCAATCTCGGTGCGCCCTCGCAGCTCGCCCTGTTCGCCGCGGCCGACGAGGATCGGCGGCGGCGGGCGGTCGAGGCGGTCGATGCGATCCGTCGACGGTTCGGGGCGAGGGCGCTGACGAGGGCCCGTCTGCTGGACGCCGATGTGCCGGAGCCGTTCGAACGTGACCCGGACCGGCTGCGCGACGACGACCCGAAGCCGCCACTCGGCACCGGATGAGGTGGCTTCCCGGGGTCGGGCGGCTGGTCGGGAGTGGGACTCGCTGGGTCGCGCCGCGGCTGACCCGCGCGGGGCCCCAACCGCGCGTCGCGTGCGGCCGGGTTCGAATCGGCGCGGTGAGCCAGGGGCGGGCCTGAGTCAGGGCCGTGCGCCACAAGCGAGGGCCGTGCCCCAAAAGCGAGGGCCGTGCGCCACAAGCGAGGGCCGTGCGCCCCAAGCGAGGGCCCCCCAAGCGAGGGCCGTGTGCCCCCAAGTGGGGGCCGTGTGCCGCAATCGCACGTGAAGTACACAGGTGAAGTCCCGATTGCGCAGTGCAGCGCCCGCTCGCACCACGGCGCGCGGCCGAGGGCCTGTTGGCGTGCGGCATCCCGTGCGCGGTGGCGCAGGAGCCCTGCCCTGACATCATCGTCGCTGGCGACCCACACTGCGGGCAGGTCGCCGTTCGTCGACATGATGTGCGAAACGGTGCGCCGCCCCGAGATCGCGCAGCGCTGCCCGGCGCCAGCACCGCCCCGAGATCGCGCAGCGCCGCCGGCGCCAGCGCGCCCGGCGCCAGCACCGCCCCGAGATCGCGCAGCGCCGCCGGCGCCAGCGCGCCCGGCGCCAGCACCGCCACATGCACGTCCCGGCCGCACGGCACGCGAGACGCTGACCGAGACGCGCCCGCCCGACGGGCCGACACGCCGCACGCATGACCGGCAGCGGCGCGCGTGACAACGTCGTCGCAACAGGCGCCACGGCCAACCCGTTCGCCGGCCAGCTCGTCTGTGGCCGACAGCGCCTGTGGCCGGCCAGGTCGTCTGTGGCCGGACCTTGACATCGAACATCTGTTCTGGTTAGATACGGCACAACAGAACAGATGTTCTCCCGCCGCCGACGTGCCCTGTGGGAACGGAGAGACGAAATCGCCCCGGAAGGAGCCGACCGATGTCCATGATCCGCGTCTCCCCGCTCGAGGTCCAGGTGCGCTGCGATTGGTTCGATGGTCGCCCGCGTGCGATCCGACTGGCGCGCGAAGAACTGCACGTGCTGGCGGTAACCCGTGTCCGCGACGAGTCGGCGGCCTATCCAGCCGCGTTTGGGCCGCGCACCTGTTTCGAGGTACTCACCGAGGCGGCCCGTCTCGCGCTCGTCTACCGGCATCGCGATCGGCGGTGGATCGTCGAGGGGCTCGAGCCCACCGCGGCCGGTCGGACACTCGATCCGGTCGGTCTCCTTGCCCCGGCCGCCTGACGCCGCCC
>JAJYNP010000216.1 GCA_021786265.1 Chloroflexota bacterium
TGATCTCGAAGCGTTCGGCCAGCCCGGGGAGTGCCTCCAGGGCCTCGGCGACGAGCTCCTCGATGTTGTCCGCCTCGTCATGGGCCGGGAAGAAGTAGGAGAACGCCGGGAGGCGCTCCCTGGTCGGTGTCATCGCACTAGCTCCCAGAGCGGGCTGTAGCCGGGGATCGTGTCATGCTGCACGAGGTGATACTGGGACGCGAGTGACGCGAGTTGCTGGGGCTGCCGGATCAGGTAGATCGGCCGGCCGAGGGCCTCGAAATGGCGGATCGCGTTCTGCACCGTGTCGTATCCGTCGTCGAGCAGGGTCCGGTCGTCCACGATCTGGACGTCCGGCCGGCGCCCCTCGACCCAGCGCCCGTACCAGAGCGGCGTGGAGTAGCTCCACCACGAGATGACGACGGCATCGCGGGGCAGGATCGCATAGGCGGCGTCGAGCCACTGCGCGCCCTGGTTGCCGGCGGCGCCGGTCTGTTCCGTCCGGCCCGCCATGGCGCGCTGCGCGGGCAGGGCCACCACGACGACCGCCGCGACCAGGATCGCGACGAGCCGGAGCGGCAGCGGGAAGCCCCGGTGCCACAGCCGGATCACTCCCCCGGCGACCGCATCCCAGGCCAGCGCGGCCGCGACGCCGGCCCACAGGGCAAGGATCGCGACGGGGACCAGGTAGTAGCGATCGGGGAACCCGTCGTTGTAGGCGCGGGCGAACACGGTGACCAGCACGAACCAGGTGACGGTCAGCAGTGCGACGGGGATCCCCACGCCGCGCAGCCGGCCGAACCCGGTCAGCGCGAGCACGAACCCGGCCAGCGCGAGCACCAGGACGGCCATGCTCAGGTTCGTCGCGAAGAAGTCCAGGACCGGACCCAACCCGCCCGCGAACGGATTCTGGAGCAGCCCGCTGAACTGGAGCCCCAGCACCAGGTAGGCGAACCGGGCAGGCGTCGTCGGTCGGGCGTAGTCGAGGGGCGGGTTCATCGACGCGCGGATCGGGATGTACGCGTACAGCAGGACCGTCACGAGCAGGATCACGCCGGCGCAGGCGGCGACCAGGCGGAGCCGGCGGACGAAGAGCCGGGGCTGGACCGCCAGCAGCAGCACAAGGATGCCCGGGGCCAGGAGCACCGTGAGGGCGTGGTTCCCCAGCGCCACGGCGAAGACCGCCGCCGCCGCCAGCAGCAGGCGGTCCGCGGTCCGGTCGGGCAGCCCGGCGCGTCGCGGATCGACCTCGCGCACGCGCTGCGTCCACGCGACCAGCAGATACAGCAGCAGCATGGACAGGAACAGGTGCAAGGCGTGCGGGTCGGCGCGCTCGGCGGTCCACCAGGCAATGGAGGACACGGCGAGCAGCAGGCCGCCACCCACGGCGGGGATCGAACGCCCGGTCAGCCGGTGGATGGTTGCCGCCACCAGGCCGGCCGCCCCCGCGACCAGGATCGCGGAGAACAGGTTGATCCGGAACGCGGTCTCGCCGAACGGCGACAGCAGGATGTTGGCGGCCCACGTCAGGAGCACGTACGACGGAAAGCCCGTGGGGTGCGCGATCCCCAGCACGGGTCCGACCGTCTGGAACTCCGCGGTGTCCCAGAATCCGACCCCGGGCATGATCGTGGGCCAGTACAGGCCCAGCGCGACCACGAAGGTCACGAACCCGCTCACCATCCGAGCACCAGGCCCCAGTACACGCCCCACAGGTTGATCAGCACGGACAGGCCCACCAGGAGCAGGACCCAGCGGTCGAGGCCCCGCCGCGCCATGCTCAGGGCGACCAGCACCAGCGCGAACGGGGCGAAGTCGTTGCTGAAGCGCCAGCCGAACTGCACCCACCCCTGGCTGAAGTGCGCCAGGTCCGCCAGGGCCACCAGGAGGGTGGCCAGCGCGGCCCCGGCCACGACGCGGTTGCTGCGGATCCACCGGAGCGCCGGGATCGCGAGCAGGTAGGCCGGGCTGGTCAGGAGCAGTCCCATCCCGATCGGGTCGGGCTGCACGGTGCCGCAGGTTGGATTGAGCAGGGCCAGGCCGCACTCGGGCCGGACGTCGGGCAGGTGAAACAGGGAGAACACCAGGTTCTGCGGGATGTACCGGAGGTCTTCCACCCCCCAGCCGGCATGGTAGAGCGCCGGCAAGGGGTGGTACTCGATCCGGGCGATGGCGTTGTACGCGGGGTTGAACACCTGGCCCGTCGAGGCGAGGTTGTAGAGGACCAGCCCCACGAGGGGGATGGCGACCCCGATGCCCGTGGAGACCAGTCGCGACCGCCACGTCCCCGAGCCCACGAGCACCGTGAATGGCGCGCCGAAGGCCACCGTCAGGCGCGAGAGGGCCGCAAGGCCGAGCAGCATGCCGGCGGCGAAGGCACGGCGGTCGAGCAGGGCACGAACGGCGTGCCAGGAACCACCCGCTGTGGGTGGGGTCGCCGCATCCGATCGCCCGGGCCCTCCCGCGTCTCCGCGCGTCGCGACGTCGCCGTCGAGCGCCACGGTCACCGCCAGCAGCGAGAGCCCGAGTGCCACCACGTGTGCGATGAACCATGTCGAGCCGATGGCGGCGGCGTACCAGGCCACGGTCCCGAACGCGAAGAAGACGGTTGCCGCCACGGCCACGCCGCGATCGGCGGCCACGCGGCGGAGGAGACGCCACGCCAGGCCGACGTCCACCGCCGCCAGCAGCGCGGCGACCAGCGACGAGGGAGTTGCCAGCCCCATGACGGCCACGAACGGCAGCAGCACGAGGGCGGGGAGCGGCGGGAAGGGGAGGATCCCGAGGCCGGGGTGGCCGGGATCGGGCAGGACGTCCTGGAAGAACCAGTTCTGGTACGGCCCCGTGCTCACCGGATAGCTGATGGCGAGTCGCCCGTGGAGCCACGCCTCGGCCTGCCAGACGAAGTGGTTGTACAGGTTGACGTGCAGCGCGTCCGAGGCGACGTACACGACGGCCGCGAGCGCGACCAGCCCGGCCCCGATGCGCCACGACGGCAACGCGGACAGCCGCGCGCCGGCGGGCGAGCGGGGGCCGTCGACCGGCAGTGGAGTGGTGTGGTCGGCGTGCCGGCCGAACGGCCCGGAGTCGCTGCGCGGGACCGTTCGCCCGGTGTCCGTTGCTATACTGCCCTGCACCTCGTCGCTCGTCAGGAGGCCCGTTCCCTGGTGCGATCGCCTTCGGCGGGTGGGTCCGAACGTGGCCTCGGAGCGCCGGGAGAGTCGACGCGCGCCGGGGCCGGGATTCCCCCCATCGCGCTGCTCCTGCTCGCCGGTCTCGCTCTCCGGCTCATCATCGCATACGTCCTGTTCCCCGGCTCCGGCTTCTCGACCGACATCTCCAGCTTCACCTCCTGGGCCCTCACGCTCGCCCACTACGGCCCGTCCGGCTTCTACGCGAACGCCGGCTTTGCGGACTACACGCCCGCCTACCTGTACATCCTCTGGGGAGTGGGCGTCGCAGGG
>JAJYNP010000069.1 GCA_021786265.1 Chloroflexota bacterium
GTCGGGGCCTCCCTTGTAGCAGGTGCCCCGCCGGGCTGACCCCAGCGGCGAGTCGTCCAGGCGGACCTGCCAGTACAGCTCGTTGGCCGAGAGGAAGCACACGTTCGTGCCCTCCGCGATGAGCCCCTCCAGCGCGTCGCGCATGCCCCGCGACCAGTACTCGTGATGGCCCTGGAAGACCACCAGCCGGCGGCCGGCGAAGACGTCGGGGTGGCGCACCAGATCGACGTCGGCGGCGTACTCGACGTCGCGGCCCTGGCGCTCGCACCAGCGGATGAACTGGAGCTCCCAGTAGAAGAGGAGTCCCGCGCCCTGGTCGAGCACGTGCGGGCGATCGAAGCTCACCTGGGCCGCCTGCTGCGCCCCCCAGGGCATCGGCACCCCCGAGGAGTTGTAGGTGTAGAGGCTCTTGCCGCCCCAGCAGTTGTAGGCCTGCCAGGTGGTGGCGGCGTTCACCACCAGGACCGGGGCCCGGTCCGCGCGGCTCGCGTCGGTGGGTGGCCGGACCACGAACGGGACGTACCCGACGTCGCCTCCATCGGCCGCCTGCAGCACCGCGAGGTGCATGCCGCTCGTCCAGCTCTTGTCGAGCTCGAGCTCCGTGGCCGCCGGCCAGCCGGCCTCGACGAGACCGAGAGACGAGGGCGGCGGGAGCGGGCCCGCGGGTGCCACGCGCAGGCGCTCCCGGCGCACCAGACGACCACCGGCTCCCCCGTACCAGCCCAGCCGATACCAGGCCACGTCCACCGTGCGGGAGCCGCTCGCGACGTGCAGTGTGGCGCGCTCCCCGGGCGCCACGGACGCCGTCGAGAGGTAGCCTTCGGCGGCCGCGGTGCCGCACGCGCCGGCCCACCAATCCGGCGACCCCGGCCGCGCGTTCTCCCGCTGGGCCGGGTGGTCAGCGCGCCGCGGCACGGTCGGTGGTGCGGCAAAGGGGGCGGGAGCGGGCCGGGGCGCCGCGCGCGTCACCGGCGCGGCCACTGCTGCGGGACGCCTGAGCGCAGCGGCGCCCAGCCACGCCCGCGGCGACGACCCGGCGCAGACGTCGAGTGTCGCCGCTGCGCCGGCCGCCACCGCAGCTCGCAACAGGGCCCGCCGGCTGATCATGGGGCGGTCTCCCCAGCATCGTCGCGGCGGCCGGGGCCACGGATGCCGACGGCGCTCCCCTCCGCATGTCCGACGGCAACCGCCTGCCCGTCCGTCCACGCCGCCGACGCCGCGACCGCGGGGTCCGCGGCATCCGGGACGATCCCTGCCGGGGTCGCGTGATCCTCGTCGCGCTCGGCTTCGTCGTGCCAGGGATCCGGCAGCCGCGTTCGCGTCGCCTGCGGCGGGACCAGCGATAGGGCGAGGAGGGCGCTGGCGTTGAGCCGGCGCAGCCATCCGTGGTGCGCACCACAGGTGGGGCCGCCTGTCAATCCGCCGCAGCGACCCAGGCCGAGCGCGCAGTCATCAGCCGCGCCGGCGCCGTCGATCGCGGCGATCACCTCGCCGAGCGTGGGAATCGGGCGCGGATCGGCATAGCGGTAGGTCAGGCGCCCCGCGCGGCGCGTGAGGTGGACCCACCCCGCCACCGCGAGCCGGCCGACGACCTCGGCCAGTCGGTCCGCGCGTACGTCGAGCGCCTCCGCAAGCTCCACGACCTCCCAGTCGCGAGCGCGGCGGGAGAGCATCCGCAGAGCCCCGAGGCCCAGCGCGGTCAGCGGGCTGACCGCGGCGTGTGGCATCTCAGATGCTCCGACCGGGGCCGAGGACCCGGCTCAGCGGCGCGCTCATCGCACCCACGCGCCAGGCTCGCCCGGCGGACGGGTTGATGCCGTGCCACCGAGCCGACTCACCGCCGAGCACGGGCTGCGCCAGAGCGCACGGCCTGCCAACCACCCCGCGCTCGACCATTCCCGCATCCACCTCCCGCTCGCATCCAGCACGTCGCCGCCGCGAGCTGTCGCAAGACGCGTGACCGGAGCCGCCCCCGCCCGGCTCCGGTCACGCGCCCGGTCGGCCTAGTTGTCACCTCCCGTGGTTCCGCCGGGCACCTGGTCCGGCGCGAGGATCGTCGCATCGCCCGGGTACGGCACGGTCCATCCGTGGCTGGTGTACCAGTCGAGGCGGTTGAGCTGCGCCGGGTTGGCCACGTCAGGCGCCGGCGCGGAGCCGCCGAAGTGCTGCTCGGTGCTCCACGCCTGCCACTGCTGATAGAGGGGCCGCAGGGAGGCCGGGACCTGCGCCGCACTGCTCGTGATCCCGAGCGTCAGCGGGATCTTGTTGGGCACCGCGGTGTAGGGCCGGAAGTCCGGCTTGCTGGTGAAGGCATTGAACATGGGCTCCGCGGCCCGGTCCATCTGGTTCATGGGCCGCAGGCCCAGGATCTGCTCGATCGTCTTCACCAGGTTGAGCTGGGTGAAGTACGTGTCGTTGACCGTCCCCTTGTTGGCCCAGGGGCTGATGACCAGCGCCGGGGCCCGGTGGCCATCCACGTGGTCCACGCCGTTCTGGCTGTCGTCCTCCACCACGAAGATCGCGCTGGACTTCCAGAACTGGCTGTGCGAGATGGTGTCGACGATGCGCCCGAGGGCGAGATCGTTGTCCGCGACCTCGGCGACCGGGTAGGGGTCGCCCGCGCTCAGGCCCGCCGTGTGGTCGTCGGGCAGGGCGATGAGGGTGAGGTTGGCGAGCTTGCCCGTCTTCTCGCTCTGGGCGAAGGCCTGCTGCCAGACGTCGACGCGGTACTGGTCGGGGATGTCGAGATCGAAGGTGGGGAACAGCGGATCCACGATCGCGTTGACCGAGAGCAGGTCCGACCAGCTGGTGTACTTGGCCTCGGGGATCGGGAGCGGACCGGTCGCCTTGTGCTCGAGGATCTGGGCGTCCTTGTACCACTGGCTCCAGGTGGGGTAGCCGGTCAGCGGCAGGTTCTGGAAGTTCGCATACTCGCCGAAATCCTGCACCGTCTTGCCGGCCGCCTCGGCGGCGTTCCAGAGGAAGCCGTCGGACTGGTAGGCCAGGGCATCCGCGCCGAGCGCCGGATAGCTGCGCCAGAAGGCGCCGAACTCCTTCTCGAGGTAGTCGTTGGCGTTCGCCTGGAGCAACCAGTTGTGCCCGTCCGCCGAGAGCGTGGACGGATCGTAGAAATTGTCGAAGAGCCCGAACCGGCTGGCCAGGGCATGCGCGTTGGGCGTGTCCGTGGCGCCGAACTGCGCCAGGCTCGGGTCCCCGTTGCCCTTGCTGACGTCGCCGAAGACCTGGTCGTAGGTGCGGTTCTCGCGGTCGATCAGGAACACGTGCTGGATCGTCGAGGGCTGGCCGAGCACGAGCGGGACGGCCACCGGGGCGACCGTGCTGTGCCTGACCGCGGTGGTCGGTCCGAGGTTCTCCCAGCCGTTGTCGAGCGACACGTCATGGGTGTAGGCGCCGAGGCCCGCCAGGGCGTCCGACCAGGC
>JAJYNP010000378.1 GCA_021786265.1 Chloroflexota bacterium
CGTCGAGGGCCGCCGACAGCGCCCCGTAACGCGTCGCGATGGCGGCCTCATCGATCACCCCCGGAGCATACCGAACCTGGCCCCAATTGTCAAGTTATTTCGTGGCAGTTCCTAAACGGGAACTCGAACCAGTACGCTGTCCGTGGGGGTAGCTCGATCGATGTCGGGGCGTAGATGAGCCGGCGTACGGTTCGCGTTCGGCCCATTCGACGGTGACGGCCTCGACCTGGTTCGCTCGGTCGGTGGCGATTGACATGAAGTCCCGGAGAGGCCGAACGACTTCATCCAGCCACGTTTCGATGCTTGCGGCCGACTCTCGCTCGCAGACGAAGCCTGCGCCAACTCGAATCGACCTGACCGATATCCCATCGCCATCTACGGCCCATGAGTGCCGAAGTCGAAGCACGCCCCAGTCGGTGTCGGCCTTGAACTCCTCGGGCTCGACATAGCGGATGGAACGCACGCCGCCATCCCAGTCATCCTCTGGTCCACGCCATCCGGTCCAAGAAAGGAGATCCGTGAACTCGACCGACAGCCGCGCGAACCGACGGTCGGCCTCGGAGGGCAGGTGTGCGCCAACGATCGCGCGGCGGACGGCGACTGCCTGACGAACGACCCTATGCCCTTGGCGGGTGTGGATTGACGGGCGGTTCGTCTCGAATTCAACCTCGACCGTCACCGGCTCTGCGTCCACAGAGAGACCAAGCACGACCGAGCTCTCGATCGATGCCGGGTCGTTGGACAACGTCTCCATCAGGTCGAGCTCGGGATGGCCGTCGGGTTCGTATGCAAGCGTTCCGGCTACGCGTCGTTCCGGTGCAGAGGGCAACCACCAGTGACCGGGCAGTCGTTCCTGCTTCATGACTCCTCCGTCAGCGCGCATCATGCCTCTGCTGTCGGCCTCGTGGCGGTGTCCGTGATCATCGCTCTCCGGAGTTCTCGACGCCATAGCCGCAGGTAGGCGCCGCCGGTGCCATGGCGGGAGTATCGAAGCGGCCGGCCTGTCGGGTGACGCGGGCGCAGTGACGGCGCTCGCTTGAGTGCGCCATGATGCGTCAATGACTGAGGTTCATTTGTTCAGGACGCCCGAGGCCGAGGAGCTTGACCGACAGGAGCGCCTGCTCGCCGAACTGACAGAGCAGCTCGCGACGAAGGAGACGGAGTTCGCGACGACCGGCGCCGAGTTCGCTCGGTTCCGTGCCCACTACCTTCACCGCTTCGCCCCCCTCTACGCCGAGTTGGACCGACTCGAGGCCGAGATCGCGCGGCGGGTCGCACTCGCCGAGGACACGCCAGCCGCCTATGCGAAGGCCGCCGCGGCAGCGGCCCTCGCGACCGAGTCTGCGCGAGCCGGCGAGGAGGCAGATAGGTCCCCGACCACAGACGCGGAGGGGGCCCCAGGCGGGACCGGCCCGTCGCTGGAGCTGAACGATCTCTATCGCCAGGCGGCGAAGAGCATCCACCCCGACCTTGCAACCGACGACGAGGAGCGCGCCAGGCGGACCGGGCTGATGGCGAAGCTCAACGCCGCCTATGAAGCCCGCGACGCCGATGCGATCCGGCGAATCGTTGGGGGTGAAGCGGCGCGGCCCGAGGCGATCACGGGCGAGGACGTCGCCTCGCGCCTCGTCCGCACGATCCGCAAGATCGCCCAGATCCGCTGGCGGTTCACCGAGCTCGTGCGGCTGACCGAGGCCATCGAGACCGATCCGCTGTTCCGGCTGTTCGGCGAGATCCGGGAGGGCTGGGAAGTCGGCGGCGACCCGCTCGCTGAGGACGAGGCGGACCTACGGACGCAGATCGTCTCGGCTGGTGCTCGTCTTGCGGGTCTGGTCATGCCCGACGCGCAGCGGGCCAGCGGCCAATGACCCACGAGGCTTCAAGCGCCCTGATCAAGGCGCCGGGCGCCGGGCTGACGGTCGCGAGCAAGCTTGCCGAGCGAACCCTCGCCGCGCGTGCTTCGCGGGCGGGCATTGAGTTCGCCCCCGCTGAGGTCTTCGTCGCCGGTGGACGGACGTTCATCGTCGGATCTCGCGATCCGGGCGCCTATCCGACCATCAACGCCGCCTTGGCGGTGGCGCGTGACGGGGACCAGATTCTCGTCCGCCCCGGCAGCTACGCGCATGGCTTCTTGCTCGAACGGGATGTCGAGATCCGACGCGATGGCGGCGGGGAGGCGATCGTCCACGTCGTCCCTGATGAGCCGATTCGCGTCACGGCGTCCCGCGGCCATGTTATCGGCCTGACAATCCACGATGCGGACTGGGTCCGTGTCAATGGCCTGCGGCCGGGCGAGGGGAGCGACGATCCCCGGCCGATCGTCATCGTCGAGGCGGGTTCCACGACGTTCGAGCGGGTGACATTCGAGACCAGCCGCAGCGGTCTCATGGTGACGGGCCCCGGCACGGCACCGCAGTTCTTTGGATGCGAGCATCTGGGCTTTCGGTCGCCCGTTACAGTCGTCTGCGGCGGTGCCACACCGACGTTCCGCGACTGTCGCATCTTGATGGGACTCGAGGTCCGGGACTCTGGAACCGGCGGACATTGGGAAGGTGGTTGGATCGACACGGTTCTCGTGAGTGCGGCCCTAGCCGACCCATCATTTGAGGACGTCGACTTCGAGGGTTACTCCGGCCTCGTGACCTTTCGCGACCATGCCGAGGGGTTGCTGCGCGGCTGTCGGATCAGGGCCCAATACGGGTCGCCTGTCGGCGCCGCCATCGTCATCGAGGGTCACGCGCGACCTCGGCTGGTGGGGAACGAGATCGCGCTCGAGAACTGGCGACGGCACTCCCCGGCGATCAAGGTCCAAGGCGCTTCGACAAGTCCCCTCCTGCGCGCCAATGTCGTCGAGTTCTCGCCACCGCGCCCAGCGGACGAGCGGAGCGCACTTTGGGTTCTGGCGGGCGCAGCGCCCCGGCTGGCATCGAACCGGCTCGGAGGTCGTGTCATCGCGTTTGGCGACGCCACCCTTGTTCTCGACGATGGCGATGGCCTCGGAGGCGTCGAGCCGGAACTCAGAGACCGCGCCCACCTCGTCCGCTCGCATGTCGCTTTTCCTGATGTGAGACAAGACGATTGACTTTGACCATCACCCTCGTCGCTCGGGAACCTCGCGCACTGGCACGCGCCCGCGCGGCATCGAGGTCTCGCCCCTGGGCCAGCAGGCCGAGCGAATCCCGGAAGGCCGCCGAGCAGTGGAGCTGTGCGACTGAGGTCGAGCGTGATCGCTCGTCACGAAAACGCCGGTCACCTGCCACTCATGCGGTGCGGCCGACTTGACATGCTTGACAGGTAGAGCCCCTCGGAGATACGGTTCGGTCATGTCCGTTGACGCGGTGCCGAGGGCAGCTCGCGCGTTCCGCGAGACCTTGACGCGACTCGAGATCGACCGGGAGCCGGG
>JAJYNP010000022.1 GCA_021786265.1 Chloroflexota bacterium
AGCGCCTCGTCGCCGAGGAGACGCTCGACCACGCCGAGTTCGAGCAGATCTTCGCCGACCTGCCCGACCCGCGGAAGGAGCAGGGCGGCCCGACGCCGCGGCCCATCGGCGTGCTGACGCCGGACCACCGGCTCCCCGCGGACGGCTCCACGCCGTCCGGCCCGGCGCCGGCGCCGTCACCTTCGCCCGCGTAGGCGGGCGATCAACCGGCCGTCGCGAGGCCGCACCGGCCAGAGACCGGTACATGGCGAGTGAGGCGGGCCAGGGGGCCCGCCTCAGCACGTACAGGAGGACCACGCGGCATGGCAAGCACCTTCGCCGACCTCGAAGCGCGCCTGGTCGAGACCCGCGACGCGCGGCTCGCCGACTACGTCGAGTTCCTGCGGATCCCGAGCATCTCGACGCTTCCCGACCACGCGGCGGACTGCCGTCGCGCGGCGGAGTTCCTGGCCGACCGCCTGCGCCATGCCGGGCTGGAGCACGTCGAGGTCGCCGAGACCGAGGGGCAGCCGGTCGTATACGCCGACTGGCTGCACGCGGAGGGCGCCCCGACGGTCCTCGTGTACGGCCATTACGACGTGCAACCCGTCGACCCGCTCGACCTCTGGGTGAAGCCTCCGTTCGATCCCCGGGTGGAGAACGGGCGGGTCTATGCGCGTGGCGCAGCCGACGACAAGGCGCAGGTCCACCTGCACGTCCAGGCGGCCGCGGCCTGGCTTTCAACCCGCGGCCGGCTGCCCGTCAACCTCCGCTACGTGTTCGAGGGCGAGGAGGAATCGGGCTCCGAGCACCTGGACCGGTGGCTGGCTGACAACGCGGGCCGGCTCGCGTCCGACCTTGCGGTCATCAGCGATACTGGCTTCTTCGAGGGGAACCTGCCGGCGATCACGGTCGGGCTCCGCGGCATGATGTACGCACAGATCGACGTGACGGGGCCCCGGCTCGACCTGCACTCGGGCGGGTACGGCGGCGCGGTGCGCAACCCGGCCACCGTTCTCGCCGAGATCATCGCCGGACTGCACGACGCCGGCGGTCGCGTGGACGTCCCCGGCTTCTACGACGACGTGCGGCCCCTGAGCCCGCGCGACCGCGCGGAACTGGCCCGGCTGCCGTTCGACGAGGACGAGTACCGGGCGTCGATCGGGGTCGACGCGCTCTGGGGCGAGGCAGGCTACACGACCCTCGAGCGCCGGGGCGCGCGGCCGACGCTGGAGGTGAACGGGATCTGGGGTGGGTTCCAGGGCGAAGGCGCGAAGACGATCATCCCGGCCCACGCCCACGCCAAGATCAGCTGCCGGCTCGTGCCGGACCAGGATCCCGAACGCGTCTTCCGGCTCGTCCGCGAGCGCGTGCAGGCGCTCACGCCGGCCGGAGTGCGTGTCGAGGTGCGGCTCATCAACACCGGGCGCCCGTCGCTGACGCCCATCGATCACCCGGCCACGCGCGCGGCCGCCGCGTGTCTCCGCGACGCGTTCGGGACCGAGCCCGTGTACATCCGCGAAGGCGGGTCCGTGCCGGTCGCCGCCTCGTTCGAAACGATCCTGGGACTCCCGGTCGTGCTGCTCGGGTTCACTCCGCCGGACGACCAGGCCCACGCCCCGAACGAGTCCATGCGCCTGGACAACTACGAGGGCGGGATCCGCACGATCGTCCGCTACTGGGAGGCGCTCGCGGCCATGCCGATCGGCTGACCGCGGATACCGGTGCGCCGGGGCTCCACCCGTGCTGAGGGCCATGGGCCGGATGCTATGATCGGGCGACGGTTCGGATCGGGCCACAATCCGAACCGGGCGTGGCTTCGGCCGGAGGTGATGACCAGGTGGAGACGACCACACAGCCCCCCGGCGCGCCCGGCGCGCCCGAGCCCTTGGACGGTGGCAGCGTGACCCAGGAGACGTGGCGGGTCGAGGCCGACGGTGGCTCCATGCGTCCACGGTCCGCGCTGGACATCCTGGTCACCCTGAACGACCGGATCTCGACCGGCGACGTGGGCCGCTACCAGCCGGTGCCCCTCGGGTTCACGCCGCTCGACAAGACCATCGGCGGTGGGATCCGGCCCGGCGAGATGCTGCTGGTGGGCGGCGCGCAGGGCACCGGCAAGACCACCATGGCGCTCCAGATGGCGCGCAACATCGTCTCCGGCGGTCTCGCCAACGTGCTCTACATCTGCTTCGAGCACGACGAGGAGTACCTGCTCAACCGGCTGATCGCCCTCGAATCCGCGCTGGCGCATCTGCCGCAGACGACCGGCGCGATCAAGATCCAGGACGTTCGGCGCGAGATCCTGGGGAGCTGGATGGCCGAGGGCGAGCCCGGCCATCAGCTGGTGTCGAACCCGCGCCTCCGGCCGGCGCTCGAACGGATCGGGCGGTACGGCGACGGGCTGTTCCTCCTCCGCGGCTCGCAGACCGGATCGACGGTCGAGAACCTTCGCCAGCTGGTCCAGCAGCACCACGCGCTCTCGAACGATCGCCCGCTGGTGGTCTTCGTCGACTACCTCCAGAAGGTCCCGGTGATCCCCGAGCCGCCCACGGAGACCGAGAAGGTCACCTACGTGGTCAACGGGCTCAAGGACGTGGCACTCTCCGAGGAGGTTCCGCTGATCGCGATCGTGGCCGCGGACAAGGAGGGGCTCAAGGCGTCCCGCCTCCGCAACCACCACCTGCGCGGTTCGTCCGCGATCAACTACGAGGCGGACATCATCCTGATCCTGAACGAGAAGTACCACATCGTTGCGAAGGTCAACATCGAGTTCAACCCGTACCAGGCGCAGCGCTTCCGGGACTGGGTGGTGGCCACGGTCGAGAAGAACCGCGGCGGCAAGGACAACGTGGACCTGGAGTTCGAGAAGCACTTCGAGTACTCCTGCTTCGATCCGGATGGCCGGACCGTGCAGGAGAAGCTGATCGAAGAGCGCCTCTACAACGACTGACCCGATGGAGCTGCCCGATCGCTTCCCGGACGTCGTCGAGGCCGTCATCGAGATCCCGGCCGGGAGCCGCAACAAGTACGAGTTCGACGAACGCGCGGAGGTCTTCCGCCTCGACCGGGTGCTCAGCTCGGCCGTGTACTACAACTTCGACTATGGGTTCGTCGAGGGGACGCGCGCCGACGACGGCGACCACTCCGACGTCATGGTGCTGATCGCCCAGCCCACGTTCACCGGCTGCCGGATCTGGACGCGGCCGGTGGGCGGCTTGGCGATGCGCGATGAGCACGGCGACGATTTCAAGGTGCTGGGCGTTGCGCTCGGCGATCCCCTGTACGCCCACGTGCAGTCCCTCGACGGCGTCTCGCCGCACCGCCTGGTGGAGATCGAGCACTTCTTCGAGACCTACAAGCTCCTGGAGAACAAGGCGGTCGAGGTCCTCGGATGGCGCGACCGCGACACGGCACTCGAGATGCTGCGGGCGGACCGGACGCGCTGGCAGCGCGAACACGCCTTCCGCGCCGAGCGGCCCACCCTCACGGGGGAATGACCGGCCCCGGATCTCGCCCTGTGGACGGCGGGCCCCCCGGCTCGCGGGCGCTCGTGTGGCCGCGCCCCGAGCTGGTGTTCTTCGATATCGGCGACACCCTGATCCGCGTCGACCCGTCCTGGACCGGCGCCTACCTCGCCGCGGCCACCTCGTGGGGGCTGGACGTCGACGGGAACGCGCTCGCCGCGGCGTTCGCCAGGGCGCTGGGCGAGGGACTCTGGGATGCGCCCGGCCCGTTCGAGGCCACCCCGGAGGCGTCGTACCAGCGGATCAAGCAGTTCGACGTGCGAGCCATGACGCTGCTCGGGTACTCGGATCTCCCCGATTCGTTCTACCGCCACCTGGGGCGGTTCTTCGAGCAGCGTGCGGCGTGGCACGTCTTCCCGGATGCGCAGCCCGTGCTCGAGGCCCTCACGGCGGCCGGCATCCGCCGGGCCGTCATCAGCAACTGGGTGTGGGTGCTGCCGGAGCTGCTCCACGACCTGGAGCTGGCGCACCACTTCGAGGCGATCGTGGCCTCGGCACGCGTGGGCTACGTCAAACCGCAGCGCGAGATCTTCGCCCACGCGATCGAGCTCACCGGCGTGCGCCCGGACAGGGCCGTGCACGTCGGGGACAACCCCGACGCCGACGTCTCCGGGGCGACCGCGCTCGGGATCCGCCCGGTGCTGCTGGACCGCGCGGCCCGCTTCGCGGGTGGGCTGCCCGAACGCCCCGACGTCCCGGTGGTGACCGATCTCTATGGGCTCCTGCCGCTCCTGGGGGTCGATGCGCGCCCGGCCCCGGCGTCGCGGGCCGGCTGACCGCCGGTGGTCGCCGAGGCGTGGCGGCTGTTCATCGCGATCCCCGTGCCCGACGAGGTCCGCTCGGCGCTCGCCGCTGCGCTCGACCCCGTGCGGGCTCGCTTCCGCGGCGGACGGTGGCAGTCCGCGGACACGTGGCACCTGACCCTGCGCTTCGTGGGCGACACGCCGGTCGGCGATCTCCCGGCGATCGAGCAGGCGATCCGCGCGGTGGCGGCGACCGGCGCGCCGTTCCGCATCGAGCTCGGGGAGGCGGGATCGTTCGAGCGTCGCCGCGGAGGTCGCGTCGCCTGGGTGGGTCTGGCGCTGGGAGGACCGGAGGTGGCCGCGCTGGCCCGGGAACAGCAGCGTCTGGTTGCGCCGGGCGAGCCCGCGGACCTGCCGCCACAGGTTCACCTGACGATCGCACGCGACGCGCCCGATGGCCTGGTGGCGGCTGTCGTGGCGGCGATGGAGGCGTTCCGTGCCGGGACGCGGGGCGCGGAGCGAGCCGGCCGGGTCGGGCTCGGGTCCCGTTCGGTCGGACCGCTTGTCGGTGAGGGTTCGTTCGCGTGGATGGCCGATCGGCTGGTGCTGTACCGCAGCGTGCTGGGTCGCGGCGGGGCGACCCACACGGCGCTGCTGGAGGCGCGCCTGGGCAGCTGAGCCACCCGGTCCTGCATCGGGTGTTGCGGTCCGGGGCGGGCACCGGTAGATTCCGCGGACAGTCGTTGACCGGGACGAGTACCCGTCAACCGCGGGCCACAGCGAGCCGGGACGGTGGGAGCCGGTGTCGACAGCGGGACGGCGAATGGACCCGCGAGATGTCCGAGCGAAGCGCGACCGGGGGCCGCGCAGTAGCCCGGGCCGGAGGCCCACCGTTAGCGCAGGGCGGGTTCGGCGTCAACAAGCCCCGGACCGCGGAATGAGCGGCCGCCAGCTGCGGCCGGAACGAAGGGTGGCACCACGAGGTCCCGACCTCGTCCCTCGCGGGACGGGGTCGATTCGTGCCATGGGGCCGCAGGCCACGCAGCGAGAGGTGCACCCGCGATGAGCGCTCAGACGAAGTTCCTGCTCGACGAGTCCCGCATCCCGCGGGCCTGGTACAACATCGTCCCCGACCTGCCGGTGCCGCCCGCGCCCGTGCTCCATCCCGGCACGCGGCAGCCCATCGGGCCGGACGATCTCGCGCCGCTGTTCCCGATGGCGCTCATCGGCCAGGAGGTCAGCGCCGATCGCGAGATCGAGATCCCCGGCCCCGTCCGCGACGCCTATCGGCTGTACCGGCCGGCGCCGCTCTACCGCGCCCACCGCCTGGAGCGCGCGCTCGATACGCCGGCGCACATCTACTACAAGTACGAGGGCACGAGCCCGGCCGGGAGCCACAAGCCGAACACCGCGATCGCGCAGGCGTTCTACAACCAGCAGGCCGGCGTGCGGCGGCTGGCCACCGAGACCGGAGCCGGCCAGTGGGGCAGCGCGCTCGCATTCGCCGGGGCCCTCTTCGGGCTCGAGGTCAAGGTCTACATGGTCCGCGCCAGCTACGACCAGAAGCCGTACCGGCGCAACCTGATGGAGCTGTACGGTGCGGAGGTCGTGGCCAGCCCGAGCCCCACCACCGTGTACGGACGGCGCCTGCTCGAGGAGCACCCGGACAGCCCGGGGTCGCTGGGGATCGCGATCAGCGAGGCCGTCGAGGACGCCGCGGGCCGCGACGACACGAAGTACTCGCTGGGGTCCGTGCTCAACCACGTGCTGCTCCACCAGACCGTGATCGGCATCGAGGCGATCGAGCAGATGGAGATGGCGGGCGAGCGGCCCGACGTGATCATCGCCTGCGCCGGCGGTGGCTCGAACTTCGCCGGGCTCACCTTCCCGTTCGTCGGGCAGAAGCTGCGCGGTGAGGCCTCCTACCGGGTGGTCGCGGTGGAGCCCGAGGCGGCGCCCAGCCTGACCCGAGGGGTCTACGAGTACGACTTCGGCGACACCGCGCGCCTGACGCCCCTGGTCAAGATGTACACCCTCGGCCACGACTTCGTGCCCGAGCCGATCCACGCCGGTGGCCTCCGCTATCACGGCATGTCGCCGCTGGTGAGCCTGCTCAAGGCGCACGACGTCATCGAGGCACGTGCCGTCCACCAGCGGCCCACGTTCGAGGCGGGCGTGCAGTTCGCCCGCACGGAGGGGATCGCGCCGGCGCCCGAGTCGGCGCACGCTATCCGTGCCGCCATCGACGAGGCGCTGGAGGCGCGAGAGCAGGGGACGCCCAGGGTGATCCTGTTCGGACTCTCCGGCCATGGTCACTTCGACCTGTCTGCCTACGAGCGGTACCTGTCGGGCCGCCTGGAGGACTACGAGTATCCCGCCGACCGCGTGCGCGAGGCGCTGTCCGCGGTGCCCTCGATCTGAGGTCGGCGGCAGAACCCGCCCCTGAACCCGGGTCCGCCGGGAGGCACGGAGCGGCGCTCGGCCGAACGACGCTCGGGGAAGGATCGCCGCACCCGCGGCTGACACCGGCTGCCGAGGCCGGCAGGCATGACCGGCAGGCATGACGGGCCCAATGCTGGGTAGACTGCCGGCGATGCGTCTGGCGATCATCGGGTTCGGGCTCATCGGGGGATCCGTGGCGCGCGCGCTGGCCGCGCGCGATGCGGGCCGCTGGCGCGTGGCTGCCTGGAGCCGCTCCAGCGACGGACCGAGGGCCGCGCTGGCCGACGGCGCGATCGACGTGGCGGCCGCCTCGGCGGAAGAGGCGATCGCGGGCGCCGAGCTCGTGCTGCTGGCGGCCAGCCCGCTGGCGAATCTGGAGCTGGTAGGGCGGCTGGGGCCTGCCGTCGCGGCCGCCGGCGCGACGCTGACCGACGTCACTTCCGCGCAGGCGCGCATCGCGCGGGCAGCGGCGCGGGTGGCCGGGCTCCACCACGTGGGCGGCCACCCGATGGCCGGCATCGAGGCGCGCGGCTACGACGCCGCTCGCGCCGATCTGTTCGCGGGCCGGCCCTGGATCGTGCTCCCCGGCCCACAGTCGCTGGCGGAGGACGTGGCCCGGGTCCGGGACCTGGCGGTCGCGTGCGGCGGCCGGCCGGTCGAACTCGATCCCGTGGAGCACGATCGCCTGGTCGCGGCGGTCAGCCATGCGCCGCTGGTCATCGCCGCCGCGCTGGCCGAGACCGTGACCTCGAGCGATGCGTGGGCGCCGGCCGCGGGGCTCGCGGCGGGTGGCTGGCGTGACGCCACGCGGGTGGCCCGGGGCGACCCCGACCTCGGGGCGGGCATCACGGCCCTCAACCGCGACGAGCTGCTGGCCTGGCTCGACCGGTTCACGGCCACCCTGGCGGCCTGGCGCCACGAGCTGGACGCCGTGCCGGATGCCCCCGACGCAGCCGCGGTCGCGTCGCTGCGCGCGAGGTTCGAGCGCGTCCGGTCCGCGCTGGGAACTCGTCCACCGGATGGCTGACGGCGAGCTGGTCCTCGGCGCGCCACGCGCCCGCCTGTGGCAGGGCCCTGGATGGCGCGGCGTCCGGCGCTCCGGCATGCCTGAGATCCTGGCCGCGGCGCTCGCGTCCGCCTCGTTCCGGCCCCGCGCCGAGGCGGAGGACGATCCCGCCTGGAAGCAGCTCATCCCCTACCTCGTCCTGCGCGATGGCGAGCGCATCTTCCTGATGCGCCGCACGCGCGCCGGCGGCGATGCGCGCCTGCACGACCGGTTCACGATCGGGGTGGGCGGCCACGTGAACCCGGGCGACGACAGCCTCGAGGGCGCCCTGCGGCGGGAGTGGCGCGAGGAGCTGGATGCCCCGTTCGAACCCGACTTCCGGCTGGTGGGTCTCCTCAACGACGACGGCGATCCCGTTGGCGCCGTGCATCTCGGCGTCGTGTACGTGGCCGATGCTCGGGGCCGGCCGGCGGCGATCCGCGAGACCGAGAAGCTCAGCGGCGGGTTCGCGTGGCCGGCCGCGGTCCGGGCCGTGCGCGATCGCATGGAGACGTGGAGCTCGCTCCTCGTGGACGACCTGCTGCCGGCCGGGGGCTGACGGGCCGCCCGACCCTCGGTCCATCCGGCTCTTGGGCCGCGCCGTACGATGAACCGGGAGGCACGCGTGATGCGCAGTGCGATTCGCCGGGCGACGCTCCTGCTGGCGTCGCTTGGGCTGCTGATGCTGGCGGCGGGGACGACGCGCGCCGCAGCGCCGCGCGTCGTCGTCCTGCCCCTCACCGGGATCGTCGACCAGGTCATGGCCAGCTACGTCCACGATGGCATCGCCCATGCCGCGGCGGAAGGGGCCGCCGCAGTGGTGTTCCAGATCGACACGCCGGGCGGGTTGCTCGACGCGATGCGCCCGATCACCCAGGAGATTCTCGAGTCGCCCGTGCCGGTGATCACCTGGGTCGCCCCGCAGGGCGCGCGGGCGGCGAGCGCGGGTACGTTCATCACGCTCGCGGGTGCCATCGCGCTGATGGCCCCGGGCACCAACATCGGGGCGGCCTCGCCGGTCGGGTCGGGCGGGCAGGACATCACCGGGACGGAGGGCCAGAAGGTCCTGAACGACACGATCGCCAACATCACGGCCATCGCGGAGGCCCGCAACCGGAACGCGGCCTGGGCCGTCTCGACCGTCCGCAACGCCACGTCGTCATCCGCGAACGATGCGGTGAGCGCCGGGGCCGTCGATGGCATCGCGGCGACGCTCCCCGACGTCCTGGCGTTCGCGTCGGGCCGACAGGTCCACGTCGGGACACGGGTCGTCACGCTCTCCCTGGTCGGGGCGCAGACGGAACAACTGGCGATGAACCCGCTGCAGCAGCTCCTTCACCTCCTGGCCGACCCGAACCTCGCGTTCATCCTCTTCGTGCTGGGCGCCTACGGGCTGATCCTGGAGTTCGCGCATCCCAACCTGGTCACGGGCGCCCTGGGTGGGGTCGCGCTGATCCTCTCGTTCCTCGGGTTCGGAAGCCTCCCGCTGAACCTCGCGGGGCTGCTCCTGATCGTGCTCGCCCTGGTGCTGTTCGTGGTCGACATGACCGTGACGAGCCACGGGCTGGTGACGCTTGCCGGGATGGTCTGCTTCATCCTCGGCGCGGGGGCGCTCTACACGCAGCCCGGCCCGGCGGAGACGGGCGTCGGCGTGGCGTGGCCCATCATCGCCGCGATGTCGGGCCTGACCGGCGCGTTCATGCTGGTCGTGGTGGCGGCCGCCTGGCGGGTGCGGCATCGCGTGCGGCTCCCCCTCGGGCTCGGGGGCAGCCAGGCCGGCGGCACCGTCGCCGTGCCGGCGGGGATGCCGGCGAGCGTCCGGCATCCGCTCGCGCCGGTCGGCACGGTGTACGCTGGGGGCGAGGAATGGAGCGCGCGCAGCGTGGACGGTGGCGCCCTCGATCGCGGAGCGAGCGTGCGGGTCGTCGGGCAGGACGGCCTGATGCTGGTCGTGGAACGTGCCGATCCGCAGGGGTCGGCTGAGGTGGAGGTGCCTGGCCGATGAACCTGGACCCGATTGCGCTCGGCGCGCTCGTGCTCGTCGTCGTCGTCCTGCTGGTGCTGGTGTACCTGTCGGTCCGCGTGGTCAACGAGTACGCGCGACTCGTCGTGTTCCGGTTCGGCCGCACCGGCCCGGACCTGGTCAAGGGCCCCGGGCTCATCTTCCTGATCCCGGTCGTGGACCGCCCGGTCACGGTGGACCTGCGCGAGCAGTTCATCGAGGTCCCCAGCCAGACCACCATCACCAAGGACAACGCCCCGATCAACGTCGACTTCCTGATCTACTGGCGCATCGCCGACCCGCTGAAGAGCGTGGTGCAGGTGGCGTACTTTGCGGGCGCGCTGCAGGGCGTGGCGACCACCACCCTGCGCGCAGTGATCGGCGACATCCTGCTCGACGAGGTGCTGTCGAAGCGCGAGCAGATCAACGAGATCCTGCGCACGAAGCTCGACGAGGTCACCGAGCGCTGGGGCGGCAAGGTCACCACGGTGGAGATCCGCGAGATCACCCCGCCGCGTGAAGTGCAGGACGCCATGAACCGGCAGCTCTCCGCGGAACGGACGCGGCGCGCCGTGATCACCGAATCGGAAGGCACCCGCCAGTCCACGATCAACGTGGCCGAGGGCGACAAGCAGTCGGCGATCCTGCGCGCCGAGGGCGACCGGCAGGCCGCGATCCTCCGCGCGGAGGGCTTCAGCCAGGCGCTCGAGCGGATCTTCGGTGCGGCCAGGGGCGTGGACGAGAAGACCATGGCGCTGCAATACCTGGAGGCGCTCAAGACGCTCGGCTCGGGTCCCGCCACCAAGTTCGTGATCCCGGTCGAGTTCACGGAGTTGCTGCGCCCCGTGACCCGCTACGTGGAGCGGGGCATGGCTGGACTGGCGCCCCGGGGCAGCACGGCCGCGCCTTCCGCCGCACCCCAGTCCCAGGTGCCCGGAGCGAGCGGGCAGCGGCCCGCAACCGACGCCGACCAGCCGGCGAGCTGACCTCTGTCGCCGGCGAGCTGACCTCTCGACACGCGGGACCCACTGGCCGAGAATCGCTCGAAACACCGCGCCCGGGGCCGGGTATCATCCCCGCGACCCGAGCGAGGTTGCCCCAGAGAGGTCAGATGGCCGCCGCCAGGATACTCATCGTCGACGACGATCCCGACACCCAGCGGGTGCTGGGTTACACGCTCAAGCAGGAGGGCTTTCAGGTCCTCATCGCCGTCGACGGCGCCGAGGCGCTGCGGGCCCGCGAGCGCGACAGGCCTGACCTGATCCTGCTCGACATCATGCTCCCCAAGCTCGACGGGTACCAGGTCGCCGAGCGGATCCGTGCCGAGGAAGGGAGCGTCGCGCACGTCCCCATCATCATGGTGACGGCGGAGACGGATATCGAGCAGAAGGTCCGCGGCCTGCGGGCGGGTGCTGACGACTACCTGGTCAAGCCGTTCCACCCCGCCGAACTGCTCGCCCGGATCCGGAGCCTGCTCGCCCGGTTCGCCCCCCGCTACGCGGAAACCTCGGGTCCTCCGGCCGCCGGGCGCGTGCTGGCGTTCTACGGCGCCAAGGGCGGCGTGGGCACCACGACCCTCGCGATCAACGCCGCGATCGCCCTTCAGCGCGACCAGGGCCGCCGCGTCGTGCTGGTCGACGGCAACCTGCAGTTCGGGGACCACCGGGTGTTCCTCGACCTCGGCCTCGATCGGAAGTCGATCGTGGACGTGGTGGTCGCGCCGACCATCGACCAGGATCTCCTGAAGTCGGTGCTGATCCACCACGACACCGGGATCGACCTGCTGCTCGCCCCTCCGTCCCCGGAGATGGCGGAGCTGGTCATCGCCGATCAGCACCACGTGACACAGATCATCGAGCTGCTGCGGCAGCGCTATGACTACGTGATCATCGACATCGACAAGCGGCTGGACGAGACGAACCTCGACGTGATCGCGGCGTCCGACGTGGTCTTCGTGGTGATGACGGCGGACCTGTCCTGCCTGAAGAACGTCCGGCTCGTCCTCGAGACGATGTCGCAGCTGGGCATGGGATCCGGCCGCGTCCAGCTGGTCCTGAACCGCTCGACCGCCTACACGGGCATCACCATCAAGAACGCGGAGAGCGCCCTCCGGCGGCAGATCGGATACCAGGTCGTCAATGACTACCGCGTCGCGATCACCGCCCTGAACACCGGCGCGCCGTTCGCGGTTGCCAGATCGGACACCGCCCTCGGCAAGTCGGTGCTCGAGTTCGTGCGCCAGGCCGACCGCCTGGACACCCCGGGCACCGATGCCACGGAGCTGGCTCCGGCGGCGACCTGACCCGGGTCGGCTCGTGCGGGGCGTCGACCGGGAGTGAAGCGCGCGTTTAGTCGCGGGTGAGCGGCCGGGGAGCCCCGGTGGATCGCCGCCCGGTAGGCTCGGGTCCATGCTGGCGACGCTCATCACCGCGGTCGTGGACGGCCTCGAGGGCGCGCTCATCCGGGTCGAGGTCGATGTGGCGCCCGGCCTGCCGGTCTGCCAGATCGTGGGCCTGCCGGACGCGGCGCTCTCAGAGGCACGGGAGCGCGTCCGCGGCGCCATCCGCAACAGTGGGTTCGCGTATCCCCAGCAGCGCATCACCGTCAACCTTGCGCCGGCCGGCCGGCGCAAGCACGGGGCGGCCTACGACGTGGCCATCGCGGTGGGGGTCCTGGTCGCATCCGGGCAGGTGACGGCGTCTGGCGGGGACTGGGCCCTGCTCGGGGAGCTGTCGCTGTCGGGGGAGGTGCACCCGGTCGCCGGGGTGCTTCCCATGGTGCACACCCTCGCCCGCGCGGGCGCCCGGAGGGTGGGCGTGCCGGCCGCCAACGCGGCGGAGGCGGCGCTGGTCGAGGGGATCGAGGTCGAGCCGCTCCTCGGGCTCGACGACGCCGCGCGGCTGGTCGCCGGCCCGCGGGGCCGCCGCGCCGCCCGCGCCACCCGTGCGGCCGCTGTCGCGGTGTCCGGCACCCTCGAGGAACGGACGGCGTCTCGCGGCCCGCTGATCGACCCGGACGCCCCCGTCGACATGGCCGATGTACGGGGACAGGCCGCCGCGCGATGGGCGCTGGAGATCGCCCTTGCAGGCGGTCACAGCCTGCTGCTGGTTGGACCGCCCGGCGCCGGCAAGACGCTCCTCGCGCGGGCGATCCCGGGGCTCCTGCCGCCGCTGGGCGAGCGCGAGGCGCTCGAGGTCACGGTGATCGCGAGCGTGGCGGGTCTGCTCGGCCCGGGTGACGGCCTCCGGCGGGTCCGTCCGTTCCGCGCACCTCACCACACGGCCTCGTACCCCGCCCTGGTCGGTGGCGGACCTCGGCTGGCACCCGGCGAGGTGAGCCTCGCACACACGGGCGTCCTTTTCCTGGACGAGCTGGCAGAGTTCGACCGGGACGTTCTCGAGGCGCTCAGGCAGCCGCTCGAGGAAGGGAGCGTGGTGATCGCACGGGCGCAGGGAGCGCTGCGGTTCCCGGCCGAGGTCCAGCTCGTGGCGGCCATGAACCCCTGCCGCTGCGGGTTCCACGGGGATCTGGATCGAGCCTGCACGTGCGCGCCGGGAGAGCCGGACCGGTACGTCCGTCGGATCAGCGGGCCGCTGCTGGACCGTCTCGACCTGCGGGTCGAGATGCCCCGGGTGCGCCCGACCGAGCTGCTCCTCGGGCCTGACCCGGAACCGAGCCCGGCCGTCGCCGCGCGCGTGGCAGCGGCGCGTGACCGGGCGCTCGAGCGGAACGGCGGGCGACTCAACGCCCGCCTGACCGGCCGCCAGACCATGGAGCTGTGCCGGCTCCACGAACGTGTGCGCGAACTGCTGGCGCTCATCGCGGCGCGGCGCAGCCTCACGGCCCGTGGGGTGCACCGGATCCTCAGGGTCGCGCGGACCATCGCGGACCTCGACGGCCGGGCCGCGGTCGAGGACGCGGACCTGCTCGCGGCCGCGGACCTCCGGGATCCGTCCGCGCCGGCCAGACCCGACCTGGCGGCCTGAGCATGCTGGGCATCGGGTCCTGCGGACCGCTCGGGCCCGCCAGGACCGCGGACACGATCCTCCACGCCGCGCGGTCCGGGTCCATGGAGCCCTGCCACCTTGCCGAGGAGCGGCACGCGTGGGTCGTGCTGGCCACGGTCGACGGGGTGGGGGAGCGGACGCTGGCCGGCCTCGTTGCCACCCACGGGAGTGCGCGGCGGGCGTTGTGGCTCGCGGCCCGCGGCAGGATGGGCCGAGCCCTGGCACCGGCCGTTGACCAGCGGCGCGCGGCGATCCCCGCTCCGACCCTGGCCGGGATCGAGTCGGCCGCGCGTGATCCCGGACAGCGGCTCGCGTCGCTGGCCGCCGCAGGGGTCTGGACGATCACGCTCCTCGACCCTGATTACCCGCCGCGCCTCCTCTCGCTCCTCACCCCGCCCCCCGTGCTCTTCGGGCAGGGGGATGTCCGCGCCTTGAGTGCGGCGCGCGCGGTCGCCATCGTGGGCACGCGGCGCGCATCGCCCGCCGGGCGGTTCGAGGCATCACGGGCCGCCGCCGGCCTCGTGTCGCGCGGGGTGGCGGTCGTCTCCGGGCTGGCCGTCGGGATCGACGGAGCGGCCCACGCGGCGGCGCTCGAGTCGGGCGGCACGACTGTGGCCGCGATCGGCTCGGGGCACGCACGCCCGGGTCCCGCTGCCCACCGCTGGCTGGTGCGCCGGGTCCTGGAACGCGGCGCGCTCGTCGGGGAGTTGCCGCCCGCCGCGCGGGCGACCCGAGGCACGTATCCACGGCGCAACCGGCTGATCGTTGCGCTCGCGGACGCGGTGCTCGTGGTCGAGGCGCCGTCGCGCAGCGGCGCGCTGATCACCGCACACCTGGCCATGGAGCAGAGCGTGCCGCTCTATGCGGCCCCCGGCCGGGAACAGTCCTCCTTGTCGGCTGGATGTCGCGACCTGCTCGACGACGGCTCCGCGCGCACCTTCACGGGCGTCGAGGCACTCTGCGCGGACCTGGGCTGGGAGCCCTCCGCGGGCGGGGCGGCGGACCTCCGGCAGATGTTGTCCGGGGAACCGGCCGCCGAGCCTGCTGCGACACTGCCGGCGAAACCGCCCGGGGAACCGCCCGTCGGACCGCCGGCGAGCCGGTGCACGGGGCTGGCGGTTCCGGGCGAATGGCCCGCCTCACCCGGGCGGCTTCCCTCGCTGGGCGCCCCGGAGCGCCAGGTGGCACGCGTCCTCTCCCATGGTCCCGTCACGATGGACGAGCTGCTGGGAGCCACGCGGGCCGCTCCCGGTGAGCTCGCGGCCACGCTGACCCTGCTGCAGCTGCGAGGCCTCGCCCGCGTGATGGGGCCGCTGTACCTCCCCGCGGGCCCGCTGCTCACCGGGGTACCGTGACCGCGAAGCACGACCACGTCGCGGCGGCGAGACCGGCGACGGGGCCTGCGTTGCGTCCGTCTGGTACCCTGCAGGGCGGATGAAGCGGGTCGGGCGCCCTGCCGGGTCACGCATCACCAGCCCCGCGCACATCGGGCCGGGGCCGTTGTGGACGGCCCTCCTGGTGATTGTCTCGATACCAGCCCTGGCGAGCGTCTACATGCTGTTCCTGCGAAGCCATCCCCGCGCCCTCCGTCTCGCCGTGCTTGCGCTCCTGCTGGCGGCGGCCGGGTCGCTCGCGGTGTTCCGCCTCGTGCCGCAGACGGAGGGACACCGGCCCGCACCGGTGGACACGCAGGCGGTCGCACGGCTGGCCACGCCGCTCGTGGCGGGCGTGGCAGGCGACCAGGCGATCGACCTGTCGTTCAGCGCGCCGATGGACCAGGGCTCGGTGCAGGCGGCACTGACCGTCACGCCGGGCACGGGTGTCCGGCTGAACTGGTCGGCAGGCGGCACCGTGCTGTCGATCCTTCCCGTGGGCGCCTGGGCCCCCGGCACGTTCTACACGATCTCGGTCGGCTCGAGCGCCAGGACCGCGGCGGGCGGCACCCTGGTCTCGCCGGCTCGGGCGGTGTTCCTGACGGAGGACGCGCCGACGGCGACGATCACGGCGGTCGACATGACCGGCAAGCGGGCCAGCCCGTCGGCGGGGTTCCGCGTCACATTCAGCCGGCCCGTGGACCTCGCAAGCCTCAGGTCCGGTTTCCGCATCACGCCGGCCGCGCCGGGTCAGCTGACGACCGGGCTGCAGCGCGGTGACCCGACGGTCGTGACCTTCGTGCCGGCAACACCGCTCGCGGCCGATACGACCTACGTCGTGACGTTCTCCGCCCCGGTGCTCGCGTCGGATGGGATGGCGGTGTCCGCGGTGCCGCGGCTGGTCGTCCGAACGCTGGCCCAGCCCGCGATCGTCCGGACAAGGCCGGCCGGGCACGCACAGGGGGTCGCCGCGGACGCCTCCGTGAGCGTCAGGTTCGACCGGTCGATGGACCGCGCCACGACACAGGCGGCGTTCCGGCTCCTGGCTGACCCGGCGGGCACGAGGGTGCCCGGCACGTTCAGCTGGGTGGAGAACGACACCGTGCTCGTGTTCAACCCGTCGCGAGCGCTGTCGGCCGGACACGTGTACACCCTGACCGTCGCCTCGTCGGCCACCGCCGTGGACGGCACGCGCGTGTCGCTCCCCGGCGGCACGGCGAGCCTGAGGGCGTCCTTCCGGGTCGCCTCGCCGCCCGCCCCGGCCCAGAAGCTGACGGCCTCCCCGTCGCCGACCACGACCCCCGCCCCCAGGCCCGCTCCGACCCCTGCGCCGACCCCCACGCCGACGCCTGCGCCCTCCGTGAGCGGGACGGCCCCGTGGCTGAGCGTGGAGCGGTACGCCCTGCAGCTGCTCAACTGCACCCGGACGGGCGGATGGGTCCGCTCGGACGGAAGCTGCGACGGGTATGGGTCGGGCAGGTACAGCCCATACGTCGCCCCGCTGAGCCTGAGCGCCGGCATCTCGACTGACGTCTCACGGCCCTATGCCAAGTACCAGGCCGTGCGGGATGCCTGCAGTCACTTCCTGGACGGAACCCCGGGCGACCGGCTCGCCCGCGCCGGGTACACCAGCTACCGGTGGGCTGAGAACATCGGGTGCCAGACCGGCGACCCGCGCCAGGTCGCGATCAACTCGCTCACCTTCTTCCAGTCCGAGAAGTCGTATGACGGCGGCCACTGGGTGAACCTCAAGAACCCGGAGTACTCCACGGTCGGGATCGGCGTCTGGGACTACAACGGGTACGTGCTGGTCGTCTTCGACTTCTACCATCCCTGACGGCATGATTCGCGACGCGATCCTGCACCTGCTGAACGAGCAGCCGCTGATCGTCGACCTTCCCGCGCTCCCGGCCGCCGGTGACACGTGCGTGGTGTGCAGCAACCTGCGCATGACCAGCGGGAAGCGGCCAGTCTGGGTGGACCGCGGCGACAACGTCTTCGTGTTCCCCCTCGCCCAGGTGCGGTTCCTCGAGGTGCCTGCCGTGGCTGCGGAGGCCGGCGCGTCCGACGAGATGGCGGTCGCCGACCGCGAGCCGGACCCGGTGGAGCTCGAGCTGGACGAGGATCTGCTCCGGCGGATCCGCGAGACCTGATCGCCCGGGACGGCACTGGCGACATCCTCGGCCACCGGCTCCGCGTGGCCTCAGCGCGGCCTGCGCGGGCGATCGCCAGCCAGTCGGCGGTGACCGGGGCGTAAGGGGCGGGTGCTACACTCCCGCCCGATGACGAAGAACCTCGTGGTCGTCGAGTCGCCGGCCAAGGCGAAGACGATCGAGCGGTACCTCGGTCCGGAGTACCGCGTGCTGGCCTCCTACGGTCATGTCCGGGACCTGCCCGAGAACCCCGGCCGGGGCAAGCTCGGCGTCGACGTCGAGCACGACTTCGCCCCCGAGTATGTCGTGTCCGAGGATCGCCGCCGGCAGGTCGATGCGATCCGCAAGGCCGCCCGCTCGGCCGACCAGGTGTACCTGGCCACCGACCTCGACCGCGAGGGAGAGGCCATCGCCTGGCACGTGGCGGAGGCGGCCGCCGTGCCCGCCGAGAAGACGCGCCGCGTCACGTTCAACGAGATCACCGAGGGCGCGATACGCGAAGCGTTCCGCCACCCCCGGGGCATCGACGTCCACCTGGTCGACGCGCAGCAGACCCGCCGGATCGTGGACCGGCTGGTCGGATACACCCTGAGCCCCCTGCTGTCCCGGAAGGTGCGCGGCGGGCTGTCGGCCGGCCGGGTCCAGTCGGTCGCCGTGCGGCTGGTCGTCGAGCGCGAGCGCGAGATCCGGGCGTTCACGGCCCGGGAGTACTGGACGCTGGAGGCGCTGCTCGAGACGCGAGCGGGCGAGCGCTTCGCGGCCGAACTCGTCCGCATCGACGGCTCGAAGCCCGAGATCGCCGACGGCGCCTCGGCGCAGACGCACGCCGACGCCCTGCGCACGCTCCGGCCGCGCGTGGCCCGGGTGGCGGTCTCCAACCGGAAGACGAACCCGTCACCGCCCTTCACGACCAGCACGCTGCAGCAGGAGGCGAGCCGGAAGCTCGGCTTCTCCCCGAAGCGCACCATGTCGGTGGCGCAGCGGTTGTACGAGGGCGTGGACACCGGCGAGGGCCAGGTCGGGCTGATCACCTACATGCGCACGGACTCCACGGCAATCGCGGGGGTCGCCATGGCCGAGGCGCGCGACGTGATCCGCGACCGCTACGGCCCGCCCTACGTGGTGCCGCGCGGCCGCGTGTACCGCACCAAGGTCCGGGGGGCCCAGGAGGCCCACGAGTCGATCCGGCCGACCAGCTTCCGCCGTGACCCCGAGTCGCTGTCGGGACACCTGAAGGCGGACGAGCTGCGGCTCTACCGGCTGATCTGGCAGCGCGCGCTGGCGTCTCAGATGGCGTCGAAGGAGATCGAGACCACCAGCGTCGACCTGCAGGCCGGCCGGTACGGCCTGCGTGCCAGCGCCAGCCGCACCACGTTCGACGGCTTCTCCCGCGTGTACACCGAGGGTCGGGATGACGGCGCCGAGGAGCGCGAGGGTCGCCTGCCGGCGCTCGCCGAGGGAGACGAGACGGCGGTCGCGGACGTGACGCCCTCGCAGCACTTCACGGAACCGCCGCCCCGGTTCACGGAGGCCACGCTGGTGAAGGCCCTCGAGGAGAAGGGGATCGGTCGCCCGTCGACCTACGCGGCGATCCTCTCCACCGTCCTGGATCGCGGCTACGTGAAGCTCGTGGATCGCCGCCTCCGGCCCGAGACGATCGGGGAGATCGTGACGGACCTGCTGGTCGAGCACTTCGGCGAGTTCGTGGACCCGGAGTTCACCGCCCGGATGGAGGAGCGGCTCGACGAGATCGCGCGGGGCGAGCGTGAGTGGGTGCCGCTGCTGCGCGAGTTCTACGCCCCGCTCCGGGATCGCGTGGACGAGAAGCGGCGCGAGCTGCGTCGGCGCGACTTCACGACCGAACCGTCGGACGAGGTGTGCTCCCTCGGCCATCCCATGGTGATCCGGTTGGGCCGGTACGGACGCTTCCTGTCGTGCTCGCTGTACCCGGAGCACCAGGAGAGCCGGCCACTCGCCGGAGAGGCGGGCGACGGCGCGTCCGGCGCGGTGGACGGTGCGCCGACCGGGGAGCGGCAACTCCCGGGCGTGGGGGAGACGTGCCCCGAGTGCGGCCAGGGGACGCTCATGGAGAAGCGCGGCCGGTTCGGGCCGTTCGTGGGCTGCTCGCGCTATCCCGCGTGCACCTACATCAAGAAGGACGGCCCTCCACCGCCGCCCGCACTCCCGTTCGAGGCGGGCTGCCCGAAGTGCGGGCAGGGACACCTTGTGACGAGGCGCGCCCGCCGTACCGGCAAGGTCTTCTGGGGTTGCTCCCGTTACCCGGCGTGCGACTTCACCACCGACTTCGAACCGGTGGGCGCACGGCACGACGCCGACGCCGGGCCGGTGGGGCGTCGCGGTGAGGGCGGCATCTGCCTGCTCTGCGGCGCGGACGTGCCCCTCCCGGAGGGCGACCTGGTCGGGATGAGCCTGCCGGGAGGTCCGCCGGATCCCGGCGCCCTGGCACCGCGGCGCGCGCGGACAGCCGGGCGCGCGCCCGGGGGCGGCAGTCCCAGGTCGCGCCAGGCCGGCTCACGGCGGCGTACCGTCCAGCCCCGCGGCGCCGACGCCGGGACGGCGTGAGCCCCGACGACGCCCTGGCGTCGTTCCTGCAGGCGCTCTCCGCCCGGGATGCGTCCCCTCACACGATCCGGGCGTATCGAACCGCCCTCGAGGACTACCTGGAATGGCTCGCCTCCCCGCCGTCCGGGCTCCTGGCACGGCCGGGCCATCCCGAGGACGTGGCGTGGGAGCGGCCCGGGCGGGCAGTGCTGCGAGGCTACCTTGGCCACCTCTCCGAGCGGATGACCCGCCGCTCGGTCGGCAGCCGCCTGGGTGCCGTCCGCTCGTTCTACCGGCACGCCCGCCGGTCGGGCTGGGTCGATGGCGACCCATGGGCGGCCATCGCCACGCCAAGGCAGGGGAGCCGGCTACCGAAGGTGCTGGAGGTGGGTCAGATCGAGCAGCTGCTGGACGCCACCGACGTGCACGCCACCGACGTGCACGCCGGCGACGTGCGCGTCGGCGACGCGCACCACGCGCCGCGATCGTCGGCGACGGCGGTGCCGCCCGGCACGCGGCGAGGTGCGGATGCGGCCATGCTGGCCGTCCGTGATCGGGCGATCGTCGAGACGGCCTACGCCGCCGGCCTGCGGGTCAGCGAGCTCGCCGGGATGCACATCGCGGACCTCGACCTGCGGCACGGCGAGGTCCGGGTCCTGGGCAAAGGACGCAAGGAGCGCGTCTCGCTGCTGGGCCGTCCCGCGATGGAGGCGCTGGCGATCTACCTCGACGACGTGCGGCCCGTCCTGCGCGCCCGCGGCGGCACCCACGACGGCGGCGCCCCCGACGACGGCTCCGTGTTCCTGAACGCCCGCGGCGGCGCGATGGGCGTGCGCGGGGTACGGCTCCGTGTCGATCGATTGGTGCGACTCGCGGGCCTGCCCGAGGGCGTGAGCCCCCACACGCTCCGACACTCGTTCGCGAGCCACCTGCTCGAGGGCGGTGCCGATCTCCGAGTGGTCCAGGAGTTGCTGGGCCACAGCAGCCTCGTCACCACCCAGCTGTACACGCACGTGACCCCGGGGCGCCTCCGCAGTGCCTACGTGACGGCTCACCCCCGGTCCACCCGCGGTTCCGTGCCGGGCCTGGACGCTCGCGTCTCCACCGGCGACGCGCGCCGGGAACGCACCCGCGGCGGGCCACCGGCGTCTCCGCCGGCGCGACCGTGACGGGCGCCGACGCGGAGGGTACCGGCGCGGCGGTCAGCGGCAGGATGCTGGCGCGCGCCGGGCTCATCGTCACGGGGGCGTATCTCGCGTCACGCATCCTCGGATGGGTGCGCACGGCGGCACTGCTCGCCGTGTTCGGTGCGGACCGCGACATGGCCGCCTACCTCGCCGCGTTCCGCATCCCGGACGCGATCTTCCAGCTGGTCGCTGCCGGCGCGCTCAGCTCCGCGCTGATCCCGGTCCTCGCGGGGCTCCTCCACGGCGGGCGGCACCGCGAGGCGTGGCGCCTCGTGTCGAGCGTCGTGAACCTGATGCTGATCGGGCTCGCGGTCTTCGCCGTGGTCTTCTTCGTGGCCGCGCCCTGGATCATGCCGTTGATCACCCAGGACTTCACGCGCGAGCAGATGGACCTCGCCGTGCAGCTCTCCAGGATCATGCTCCTCTCGCCGATCCTGCTGGCCCTCTCGGCGGTCGCCACGAGCGTGCTGAACGCGGGCAACCGCTTCACGGCGGCTGCCATCGCCCCGCTCCTCTACAACCTGTCGATCATCGTGCCGGTGGTCCTGCTCGGGGGCCGCATGGGGGTGACGGTTGCCGCGGTCGGCGTGGTCATCGGCGGACTGCTCAGCCTGCTGGTCCAGGTGATGCCGCTCGATGCGATGGGCTACCGCTACCAGCGCGTGGCGGACGTGGAGGATCCCGAGACGCGCGAGGTCGTCCGCCTCGTGGCCCCGCGCGCCGTGGGGCTGGGCGCGACCCAGATCACGTTCATCGTCAACACGCTGCTCGCAACCGGCCTCGGCACGGCAGCGCTTCCCTGGTACAACGCGGCGTTCACCGCCTACCAGATCCCGATCGGCGTCCTCGGGCTGCCGCTCGGCGTGGTGCTCCTGCCCTCGATGTCGACCGCGCTCGCGGCCGGGGAGCACGTGACGTTCGGGCGGCTGGTCACGCGCTCGCTGCGGCTGCTGCTGTTCGTGATGCTCTTCCTGACCGCCGTGGGCATGGTGGTGCGCACGCAGGTGGTGGACCTCCTGTTCGGGTACGGGAACTTCAACCGGCCGGACGTGCTGGCGACCGCCGACGCCCTGCTCTTCTTCCTGGGCGGGCTGGCCGCCGACTCGCTCGTGGTGGTGCTCGCGCGGGCGTTCTACGCCGATCGCGAGACACGCATCCCGGTGGGGGCCGCCCTGCTCGCCGTCGCGATCAACGTGATCGTGTCGGTGGCGACCGTCGGGACGCTCGGACTGCGCGGGCTCGCGCTCGGGATCGCGGCGGGGGCCTGGGTCGAGGCGGCGATGCTGACGGTGCTGCTGGCCCGGCGGACCCCGGGCCTGGAGCTCGGACGGCTGGTCCTCGCGGCGATCGTGTTCGCGATCGGTTCGCTGCTGGCCGCGGCCGCGGCCAGCTGGGCACTCGGTGCTCTCGTGGGCCTGGTGGGCGCGACGCCCGGGCGCCTGCTGGTGCTCGTCGAGCTCGTGGTCGCAACCGCTGCCGGCGCCGTGGTGTACGCCGCGTGGTGCTTCCTCGCGCGCGTCCCCGAGCTCCCGGACTCCGTGCGGCTGCTGCGTGACACGCTCGGGCGGAGAATCGTCTGACGTGAGTGCACCCGATTCCCGGCCGGACCCCGCGACACTCGAGGCCGAACCCGCGGCCTGGGACGCGTTCGTCGCCTCGACCGAGCTGGCGCCGTACCTGCAGGCCACCCCGTGGGCGGAGGTCAAGGCGCGCAACGGATGGAGTGCGCGGCGGGTGGTCGTCGGCGATGCCCAGCGCACCGTCGGCTGTCAGCTGCTCACCCACCGGATCGGTCCACTGCCGTGGTCGGTCGGCTACGCACCGCGCGGCCCGGTGGCGGCCGAGCTCGACGCGGAGATGGTCGACACCTGGACCGGCGCCGTGCGGCGGACAGCCGTCGAGGCACGGCTGAGCCACGTGGTGATCGACCCGGAGATCGAGGCCGGCGGCCCCGAGCTCGACTGGTTCGAGCGCGCGGGGTGGCGGCCCTGCCCGTCCCCGCAGCCCGCACGCTCGCGCTGGATCGACCTGTCGAAGGCCGAGGAGGCGCTCTGGGGCGACCTGCGCGGCAAGTGGCGGCAGTACGTTCAGAAAGCGCGCCGAGCCGGGATCGAGGTGGTCGAGGCCGGGGCCGATCGGCTGGACGACTTCTACGCGATCTACGTCGACACCGCGCGGCGTGCGGGGTTCACCTACCGGACCGCCGCCACGTACCGCGCCGTTCACCGGGCGTACTCGGCGCGGGGCCGGGCCAGGCTGCTGCTGGCGCAGGATGCGTCAGGCGAGGCGCAGGCCGTGCTGCTGCTGGTGGGATGGGGCCGGCGGATCGTCGAGCCGTACGGCGGCATGACCCGGGCCGGTGCCGAATCGCGGGCCAACTACCTGTTGAAGTGGGAGGCGATCCGCTCGTCGCGTGACGCGGGGTACGCCGTCTACGACCTCTGGGGGCTCTCGCACGCCGGGATCGAGCACTTCAAGGTCGGGTTCGGCGGCCGCGAGGTCGACTACGTCGGCGGGCTCGAGCTGGAGGTCCGGCCGCTCGTCCGGCGGGCGGTCCAGGTGGCACAGGCGGCGCGGGTCGGGGTCGCGCGGTACCGGCTGGATCGGGAGCGGCACGACGTGGCCGAAGGTGGGGAACCGTGATTGGGAGGCCGGGCTCGCCTGCCGGCTCCGACGCCCGCGTCCCGGGAACGCCCGGCGACCTGGCGGGCCTGGTGCGCCTGCTCGCGGGACGGGCCAACCTGGCGACCGTGCTGCCGTCTCCGGCCGCCGTCTCCGGCATCCGCATCCGGCGTGTCGACTACGACTCGCGGCGCGTGGAGGCAGGGAGCCTGTTCGCGGCAATCCCGGGTGGCCGCGCCGACGGACATGACTTCGTGCCGCAGGCCGTGGCGGCGGGAGCGGCGGCGGTTCTCGTCGAGCGACCCCTGGCGGGCGTGGGCGTGCCGCAGCTGGTGGTGCACGCGGCCCGGCCGGCGCTCGCCACCGCGGCCGCGTGGCTCGAGGGGTTTCCCAGCGTGACGCTCGGGGTCGTCGGCATCACCGGTACGGACGGGAAGACCACCACGAGCTTCCTGGTGCGCGCCATGCTCGAGGCGGCGGGTTTCCCCTGTGGGCTGAGCGGGACCGTAACGACCATCGCGGGTGGCCAGCGTTTCGGGGGTCCGAGCCGTGCCACTACGCCCGAGGCGCCAGAGCTGCAGGCCGCGCTCGCGGCCATGGTCTCGGCGGGCGACCGGTTCGCCGTGGTCGAGTCGACCTCGCACGGGCTCGCGCAGGATCGCGTCGGCGAGGTGGCGTACGACGTGGCGGTGCTCACGAACCTGACGCACGAGCACCTGGAGTTCCACGGGACGCACGAGGCCTACCGGGCGGCAAAACGGCGGTTGTTCGAGGCGCTCGCGGTCGGTGACCGCAACCCGGAGAAGGGCTGGGGCAAGACCGGGGTGATCAATCTCGACGACCCCTGGGCGCCGGAGTTCGTCGACGCGACCCGCCGGGCGGGCGCCCGTGTCGTCACGTACGGACGTGCCGCGGCGGCGGACGTCCGGCTGCTCTCGTTGCGGCAGGACGCCACCGGCCTGCGACTCGACGTGGAGGCGCCACGGTGGCGGGGCCCGGTGGAGCTGCGCCTGGCCGGCTCGTTCAACGGGCACAATGCGCTGGCGGCCATCGCAGTCGGGGAGGCGCTGGGCCTCGACCCGGAGGCGGAGCGACGGGGGCTGGAGAGGGTGGAGCGCGTGCCCGGCCGCATGGAGCGCGTGCCTACGCGCCTTCCGTTCTCGGTGGTCGTGGATTACGCGCACACCCCCAACGCGCTGCAGCTGGTACTCGACGACCTCGCGCCCGTCGCGGCCGAGTCAGGAGGCGGGCTGGTGGCCGTGTTCGGCTCGGCGGGCGAACGCGACGTGCTGAAGCGGCCGGTCATGGGCCGGGTGGCCGGCGAGCGCTGCCGGCTCGTGGTCGTGACGGACGAGGACCCGCGCGGCGAGGACCGCGAGCGCATCCTGCAGGAGATCGCGGCCGGGGCCGAGGAGGCCGGCAGGATCCCGGGCCGCGACCTGCTGGTGATCCCCGACCGGACGGCCGCGATCCGCGCGGCCCTCGAGCAGGCCGGCCCCGGCGACGTGGTGCTGCTCGCGGGCAAGGGGCACGAATCGACCATCGAGATGGCCGACGGTCCGCACCCCTGGGACGAGCGTGCGGTCGTCGAGGCGGCGCTCGCGGCCGTGCTCGAGGCGCGGACCGGTCGCCCGGGTGGCGGTCGCGCAGGCGCCGCGTGCCCGTGAGCGGCGCGGCCGGCGCACCGCCGCGGGGCATCGTCACCCGCCTCGCCACCGAGGCAGACCGCGGTGCCTGGGATGCCTGGGTTGCGGCGCTGCCGTCGGCGGACCCGCTGCAGGCGTGGGCCTGGGGCGAGGTCGCGTCGACCGGCGACGAGCGCCCCGTGCGGCTGGTGGCTGCCGACGGTGCCGGCCGCCTCCGCGGGGTCGCGCAGGTGCTGGTGCGCGATGCCTCTGCCGGACGGCGCGTGCTCTACGTTCCGCACGGCCCCGCCTGGGACGTCCGGTCTCCCGATGGCCCCGCCGTGCTCTCGAGCCTTCTGGCGGCGATGCGCGCCCTGGGCCGCGCCGAGCGCGGCATCGTCCTGAAGCTCGACCCCCGCGCGACCAGGGAAGTGCCGGCGGCCGAGATGCAGGCGCTGCTCCTCGCGCGGGGCCTGCGCCGCGCGCGCGCCGACCTGCAGGCACCCTCGACGCGGATCGTGGATCTCCGTCCCGGCCCGGACGCCCTCCTGGCCGGTCTTGAGAAGGACACCCGCAACCTGGTCCGCCGCTCCGCCCGGGAGGGCGTGCGCCCACGGCTGGTACGCGGCGCGGACCCGGTCGCGTATCGCACGTTCGCGGCGCTGCTCACCGGGACCGGCGCGCGCGGGGGGTTCCGGGTCCGGTCGCCTGCGGCGTTCGAGGCGATCGCCGCGTCGTTCGGTGCCCGGGGCGACGCGTACCTCGTCCTCGCCGATCTCGACGGCCGCGCGATCGCCGGCTGCCTCGCGCTCGCGGTCGGGCCGCGAGCGTTCTACCTCTACGCGGCGTCGATGCGCGAGCCGGCGCTGCGCCATGCCGGTGGTCCGTACGCGGCGCTGTGGGCCTGCGTCGAGGCGCTGGCGGCCGACGGACGCGAGAGCCTGGACCTGTGGGGCGTGGTCGAGCCTGGCGACACGTCGGCCGATCCCGCCTGGGCCGGGTTCAGCCTCTTCAAGCGGGGGTTCGGCGGGGCCCCGCTCCGGCACCCGGGCACGTTCGACATGGTGCTGTCGCCCGCGTGGTACGCGGTGCGGGACCTCCGCGAGCGGCTGCGGCCCTGACCGGCCTGGCCGCCGCCCGCCGTGCCCCCGGCCCGGGCGCGTATCATCGCCGCCGTGCCGCAGATCGCCGCCGACCCGGCTCAGATCCGTGTCGTGGACGCCACCGGCTGGGAGCCCGATCGCTGGGACGGGCTGGCCGCCCGCAGCCCCAGGGGCGAGGTCTTCCAGTCTCACGCCTGGGGCGAGAGCAAGGCCCGGCTCGGGTGGCGGCCGTTGCGGGTGGTCATCGAGCATGGGTCCACGCGCGTGGCGGTCGCGTCGCTCCAGGAACGGATCCTCGCGCCCGCGCTTCCCGGCCCGCTCGGGCGTCTCACGTACCTCTACGCATCGCGCGGCCCGGTGCTGCTGACGGATGACGCGGGGGCGGCTGCCCTGGCGCTGCTGGGGCTGCGCCGGGTGGCCCGGGCACGCCGGGCGGCCGTGCTCACGATCGACCCGGCGTGGGAGGAGGGCGGCGAGCCGGCCCGGGCACTCCGCGCCGCAGGGTTCCGTCCGTCCCCGCGCGAGGTCCAGGTGTCCAGGACGGGCATGCTCGTCGCGATCCGCGAGACGGAGGGGGCGCAGCACGAACTGCTCGGCGACAGCACCGCGCGGAACATCAACAAGGCTCGCCGCGCCGGCGTCACCGTCGAGCGCGTGGACCTCGCGGGCGCGGCCGGGCGCGACGATGCGCTCGCCTGTTTCTGGGACATGTTCCAGGCGACCGGGCGACGGGAGGGGTTCATCGTCCGTGACCGAGCCTACCAGCTCGACCAGTGGCGCGCCCTCGGCGAGGCCGGACTTGCGAGCCTCTGGTTCGCGAGCCTCGCGGGACAGCGCCTGAACGGCGTCGTGCTCCTGCACTGCGGGCGCCGGCTGGTGTCGCACGTGGCCGGGTCGCCCGACGGCGCCGACCTGCGCGGGACACGGGCCAACCACCTGCTGCAGTGGGAGATCATCCGCTGGGGAGCCGCCAGCGGATTCACCGTGTACGACCTGGGCGGTGTCGACACCCGGGACGCGCCGGGCCTGCCGGTCGATCGCACCCACCCGCTGTGGAACCTCTACGAGTTCAAGCGCGGCTTCGGGGCGCGCGGGGTCGTCTTCGTCCGCGCCCATGATCACGCGGCGCGCCCGCCGCTGGGCGCCGCGTGGAACCTGGTCCGCCGGTTTCGCTGAGTGCCCGACCGTTGAGGACGCGGTCGGGCGGTATGATGGGCGCCCATGTCGATCGAGCCAGCGAGCGCCCCCTCCCGCTCCGGCCGCCGGGGCGGCACCCGGGACGGTCTCGGCGCCAGCCCGGCGGAGACCCCCGAGGAGCTCGGCGCGCTCGCGCGTCGGCTCGTCGATGAAGTCCGCGAACACCACCCCACGGCCGACCTCTCGGACATCGAGCGCGCCTGCCAGTTCGCGGTCGAGGCGCACGCGGACCAGAAGCGGGCGAGCGGTGAGCCCTACGCCACCCACCCGATCGCGGCGGCGCAGACGCTCGCCGAGCTCGGCCTGGACCCGGTCGCGATCCAGGCCGCGCTCCTGCACGACATCCCGGAGGACACGGAGTACTCGCTGGAGGACATCGAGGAGCGCTTCGGGCCCGAGGTCGCCCGGCTCGTGGACGGCGTCACCAAGCTGTCGAAGTTCAGCGCGCACAGCCACGAGGAGCGCCAGGCCGAGAACATCCGCAAGATGTTCCTGGCCATGGCCGAGGACGTGCGCGTGGTCCTCATCAAGCTCGCCGACCGGCTGCACAACATGCGCACCATCGCCGGCCTTCCGCCGGAGAAGCAGCAGCGCATCGCCCGGCAGACGCTCGAGATCTATGCGCCGCTGGCCGAACGTCTCGGGATCTGGCAGATGAAGTGGGAGCTCGAGGACCTCTCGTTCAAGGTGCTCGAGCCGGTCGCCTTCCGCTCGCTCGCCCAGCAGCTGGAGACGCGCCGGGCCGCGCGCGAGACCTACGTCGACCGGGCCATGACCGAGCTGCAGGAGGCGCTCGAGGTCAGCGGCATCCAGGCCAACCTGTCGGGCCGCCCGAAGCACCTGTACAGCATCCACCGCAAGATGCAGCGCAAGGCGGCCAACTTCGACGAGGTCTACGACGTCTACGCGATCCGCGTGCTGGTCGACGAGGTCAAGGACTGCTACGCGGCGCTGGGGGTCGTCCACTCGCTCTGGCGCCCGATCCCCGGCCAGTTCGACGACTACATCGCGATGCCAAAGGCCAACGGCTACCAGAGCCTCCACACCGCGGTGATCGCCCTCGAGGGGCACCCGCTCGAGGTGCAGATCCGGACGCACCAGATGCACCGCATCGCCGAGGTCGGGATCGCCGCGCACTGGCGGTACAAGGAAGGCTCGAAGTCCGACCGCGACTACGACGCGAAGCTCGCCTGGATCCGGCAGCTCATGGAGTGGCAGCGCGAGGTCGCGGACGCCACCGAGTTCGTCGAGGGGCTCAAGCTCGACGTGTTCCAGGACCAGGTCTTCGTGTTCACACCGAAAGGCGAGGTGAAGGACCTGCCGGCGGGCTCCACACCGCTCGACTTCGCGTACCGGATCCACACCGACATCGGCCATCGCTGCATCGGCGCCAAGGTCAACAACCGGCTCGTGCCGCTCGACTACAAGCTGCGCAACGGCGACATCGTCGAGATCGTGACCACCAGGGCCGCCCACGGGCCGTCCCGCGACTGGCTCTCGATCGTCCGCACCACCCACGCGCGGGAGAAGATCCGCCAGTGGTTCAAGCGCCAGCAGCGCGAGGAGAACATCGCGCACGGGCGGGAGGCGCTGGACCGGGAGCTGCGCAGGCTGGCGCGCACGTCGCTCGAGCGCGTCGGGTCCGACCGCGTCTCCGAGATGGCGGAGCTCTACAAGTTCCCGACCGTGGACGACTTCCTGGCGGCGGTGGGCTACGGCGCGGTGAGCGCGCAGCAGGCCGTGATCCGGATGGGCGTGGTGGACGACTCGAACGAGACCGTCCTTCCGCAGGTGGCTCCCCCGACGCCTCCGGCGCAGGCCGGCGGCGTGCGCGTGAAGGGCGTGGGCGACCTGCTGGTGCGGTTCGCCGCGTGTTGCCACCCGATCCCCGGCGACCCGATCATCGGCTTCATCACGCGGGGCAAGGGCGTCACAGTCCACCTCAGGGACTGCGTGACGATCCTCCACGAGAAGGACGTCGAGCGGCTCATCGAGGTGGAGTGGGAGGGGGCCGCGGAGCGGACCTACCCGATCGCGATCCGGCTCGACGCGTACGACCGCACGGGGCTTCTCTCCGACATCACCAACGTGGTGGCCGAGCAGAAGGTCAACATCGTGGCGGCGCACGTCGAGACGCATGCCGACCGCACGGCGACGGTGAGTGCCACGCTCCAGGTCTCATCGGTCGCCCAGCTTGCCAGGGTCCTGTCGCGCCTCGAACAGGTCAAGGACGTCTTCTCGGTCCAGCGCGCCCTGAGCTGACGGG
Source organism: Chloroflexota bacterium (assembly GCA_021786265.1). The sequence continues at coordinate 29,834 of JAJYNP010000022.1, forward strand.
GCGCGCGTGTCCGCCCTCGCGGGCGGAGCCGCACGCGCGCCGACATGCTCAGCCCGCGCCGATCCGGCGCGCCGCGTCCGCCGCCTCCCGCGCGGCCTGCTCGAAGCCGTTGTCGCGGTACCAGTCGCCGCCGGCGAGCCAGGTGCGCAGCGAGGCGGCGACGTAGCGGAGCACGAACCCCACGGGCCCATATCGCCGCCACTGCCAGACATGTTCCAGCTCATGGGCGAGCTCGGGCGGGTCCAGTCGTCGCCAGCTCACGATCGTGCGCCCGACGGTGATCGCCAGCCAGTTCGGCAGCAGAACCTCGCCGACCGGCCGGAGACCGGGCCGGACGAGCAGGCGGACGCGGATCACGGGACCAGTATGCGCATGTGAGCGGCCGCCGGGGCAGCCTCGACGGGGCCATCGCCGGCCGCCGACGCGAGCACGACGGACTGGAGGACCCCACCGCCGGCGCGGGCGCTCGTCCGCCGGCGCGAACGCCACGGGCCGCACGACCGGACCGCCGCACCGGATAGACTTCGGGCATGCCCTCCTACCGAGCCCCGCGCGGCACCCGCGACCTGCTGCCCGCCGGGCATCGGGCGTGGGAGCGCCTGTCGGCCCTCGCCGGCGATCTCGCCCGTCGCTACGGATACGCCGGGATCGAGACGCCGCTGTTCGAGCAGACGGCGGTGTTCGAGCGGGGCGTCGGCGAGGTCACCGACATCGTGGAGAAGGAGCTCTTCCGCATCCAGCCACGGACCGAGGAGGCCGAATCCTGGGCCCTCCGGCCCGAGGGGACCGCCGGCATCGTGCGGGCGTACGTGCAGCACGGCATGCACACCCTGCCCCAGCCGGTACGTGTGCAGTACGTCGGGCCGATGTTCCGGTACGACCGGCCGCAGGCGGGACGGTACCGGCAGTTCTGGCAGTGGGACGTGGAGGCGATCGGCGATCCGGGTCCCGCCATCGATGCGGAGATCGTGGAGCTGGGGCATCGCTTCTACACCGAGGCGGGCCTGTCGAACGTGAAGGTCCTGCTGAACTCGATCGGCGACCCCGCCTGCCGGCCGGCGTACATCGCCGAGCTCACCGCGTACTTCGGGGCACACCTCGATCAACTGCCCGACCTGGAGCGCGCACGGCTGTCGGCCAACCCGTTGCGCCTGCTCGACTCGAAGGACCCCGACATGGCGGCGCTGAACGCCGCGGCGCCGCGCATGGTCGACCGGCTCTGCGACGCCTGCCGGGCCCATTTCGACGCGGTGCGTGCTCACCTCGATGCCCTCGGCGTGCCGGTGCGGCCGGAACCCTCGCTGGTCCGGGGCCTCGACTACTACACGCGGACCGCCTTCGAGTACTACCGCGAAGGTGCCGAGGGCCAGCAGCAGGCGCTCGGCGGGGGCGGGCGCTACGACGGGCTGGTCCAGCTGCTGGGCGGCAAACCGACGCCCGGGATCGGGTTCGCGCTGGGGATCGACCGCGTGATCCTGGCGCTCGCGGAGGAGGGCCTGGAGTCGCCCGCCGCACCCGGCCCGTCCGCCTTCGTGACCAGCGCGGATCCCGCCGACACGGTGGCTCGCCTGCGGCTGGCGACCGAGCTGCGCCGGGACGGGATCGCGGCCCGTGCCGACCTGGGGAAGCGCCGCCTGGCACGCCAGCTGGAGCAGGCGTCGCGCGAGGGCGCCCACTTTGCCGTGATCCTGGGCGACGAGCTGCGCGAGGGGATGGTGCAGCTGCGGGACCTGCGCTCGGCATCCCAGCACCCGGTGCCGGTCGCGGAGCTGGCACGCGAGATCGAGCGGGGCGAGGGCTCCCACCGGCACGGCTGAGGGCGGCGCCATCCCGTACGATGTGGAGCCATGACCGACGCCACCGTGTCGTCGCCCGCCCTCGACGACCTTGCCACCCCCTACCGAACCGACACCTGCGGCGGCCTGCGGGCGTCCGACGCCGGCCGTGAGGCCCGCCTGGCGGGCTGGGTGCACCGTCGGCGCGACCATGGCCACCTGATCTTCCTCGACCTGCGCGACCGGCACGGCATCACGCAGGTCGTCGTGGATGCGCAGGAGGCCCCTGATGCGCACGCCGCAGCGGCCCGCGTGCGTGCCGAGTTCGTCGTGTCGACCGCAGGTGCCGTCGCGCGCCGGCTGCCCGGGACCGAGAACCCGAAGCTCGCCACCGGCGACGTGGAGCTGCGGGCGCGGGACATCGACATCCTGGCCGAGGCGAAGACCCCGCCCTTCTACATCAACGAGCCGGAAGCGCCTGTCGAGGAGGCCGTGCGGCTGCGCTACCGGTACCTGGATATCCGGCGCGAGCCAATGCGGGACCGGCTGCTGCTGCGGTCGAACCTCGTGCGGGCCATCCGCGACGCCCACCACCGCGCCGGCTTCGTCGAGATCGAGACCCCCATCCTCATCAAGTCGACCCCAGAGGGCGCCCGCGACTTCATCGTGCCGAGCCGGCTCCAGCCCGGGACCGTGTACGCGCTCCCGCAGAGCCCGCAGCAGCTCAAGCAGCTGCTGATGGTGGCCGGGATGGACCGCTACTTCCAGATCGCGCGGTGCTTCCGGGACGAGGACCTGCGCGGGGACCGGCAGCCGGAGTTCACCCAGCTCGACCTCGAGATGAGCTTCGTGCGCGAGCAGACGGTCATGGATTTCGTGGAGGCGATGGCCATCGAGGTCAGCCGCGCCGTCGTCCCGGAGCGCCCGCTCCAGGACGTCCCGTTCCCGCGCTTCACCTACGAGGAGGCACTGGAGCGTTTCGGATCCGACAAGCCCGATCTGCGGTTCGGGATGGAGCTGGTGGACCTCGCGCCGGCGCTGCAGGCCGACGGTGGCGGGGAGGGCACCGGCTTTCGCGTCTTCGACGAGGCGATCGCCGGCGGCGGACGCGTGAAGGGCGTCGTGGCGCCCGGCATGGCCGCCGCGAGCCGCCGCGACATCGATGAGCTGATGGCGTTCGCACGCCGGTACGGGGCGCGCGGGCTGGTGCACGTGTCGGTGGACGGCGACGGCGCAGTCCACTCGCCCGTGGGCAAGTACCTGGGCGAGGAACGGCTGCGGGCGATGGTGGCGGCCGCCGGCGCGACCCCCGGCGACCTGCTGCTGGTGGTCGCCGATCAGCCGGCCGTGACGGCCGACGTGCTCGGGAGGCTCCGCCGCGAGCTGGGCGAGCGACTCGGCCTCGTCGACCCGAACGTGCTGGCGTACTGCTGGGTGTACCGCTTCCCGATGTACCAGTGGGACGCCGACAACGGCCGCTGGGATGCCACGCACAACCCGTTCTCCGGCGTGGTGCCCGAGGACGAGCCGCTGCTGGTGACCGCCTCGGGCAACCCGTACCGACCGTCCCCGGAGGACCCGGCGGGCCGCGCGCGGGCCATGCAGTACGACATCGCGCTGAACGGCTGGGAGCTCGGCGGCGGCTCGGTCCGGATCCACCGGCGGGAGCTGCTGGAGCGGAGCTTCGCGCTGCAGGGCTACTCGCAGGAACGGATGCACGGCCTGTTCGGAGGAATCCTGGAGGCATTCGAGTATGGCGCGCCACCGCACGGCGGGATCGCGCTCGGCATCGACCGGTGGGCGGCGCTGCTCGCGGACCAGACGAACATCCGGGAGGTCATGGCGTTCCCCAAGACCTCGTCGGGGACCGACCTGATGCTCGAGGCTCCCTCGGCACCGGACCCCGCGCAGTACGCGGAACTCGGACTGCGATACGTCGGCGCGCCTTCCACCGGGGACGCGCCCGTCGTGCCGCCCGGCGCGTAGCCCGGCACGCACCGGGCGGTCGTGGGCTGGGTCGGAGCCGTCGCGCGACACCCGCGGGCGGGGGCGCTGGCCGGCGCGCTCTGCATCGCCTGCTCGGGGATCTTCTTCCGGTTCTCGGGGACCACCCCCGCCACCGCGACAGTCTTCCGCTGCCTCTACGCGCTGCCGTTCCTGGCGCCGATCGCCCTGGCGGAACGACGCCAGCTGGGATCCTTCGGACGCCATGGGCACGCCATCGCCGGGCTTGCCGGGCTCTTCTTCGCCGTGGACCTCCTGGCCTGGCAGCACGCGGTCCTGGAGGTGGGAGCCGGCCTGGCGACCGTGCTGGCGAACCTCCAGGTCGTAGTGGTCGCCGCGGTGGCGTGGGTGGCGCTGCGCGAGCGGCCGTCTCGCGGGCTGCTTGCGTCGATGCCGGCGATGCTCGCGGGCGTGGTGCTGATCTCCGGGCTCGTCGGCGGCCGAGCGTACGGCGCCGACCCCCGCCTCGGCGCGGTCCTCGGCATCGTCTCCGCGATCGCCTACGCCGGGTACCTGCTGCTGGCGCGGCAGGGCAACCCCGGCGGGCTCCGCCCCGCGACCGTCCTCTTCGACGCGAGCGCAGCCACGGTCGTCGCCGGAGTCCTGATCGGCACGCTGCTCGGCGAGTTCGACCCGGTCCCATCCTGGCCGGCGCATGGCTGGCTGCTGCTCCTGGCCATCACGGCCCAGGTCGCCGGGTACCTGCTGATCGCGGCATCGCTGCCGCGCCTGCCCGCGGCGCTTACCTCGGTGATCCTGCTCGCGCAGCCCGTGACGACGGTCTTCCTGGGCGCGGTGCTGCTGGGCGAGGCCCCCTCCATCGTCCAGCTCGGCGGGGTGGCGCTCATCGTCCTCGGTCTCGTGGCCGCCAACGCCCGGCCGCGGGCCGGTGCCGTCTCCCGGGAACCGCTGGCGGAAGCCGGAAGCGTCGCCGCGCCCTGACCGGGGTCAACCCGGGACTCCGGCGCCCCCGGCACCCTCGCGTGCCTCGCCGAGCAGCAACTCCACGATGACGGTGTCCCGCCAGGCGCCGTCGAGCCTGCCGTGCCTGCGATACGTGCCCACCTCGCGGAACCCGAGCCGGGCGCACAGCCGCCGGCTCGCGACGTTCTCCGGGAAGATGCGCGACACGAGCTTCCAGAACCCCGCCGCCTCGCAGGCCGCGATCAGCCCCTCGAGCGCCGCGCGTCCGGCCCCCGTACCGCGCGCGTCTCGCGCCGCGTAGACCGAAAACTCCGCGACGCCGTCGTAGCAGGCCCGCGGCCGGTAGGTGCTCGCCGCCGCCCCCGCCACCACCCCGCCCCCTCGCACGGCCACCACCACCGGATGGCGCCCTGCCTTCTCGGCCAGCCAGGCCGCCATCTCCTCCGCGGTCCTCGGCCGCGTCTCGAACGTCGCGAGGCGGTCCTCGATCCCCTCGGTGTAGATCGCGGCGATGGCGGCGGCGTCGCCGGCGCGCGCCGGCCTGACCACCGTCCGGGGGGCGCCGGCGGTCATCGTTCGGGCAGCGCCTGCGCCACGTCCGCTCCCCAGTCCGGCGGGTGGCCGGTCACGGGCTGGTCTGGGCCCGCGTACGCGGGGAGCGCCGTGCGCGGCGTGTCCACGTCGTGGGTCGCCCCCGGATCGCCCAGGTCGAGCGCTCGCATCGGGACGCCGGCCGCCGCCAGGTCGTCGAGCAGGAGGCCCGGGGCCAGGTCGGGCGCACGGGCGCGCAGCGCGCCCAGCAGGGCGAGCGGCACCAGGACGGGCCAGCCCGGTTCCCCTTCCCAGGCCGGTCGGAGCACCGCCGCCGGGGCGCGGGGGTGCGCTTCGATGAGGGCCGTGACCGTCCCGGCATCGAGCCACGCCATGCGCGCCGGCCACACCAGGGCGGCGGTGGTCTCGCCGACCGACGCCGCCGCGGCCTCGATCCCGCGGACGATCTGCCCGATCGGACCCGTTCCCGGCAGCGCCGGTGACACGAGCTCGGCGGCGGACCCCGAGAGCGCACTGGCGACGGTTCCCTCGGGGTCCGGGGCCACCACCACGACCGGCATCGCGCCCCCGGACCAGGCGGCATCGGCCACGTGACGAACGCGCGGGACGCCGTCGAGTGGCTCGGCGGCCTCCTCGGCGCTGGCGGAGAGGATCACGGCGGCGACGGTCACGCCCGCGATGGTAGCAGCGCTCCCTGTGCGACAATGCGTTGGCCCATGACCGACCAGCCCCGCCCCACCGTGCCCTCCGCAGGCGCCGCCATCCACGGTTCTTCCGATGCGCCCGTGGAATCGGTACGCATCCGGGACGACGTGCGCAACGTCGCGATCGTGGCGCACGTGGACCACGGCAAGACAACGCTCGTCGACGGCCTGCTTCGGCAGACCGGTGCCTTCCGCGCGAACCAGGAGGTGGTCGATCGCGTCCTCGACTCGCTCGACCTGGAGCGTGAGAAGGGCATCACGATCATGGCCAAGCACACGGCGGTGGAGTACGGGGGGGTCCACCTCAACATCGTCGACACGCCCGGACACGCCGACTTCGGGGGCGAGGTCGAGCGCAGCCTGCTCATGGTCGACGCGGTGCTCCTGCTGGTGGACGCCTCGGAGGGACCGCTACCGCAGACGCGGTACGTGCTCCAGAAGGCGATGGCGCGCCGGCTGCCCGTGATCGTCTGCCTGAACAAGATCGACCGGTCCGACGCGCGCCCCGCCGAGGTGCTCGACGACGTGTACGAGCTGTTCATCGACCTGGGCGCCGACGAGCACCAGATCGAGTTCCCGGTCGTCTACACGAACGCGAAGGCCGGCACGGCGTCACTCGACCCGGCGGTCCCCGGCACCGACCTGCGGCCGCTGCTCGACCTGCTCGTGCGGGTCACGCCTCCGCCGACATACCGGGAGGGGTACCCGCTGCAGCTGCTCGTCACGAACCTCACGGCGAACGAGTACGTGGGCCGCATGGCGGTCGGGCGGATCTGGAACGGCACACTCCGGATGGGCCAGCGGATCGCGATCGTGCGCGAGGAGGCCGACACCACCGCGGGCACGGTCGAGCCCGGTCGGACGGTGACGCTGACCGGTTCCGTGACCAGCCTGACCACGGCCGAGGGCATCCAGCGCATCGACGTGCGCGAGGCCGGGCCGGGTGAGATCGTGGCGGTCGCCGGCATCCCCGACGTCACCGTGGGCGACACCCTTACGGATCCCGCCGATCCGCGCCCCCTGCCGCGTCTGCAGGTCGACGCGCCCACCATCAGCATGACCTTCGGGGTGAACACGTCCCCCCTCGCCGGTCGCGACGGCCGGTTCCTGACCAGCCGCCACCTGCGCACACGGCTCGAGCGGGAGGTGCTGGGGAACGTCGCGATCGAGTTCCTGCCCACCGAGTCGGGTGAGACGTTCGAGGTGCGGGGGAGGGGGGAGCTGCAGCTCGCCGTGCTGATCGAGACGATGCGTCGCGAGGGGTACGAGCTGCAGGTGTCGCGGCCGGAGGTCATCCTCCACGAGGTCGACGGAGAGGTCCAGGAGCCCTACGAACGCATCACCGTCGACATCCCGCCCGACTTCATCGGAGAGGTGTCCGAGGCGCTCTCGTCCCGCCGCGCCCGAATGGAGCAGATGACCACCGACGCCGACGGCCGGGTGCGGATGGAGTACGTGCTGCCGGTTCGGGGCCTGATCGGGTTCCGCGGTCAGCTCCTGACCCTCACCCGGGGCACCGCGCTGATGCACCAGATCGGGGAGGGGTACGGCCCGTGGGCCGGCGAGGTGGCACACCGGACGAGCGGCGTGCTGATCGCGGACCGCAGCGGTGTGACCAGCACGTACGCACTGCACAACCTGCAGGAGCGCAGCGAGCTGTTCGTGGGCCCCGGCGTCGAGGTGTACGAGGGGATGATCGTCGGCGAGAACGCGCGCCCGGGCGACATGGACGTCAACGCCACCAAGGAGAAGCACCTCACCAACATCCGGTCCTCCACGCAGGAGCAGACGCTGCGACTGACGCCGCCGCGGGAGCTGACGCTGGAGTCGGCGATCGAGTTCATCGCGGCCGACGAGCTGGTCGAGGTGACGCCCCGGACCATCCGGCTGCGGAAGCGCATGATCTCGATGCACGACCGCCGGCGCGCGGCGGGACGCGAGCACGAGCGGCGCCTGGTCGCCGAGCGGGAGGGCGCGGCCCGGTAGCCAGGGTGCGGCGAGCGCCCGGTGCCGCGGGATGCCCCCGGCACGGCAGCGCCCCGGGGTCCGCTGCGGCCCCGCGATTACAATCGCGTCCATGGCCATCTACCTCGACCACGCCGCGACGACCCCCATGCGCCGGGAGGTCCTGGAGGCCATGATTCCCGTCCTGGCCGACACGTTCGGCAACCCCTCGTCGGCGCACGCCTTCGGGCGCCGCGCCCGGGCGGCCCTGGATGAGGCACGCGAGTCGGTGGCGCACGACCTGCGGGCCGATCCGCGCGAGGTGGTCTTCACCAGCGGCGGGAGCGAGGCGATCAACCTTGCCATCAAGGGCGCCGCGTGGGCCGGCAAGGCACGCGGCCATCACGTGATCACGTCCTCCGTCGAACACGAGGCGGTCCTCAACTCGGTGAGGTACCTGGAGAAGTTCGGGTTCGAGGTGACCGTGCTGCCGGTCGACCGGTACGGGCGGGTCGACCCGGACGAGCTGGCGGCGGCGGTCTCCGACCGGACCATCCTGGTCAGTCTCCAGGTCGCCAACAACGAGGTCGGCACGATCCAGCCGGTGCCCGAACTGATCCGGCGCGCCCGTGCCCAGCGGCACGTCCTGGTGCACCTCGACGCGGTGCAGGCCGCCCCCTGGATGGGTCTCGACGTCGCAGAGCTCGAGGTCGACCTTCTCTCCGTCGCGGCGCACAAGCTGGAGGGTCCCAAAGGGGTCGGGGCGCTCTACGTGCGCCGTGGAACGACGCTCCTGGCGCAGCAGCAGGGCGGGTCGCAGGAGCGGCACCGGCGGGCCGGCACCGAGAACGTGGCCGGTGCGGTCGGCCTGGCCACGGCGCTGCGCCTCGCCCGGGAGGAACGGGGCGAGGTTCCGCCCACGGTGCGGGCGCTGCGCGATCGGCTCCGCGACGCGGTGCTCGCGGTGCCGGGGGTCGAGCTGACCGGGCACCCGCGCGAGCGGATCCCCAACCACCTGTCGGTGATCGTGCGGGACGCCGACGGTCAGTCGCTGGTGCTTGCGCTCGACCTGGACGGGATCGCCTGCTCGAGCGGCTCGGCCTGTGCGACGGGATCCACCGAGCCTTCGCACGTGCTGACCGCGATGGGATACCCGCCCGAGGAGGCACGCGGCTCGCTGCGCCTGACGCTCGGACGCACCACCGACGGCGCGGAGATCGACACGGCCTGCCGGGTGGTGCCGGCGACCATCGCGCGCCTCCGGGCGGGGGCCGCGGCGCTGGCCGCCGATCCGCTCGGGGTGCAGGCGGGGTCCGCGTGAGGCTCCCGGGCCGGGCCCTGGGGGGCAGGGCGGTCCGGTGAGCGAGCGCATCGTGGTCGCGATGTCGGGCGGCGTCGACTCCTCGGTCGCGGCCGCGCTGCTGCACGAGCAGGGACACGAGGTCGTCGGCGTCTGGATGCGCCTGCACCAGGGAGCCGCCCACCGCAGCGAGTTCCGCAGGAGCTGCTGCTCGCTGGACGCCGCGGACGATGCCCGACGGGTGGCCTCGCAGCTCGGAATCCCGTTCTTCGTGCTGGACCTCGAGCGCGAGTTCGCGGCCGGCGTGATCGACCCGTTCGTCGCCTCGTACCTTTCGGGCTCCACGCCCAGTCCGTGCGTGGACTGCAACACGTACGTGAAGTTCGGCGCGCTGCTCGGGCGGGCGCGGCTGCTGTACGGGGCCGAGGCGGTCGCCACCGGCCACTACGCGCGGGTCGACTGCGTGCCGGACGAGTCCTGTCCCGGCCGCCGCCGCTGGCGGCTGCTTGCCGCGGGCGACCCGGCGAAGGACCAGAGCTACTTCCTGTACGGGCTGCGCCAGGACCAATTGGCCCGGACCCGGTTCCCGCTCGGCGAGCTGTCGAAGCCGGAGGTGCGCGCGATCGCCCGCGGGCTCGGGCTCGTGACCGCCGAGATGCCGGAGAGCCAGGAGATCTGCTTCGTGCCGGGGGGCGACTACCGGGAGACGCTGCGCGAGCGTGCAGGCTGGCAGGAGACGCCCGGGCCCGTCGTCGACGTCAGCGGCAGCGTCGTGGGCGAGCACCGCGGCGCGGCGGCGTACACGGTCGGCCAGCGGACGGGCGTCGGCGTCGCGCTCGGCGAGCGGCGGTACGTGGCCGCCATCGACCCCGGGTCGAACCTGGTCCGGCTGGGCCGGCGCGAGGACCTGCAGCGGCGGACGTTTCCGGTCGAGCACATGCACTTCGTGGCGGGCCATGCCCCCGGGGGCACGATCCGCGCGGCGCTGCGCGTGCGGCACCGCGCGGCGCTGGTGGCGGCGATGGCCCGTCCCGCGGACGGGGGTGACGGCGGACGCTGGGAGCTGGAGGCGGACGAGCCGGTCTGGGCGCCGGCGCCGGGGCAGGCCGCCGTGCTCTACCACGGGGACGAGGTGCTCGGCGGGGGGCGGATCGCGCGGGTGTGAGGGCCGCCTCAGGGCCCCGGCGTCGGTGGTTCGAGCCGGGGCCCCGAGCCCCGGAGAGTCAGCACGGCTATCCTTGCGCCGTGCCTGCCCTCGAGCCGTCCATGGTCCTGGCGGTCCTGGTCGGCATCCTCAACGTCGCCCTGTTCGTGCTCCTGGGCGGCGAGGCCAGGGGCCGGCTGCCGTTCCTTGCGCTCGCGTCGATCCTCGGCGCGTACGCGGGCCAGGCGATCGGGACGCACCTGGGCGACCCCGTGCGCATCGGGGACTTCGGACTCCTGAGCTCCTCGGTCGTGGCGTGGGCGGGCATGATCGTGGTCGCGATCGTGAGCACGCTCGGACCCACCAGGCGGACCTGAGGCCGGGCACACACAAGCGCACCGGCGCGGATGGCCGCCGCCACGCCAGCGTGACGATACGGTACCGTTAGCGGGATGCCGGACCCTGACCAGCGGATCGTCGCGCTCTCGTCGGACGAGATCCGCCGCCGTTTCCTCGCGTTCTTCGCGGCCCGCGACCACGAGGTGGTGCCGGGCGCCAGCCTGGTCCCCGCGGGCGACCAGACGCTGCTCTTCACGAACTCCGGGATGGTCCAGTTCAAGGACGTGCTGACCGGGCGCGAAACGCGCTCGTACCGTCGCGCGACCGACGTGCAGCGCTGCCTGCGGGTGGCCGGCAAGCACAACGACTTCGAGGAGGTGGGACGGACACCGCGGCACCACACCTTCTTCGAGATGCTCGGCAACTGGAGCTTCGGCGACTACTTCAAGCGTGAGGCCATCCACTGGGCCTGGGAGCTCCTCACGCGGGAGTACGGGATCCCGGCCGACCGGCTGGCGGCGACCGTTTACAGCGACGACGAGGAGGCCTGGGCCGTCTGGCGTCACGAGATCGGGCTGCCACCCGAACGGATCGCCCGGTGGGGCAACGTGGAGGCGGGCGACGAGAAGAACTTCTGGCGGATGGCCGAGACCGGACCCTGCGGCCGCTGCAGCGAGATCCACTTCGACCGCGGGGCCGAGTTCAGCGAGGGCCCGGAGTGCATCCCCGACCACTCCGAGACCTGCCCCCGCTGGCTCGAGGTGTGGAACCTGGTCTTCATGGAGTTCGACCAGCAGCCAGATGGGCGCCGGGTGCCGCTGCCGTTCCGCAGCGTCGACACGGGCATGGGGCTCGAGCGGCTCGCGAGCGTCGTCCAGCAGGTGGCGTCCAACTACGACACGGACGTGTTCACGCCCATCCACGCCCGCATGCGCGAGCTGCTGGGCCACGACCCCGATGCGTTCGAGGCCGAGCGGTTCAGCTACCAGGTCATCGCGGACCACTCGCGGGCCGCGACGTTCCTCATCGCCGACGGCGTGCTGCCCTCCAACGAGGGGCGCGGGTACGTGCTGCGCCGGATCATCCGCCGGGCGGTACGCCACGGCCGCCTCCTTGGGCGGCTCGAGCCGTTCCTGGAGCAGACCTCGGCCGTCGTCATCGACGTCATGCAGGGCGCGTACCCGTACCTCGTCGAGCAGCGCGCGCGGATCGTTGACGTCGTGCGGCGCGAGGAGGCACAGTTCGCGCGCACGCTCGACTCGGGGACCGGGATCCTCGAGGAGGCACTGGGCGCCCTCGGCGTTGGTGTGCCGGGGGGCCGCGTGGTCGGGCGCCGGTCCGAGTCCCTTCCCCGGGACGCTCCCGTCCTCGACGGCGCCGTCGCGTTCCGGTTGCACGACACCTTCGGCTTCCCGATCGACCTGACCGTGGAGCTCGCGGCCGAGTATGGCGTGGCCGTGGACCGCCCCGGTTTCGAGGAGGCACTCGCCGAACAGCGGGCCCGCTCACGGGCCGGGGCCCGGGGCGAATTGAGCCGGCTGGCGCAGCAGGCGAGCCTGTACGAGGCGATCCTGCGCCGCGCCGGCGAGCCCGCCTTCCTTGGGTACGAGACCACCGAGGCCGAAGGACGCGTGGTCGCCATCCTCAGGGACGGGACCGAGTACGGCGAGCTCTCGGGCGAGGGCGAGGCGGAGATCGTGCTCGATCGGACACCGTTCTATGCCGAGGGCGGGGGCCAGGTCGGCGACCGGGGCACGCTGGATGCCGGGGATGGAGGGGCGGTTTTTCGGGTCGAGGACACCCAGAAGCCGGTCGGCCAGCTGATCGTCCACCGGGGCCGCCTGCAGGGCACCGTGCGGGTCGGCCAGCCGCTGCGTGCGGTCGTGGACGCGCGCCGCCGGGCGAGCACCATGCGCAACCACACCGCCACGCACCTGCTGCACCGGGCGCTGCGCAACGTCGTCAGCCCGTCGGCGCGCCAGGCCGGGTCGCTGGTGGCGCCCGAGTACCTGCGCTTCGATTTCCCGCTCGAGCGCCCGCTCACCGACGCGGAGAAGGCGGCGATCGAGGACCAGGTGCGGGCGGTCATCCGTGAGGACCGTCCCGTGAGCGTCGCGTACCTGCCGATGGCCGAGGCGATCGCCGCGGGCGCCGACGCCTTCTTCGACGAGAAGTACGGTGAGATCGTGCGCACGGTGGCCGTGCAGGGCTACAGCCGCGAGCTGTGCGGGGGCACGCACTGCCGCGCCACCGGGCAGATCGGCGGCTTCTTCATCACCGGCGAGCGGTCGATCGGGTCGGGCATGCGACGCATCGAGGCCATCACCGGGGAGGCCGCGGACGCCCTGGTCACCGACCGCTTCGCCCTGCTCGACCAGGTGGTCGCGGCACTCGGCGCACAGGACGCGGACCAGGTGCCGGCCCGTCTCGCGGAGCAACAGGCGCGCCTGAAGGAGCTCGAGCGCCGGCTGCGCGCCGGAGGAACCCCGGGCCGCGCGCGCCCGGCGGAGGTCGCCCAGCGTGCCCCGCTCATCGCCGGCGTCCCGGTCGCCGGCTACACCGCGCCGTTCGAGGGGCAGGAGGAGATGAAACGCTGGGCGCGCGATCTCCGGGGCATCCTCGGGTCGGGCGTGATCGCCGTCGGGCTGGAGGCCGACGACCCGGTGCTGTTCGTGACGGTCAGCGAGGACCTGGTCGCCCGCGGCGTGTCGGCGGCCGACCTGGTGCGCGCCGGCGTGGCCCCCATCGACGGCCGGGGCGGTGGGCGCCCGGAGATGGCGCAGGGGCGGGGCTCACGCCGCGAGGGGCTGCCCGAGGCGATCGACCGCGTGCGTGCGGCCGTGGCATCGGCCCTGGACGGGAGCGCCTGAGCGGCATGTCGTTCTGGCGCCGGCTGCTGGGACGCGACGGCGAGGCGGCACCCGCCGCCTGTACCGCGCTCGACGTCGGCACCGAGTTCGCCAAGGCGCTGGTCTTCGAGATCGACGAGTCCGGGATGGCGGCGGTGCGGGGCGTCGGGCGCCAGCGCCAGGGGCTGGCCCACATGCAGTCCGGGACCGTGGCGGACATCGCCGCGGTCGTCGACAACTGCTCGGTCGCGCTCCAGGAGGCCGAGGAGATGGCCGGCTTCCGCCCCAGCCAGGCGGTGGTTGGAATCGCCGGCGAGCTGGTGAAGGGCTTCACCACGACGCTCTCCCAGGAGCGCAGGCGGCCCGACCAGCCGGTCACAGAGACCGAGCTCCAGCGCCTGATCGATGGGGTTCAACGGGAGGCGCTCCGCGAGGCCGAGCGTGCCGTCACCTGGGAGACCGGGCTCCCCAACGTGGACGTGCGGCTGGTCCACGCGGCCGTGACGGGCGCGGCCATCGACGGTTACCCGGTGACGAACCCGGTTGGGTTCCAGGGGCGCCACGTCCGGATCGCCATCTTCAACGCGTTCGCGCCGCTGGTCCACCTGGGTGCGCTGCAGAGCGTGGCGGCGCAGCTCGACCTGGAGCTGCTCGCCGTGGTCGCGGAGCCGTTCGCGGTGGCACGCTGTCTCGGCGGCGATCAGGTGCAGCAGGCGGGCGGGCTCTTCGTCGACGTGGGGGGCGGCACGACCGACGTCGCGCTGGTGCGGGCGGGCGGGATCGAGGGCACCCGCATGTTCGCGCTGGGCGGGCGGGCCTTCACCAAGAGCCTGGCCGACCAGCTGGGGCTACCGTTCCAGCGCGCCGAGGCGCTGAAGATCGACCACGCGCGGGGGCTGGAGGTGCCGGACGGGGAGCGCCTGGCGGCCGTGGTGAGGGAGGATGTCGCAGTCTGGTCGGCGGGCGTGGAGCTGGTCCTCGAGGAGCTCGCCGGCGGCGACCTCCTGCCCGGACGGATCTACCTCTGCGGGGGCGGCGCGGGGCTCCCGGAAGTGCAGGCGGCGCTGCGGGACCCCGGGTTCGCCAGGCGGTTGCCGTTCCCCCGACCTCCAGAGGTCACGGTGGCCGAGCCGGGGGAGGTGCGCGGCGTGCACGACGAGACCGGCCTGCTCGTCGACCAGCAGGACGTGACGCCCATGGGGCTCGCCTACCAGGCCGTGGAGATGACGGCCGAGGAGTCCGTGCTCGACGCCGCCCTGCGCAGGGTGCTGCGCGCGATGAAGGTCTGAGGCAGACTGGCGCCGATGGCGATCCATTATCTGGACGTCGACGACGAGGTGACCACGGCCGTGGCCCGCCTTCGAGCGTCGGGCGAGCCGCACGTGGCGCTCGTGCTGCCGGCCGGATCGCGCGTCGCGACGAGCCGGATCAACTTCCGCCTGCTTGCGCGCGAGGCGGCGGCGCGGGACCGGCGGCTCGCGATCGTCGCCCCCGAGACGGCGGTGCGGGCCATCTCGATCGCCGCGGGGCTGCCCGCGTACGCCACGGTGGCCGCCTACGAGGCGGCGCTGGCCGACGAGCTCGAGCAGGAGGCGCGCGAGCGTCGCGGACCGCCCGGTGGCCCCGAACCGGGCGCCGGCGGGCGGCAGTTCCGGCGCTCGGGGGACGCGCATGCCGGGGGTGCTGGCGACGCCGCGGCGCTCGACGCCACGGGGATGCCCGCTGCCCTCCCTCTCGTGACGCCGCCGGCGACGGAGGTCCGCCCGACGCCGGGCGAAGGCGACGGTGCCGCCGGCGGGGGGACGGGCGCGCGCGCCGCCGGCACGACGGGCCCGGACCGGGGCGCACCCACCAGAACGGGACCCCGCTCGGCGGGTGCCCTGCCGGTAGCCGGGCCGGTCCGCCACGAACCGCGGCGGCGGCGCTGGCTGGTGCCCGTCCTGGTCGTGCTGCTGCTCCTCGTCGCCGGGGGTGGCGCGGGCGCGTACCTGGTGCTGCCGAGCGCGCGGATCGTGGTGACGCCGGTGGGCATCGTCCAGGGCCCGATCTCGCTGCAGGTCACCGCCGATCCGGCCGCCACCTCGGTCGACCAGGCGAACCTGGTGATCCCGGCCCAGCAGGTGCCGCTGCCGCTCTCCGTGCAGGGCACGTTCCCGGCCACCGGTCAGAAGGTGGATCTCACCCCGGCCACGGGGACCGTGACCTTCACCAGCAACGACACCATCGATCCGGTCACCATCCCAGCCGGCACCACCGTCGGAACCGGCGCCGGCATCGAGTTCCTCACCCAGACGACGGTGATCACGCCGCGGGCGACCGTGACCGGCACCACGATCAATCCGGGGCGGGCGAGCACCGGCGTGCAGGCCGTCGCCCCCGGGCCCGGCGGCAACGTCCCCGCACACGCCATCGCGGTCGCGCCAACCCGCCTGCAGGCCTTCCAGGTCTCCGTCGATAACGCGGCCGCGACCACCGGTGGAACCCGCACCGTGACGAAGGTCATCAGCCAGCAGGATTACGATGCCGCGGTGAAGCAACTCGGGTCCCGCATCGCCGCGCAGCTGTCGACCGCGGCGGCCAACCCCTCCCTGGCCCCGGCGGGCACCACCGTCATCCCGGCCACCGCGTCCCTCGGCGCCGTCACCACCGCCCCGGCCGCCACCGCACTGGTCGGCACGCAGAACGCGTCGTTCCAGCTGACGGCGACCGCCACCGGCACGGTCGTCGCGGTCTCGCAGCAGCCGCTGGCCGGGCTCGCCGCCTCCCGCCTCGAGCAGCAGGTCCCGTCAGGCTGGTCGCTGTTCCCCGACTCCATCCGGACCACCGTGAGCGACGCGAGCGTCCAGGACGGGCACGTGACCTTCACCGTGACGGCACAGGGGGAGCGGTGGCACCCGGTCGGCGCGGCCGCGCTGCTGGCCCAGGTGAAGGGCAGGAGCGTCGCCGACGCCCGCGCGATCCTGCAGCAGTACGGCGAGGTTTCCATCTCCACGTGGCCGTCGTTCGTGAGCACCATCCCGACCCTGGACTTCCGGGTATCGCTCACGGTCGCGCAGCCCAGGCGGTCCGGATCGTGACCCGGCTCCTCGGGCTCGACGTGGGCGACCGGAGGCTCGGCGTGGCGATCGGGGACGACACATCCGGAACGATCCGGCCGCTTGCCACGCTGCGCCGCGGGACGCTGGAGGAGGACGCGGTCCGCCTGACCCGCCTTGCGATGGAACAGCGCGCCGGCGAGCTGGTCGTCGGCCTGCCGCTCGACATGAGCGGCGGCGAGGGCGAGCAGGCGCGGCGCACGCGCACCTGGGCCTCCGAGATGACGGCGCGCACGGGCCTGCCCGTCACCTGGCGGGACGAACGGCTGACGACGGAGGCCGCGGAAGCCACCCAGCCGCCGCTGCGCCGGGATCGCGCCAGTGGGCGTCCGACCCGGTCCGCCATCCGATCGCGCCGGGTGCGAGTGGACCGCGAGGCCGCCGCGCGGATCCTGCGGGCAGAGCTCGACGCGCGGGCCGGCGAGGATCATCGGCCGACGGCAGCGGAGGCATGACCACGCAACGATCTGCCCCCGGGGTCCGCAGCGGCCGCTACGTGCCGCGCCCGCCGGCCGCGCCGAGGGGCTCCCGGCGGGGCCGCATCGCCGGCGCCGTCGCCGTGCTCGCGCTGGCCGGGGCCCTTCTCTGGGGGCTCACCTCGCTCGCGATCGGCCCGGCGGTCAACCGGCTGGTCTTCAGCATGGCGGAGAGCAACCCCTCGCTGCTCCACCTTGGTCCCGTGGCGAGCATCGTGCGGAACCAGCTCGGCAGCGACCTCTCCGATCCGGCGGGCACGGATCCGACGGTCGTCCACTTCGCCGTGCCGCTCGGCGCCACGGCGACCGACGTCGCCCGCGACCTGGCGCAGGCGGGCCTGGTCCGTGACCAGTTCGCCGTCACGTACCTGGTCATCACCGAGGGGCTGTCGGGCAACATCGAGGCGGGTGCCTACGACCTGAGCGCAACCATGACCCCGCAGGCCATCCTGGCCAGGCTGCAGCTGGCACCGGTCAAGACCGTCACGGTCCAGCTTCGGGAGGGGCTCCGGATCGAGCAGATCACGGCCTACCTGGAGACGCTCCCGCTCAAGATGGACGTGCACGCGTTCTACGAGCTCGCGATGCACCCACCCGCCTCCATCGTCTCGGCCTATCCGTTCCTCTCGACGCTCCCCGCCGGCCACTCGCTCGAGGGGTTCCTGGGCGCGGGGACCTTCGACGTGTACGAGGACGTCACGCCCGAGGCGCTGCTGCGCGACCTGCTCGACCAGTGGCAGACGGAGATCGGGATGGGACCCGTGCAGGCGGCGGAGAAGGCGGGCAAGAACTTCTACCAGGTGCTGAGCCTCGCCAGTCTCGTCGAGCAGGAGGCACGGGTCGATTCGGAGCGTCCGCTGATCGCCGGCGTCTACGAGAATCGCCTCACCAGGGGCATGCTGCTGAACGCGGATCCGACCGTGATCTACGGCTGGGACACCGCACAGCTCCGAAAGACGCCGTTCGACCAGTGGCAGAACTACGTCTTCTGGAACGCCCTGGCGAGCCCCGGCACGGTCAAGCTGCCCAGGGACCTGCAGGGCTTCCAGACCTACGTGAACGCCGGCATGATCCCGTGGCCCATCTGCACCCCGAGCCTCGCGTCCATCCGTGCCGCCCTCGATCCCGACACGAGCACCGGTTACCTCTACTTCCTGGCCAAGAACGACGCATCCCACACGCACGCGTTCGCCAGGACCTACGCGGAGCAGCTCGCCAACATGCGAAAGTACGGGTATATCCGCTAGGCAGGTTGCACATGGACGCGTTCTCGTGGTGGAGGGGCGCGACCAGGGGCGACGAACGAGTCGCGAGCAGTCGGCCATATCCGCTCGACCCGGGAGGAGGGTCTCGTGCCATGTGCGCCCCGAACCGCTCCCTTCCCCGGCTCTACGGAGCCGTCGGCGGTTTTCGCCTGCGGGCGACTCGCGTCCCCGCCACGTACACGCGCCGGGGACGGGCCGCCTTCCTCCCCAGCGACCGTTGCTCAGTCGATCGTCAAGGCGGGGGCGGCACCGTCGCGGACCCGCGGCCGCTTGATCTCGTAGAGGGCGGCGTCTGCCCGCGACGTGATGCCCAGGGGCTCATCACCCGGCTGGGCGTAGGCGATGCCGATCGATGCCCGGATGTTCCCCGCCCCCGGCACCTCCGCCTCGATGTGGTGACCGAGCCGTGCCGCGAGCGCCTCGGGGTCGCCGCTCGGCAAGAGTGCGGCGAACTCGTCGCCGCCCAGATGGTAGACGCGGTCCCCGGCACGCACCTTCGAGCGAAGCGCGGCGGCGGTCGCCCGCAGCGCCCGGTCGCCGGCTGGATGGCCGAACGTGTCATTCACGGCCTTGAGGCCATCCACATCGATCATGGCCAGGAGAAGCCTGTGACTCCGGCGACGGTCGGTGAGCACGGCCGCCAGGTCTGCCTCGAACGCCCGCCGGTTGCCGAGGCCGGTGAGCGGATCGATGAGCGCCTCGGTCCGGTGGCGCGACGCCTCTCGCCGGCTCCAGCCAAGCCGTCGTTCGGTTCGCCGGAGGTCGTGGCGCAGGCCGGAGGCCAGCAGCGACGTTGTGAAGCCGGCCAGAACGCAGACCGTGGCCACGGTGACGAGCGTGGCCACGTCCGGCCTGCTCGGGGTGGCATCCGCGAGCGCCACGACCAGGAGCCCGAGGAAGGTCACCGCGAGTGTCAGGAGCGTCATGCGCCGCGAGGTGAAGAGTGCCGCCGCCAGCTCGAGCGCGACGTAGCCCGAGAGGTACGGACTGGCGATCGCCCCGGTCGTGACGACATAGCCGGTCTGCAGCGTGATCGCGGCCACGAGCGCGACGTGGGAGATGGCGCGGGTGAGCGTCGAGCTCGGTGTGACGACCAGGGCGATGGACCCGAGCGCGGTCACGGCGAGCAGGGCCGCATGCGGGCTCGCCACCGATGGCGCGGCGACCAGCGGCCAGGTCAGCAGCTGCACCCCGGCGGCGAAGAGACCGAGCAGTCCGAGCACGCGCGCGAGACCGACCGATTGGGGCCAGGTCATCAGCCGCTGCTCGAGGCGGAGCACCATGCGCGTGAGCCGCGAGCTTCGAGTGTGTGCCGACGTGACCAGTCCGAGGGGCCCCGTGGCGGGACGGCGGCCCTGTGCCATCACTCGACCGTCCCGTCGTCGACGAACGTCGAGGCGGGGACGCCCAGCACCTCGGCGGTCCGCTCGAGCCACGCCTTCGGTGGCCGGCGACGACCCTGGGAGTACGAATAGACCGTGACCCGCGCCACCCCGGTGCACCCGGCAAGCCATGTCAACGAGCGACCTTGCGAGGCCAGGACCTCGGCCCAACGGTAGCGCCGAAGCGGTGCATGCATACCGTCGCGAACATATGCCGCGTGTAGCGATATGTCAATACGCTTCTGGCGCTATGGAGAACGACGAGGCCAAGGCGCGTGGAGCGGCGCTGCGGGGCTACCTGCTCCGGGTCATGGCAGCGGCCGGGGTGCGCTCGTTTGCCGAACTCGCACGACGGGCGGGCATCCGCGAGAACACGATTGTCGAGTGGTGGTCGAAGGGGAAGGTGCCCTCCAATGACTCACTCGGCAAGATCGCTCGGGCGCTCGGTCTCCCCGGCGGCGCGAGCGACCTCATCGCCGCCTACGAGGGACGGCGGGCCGGTCCCGGCCGGTTCGTCACGGACGCGGATCTCGAAGCGATGCTGGCGCGCGTGGCCGAGACGGCAGCCCGGCGAGTCCTCGAAGGGCGAGAGGATTATGACGGATGAGCACTGCCCGGCTCGGATGATGCCCGCCAGCGGCCCGCGTCCCTTTCCGGAACGGCCGCCTTCTTAGACGAGCAATGCGGGCGACCGCGCCCGCCCTATGCTGGGATCGCGCCGAGATGCGAGGCCGCAGTGATCGAGCGCCCTCTCCGGCCTGGCCGGGCGGAGGTTCTGTAACCGACTATCAGGAAGAGTGGCACATCCGGTGATCGACCTGTTACTCGCTTCCCGCTCGGCGGGGTTGCCCTCCAGCGACGACCTGGCCCTCTGGAAGGCGGCCGACCTGGCCGCCCGCCCGGCCCGCCTGGCCCGCCTGCGCGACCGGCTCGAGCAGGAGGCGGTCGACGCCTACCTGGGCGTGAGTCGCGAGAACACCCGCTACCTCACAGGCTTCGCCCTCGGGGAGGGCGAGGAGAAGGTCGCCGGCGACTCCGGTCGCTTCCTGGTATCGGGCGACGACGTGGTGGTACTCGCCGATACCCGGTACCTGGAGCAGGCTGCCGAGGAATGCCCCGGCGCCCGCATCGAGGAGTCCTACTACGACCTGCCCGACCGCTGGCCGGGCATCCTGGCCGGGCTACGCGGTCGGGGCGGCGGCCCCGTGCGCAGAATCGCCGTCGAGGCCGACCTGGTGAGCCAGGCCCTCTGGACGCGCCTCCAGGCCGCCGCGCCGGAGGTCGAGCTCGTCGCGGCGGACGGGTGGGTGGAGGAGCTGCGGGCGGTCAAGGAGCCCGCCGAGCTGGAGCGGATCGCCGCCGCATGCGCGGTCGCGGACGCCGCCCTCGAGCGACTGCTGCCGGCGATCCGCCCGGGGGTCGCCGAGCGCGAGCTGGCGCTCCAGCTGGAGTGGGAGATGCGGACCAACGGCGCCGAGGCGCTGGCGTTCGACGTGACGTGCCTCTCGGGGCCGCGGGCCGCGCTCCCGCACGGCTCGCCCGGCGAGCGCCGGGTCGCCCCCGGGGAGGTGCTGCTGTTCGACTTCGGTGCCCAGGTGGCGGGGTACCGGAGCGACATGACGCGCACCCTGTTCGTGGGAACGCCGGCCGCGCGGGACGTGGAGCTGTACCACCTCGTGGCCCGTGCCCAGGAGGCCGCGTTCGACGCGTTGCTTCGCGCCGCGCGTGCGCATGCGGCACCCACGGGCGTCGCGGTCGATGCCGCGGCGCGCGAGGTGATCGCCGCGGGCGGTCACGGCGAGCATTTCGGCCACGGGCTCGGGCACGGGATCGGGCTCGCGACCCACGAGGTCCCCTCGCTGAGCCGCCGTGCGGTGCCTGCCCCGTTGCCGTGGCCCACGGTCTTCTCGATCGAGCCCGGGATCTACCTGCCCGGACAGACCGGGATCCGGATCGAGGACCTGGTGACCTTCGACGCCGGGGCCGGGCTGGTCGAGCGCTTGACGGGGTTCCCGCGCGAGGTGACGGTCGTCGGGTGATCGGAGCGTAAGGGACTCGCTGCCCCGGGTACAATCCGTGCACGCACCGACATGTCTCGGGCCGCGGCCTGCGGCTGCCCACTGACAGGAGTCATCCCCACCATGGTCTCGACCGGCGACCTGCGCAAGGGGATCGTCATCGAGCTCGACGGCGAGCTCTGGCAGATCCTCGACTACCACCACATCAAGATGGGCCGCGGATCCGCGCAGGTTCGCATCAAGCTCAAGAACGTGAAGCGCGGCCAGACGGTCGAGCGGTCCTTTCAGGCCGGCGACAAGTGGCCGCGGGCCCACCTCGATCGCCGGCAGGTCCAGTTCCTCTACCGGGACGGCAGCGACTTCCACTTCATGGACACCGACTCGTTCGACCAGTTCACCCTGGCCGCCGAACAGCTCGGGGATGCCGTGTCGTATCTCCAGGACGGCATGATGCTCGACCGCACCAGCTACGAGGGCGAGACGATCGGCGTCGAGCTCCCGATCACGGTGGACATGGTCGTGGCCGAGACGGAGCCGGGCTTCGCGGGCGACACGGCGACCGGGGCCCGCAAGCCCGCCACCACCCGGACGGGGCTCACGGTGCAGGTGCCCCTCTTCGTGAACGAGGGGGACACCATCCGCATCGACACCCGCACTGGCGAGTACCTGACCCGGGTGTGACGGGCGCGTTCCCGGCGGTACCCGCCGGTCGCCGGCTGGCAGGGCCGGGCCGATGAGCGACGAGCGGCCCTGGGAGCGCTGGCTCCGGCGGGACCCCGCCACCCCAGAGGGGCCGCCCGGTCCGGAGCCACCGCCGTGGGGCGACGCCGGCGTGCCCGCGACCCGCGCGGCCGGGTCGCGTCCCGCCCCGGGCGCGGCATCGCACTCGTCGCGCATCTGGACGGTCGGCGACGTCACGCGCGCCGTCCGCGAGGTGCTGCGCGCCGAACAGGCGTTCCGGGATCTGTGGGTCGAGGGCGAGGTGGGCCAGGTCACGATCAGCGCCGCGGGCCACTGCTACTTCGCGCTCCGGGACGGCCGCGCGCAGCTCGCCTGCGTGTTCTTCCGCGCCCAGCGCGCCGCCAGCCCGTTCGAGCCGCGCACCGGGCTGCGCGTCGTGGTCCACGGGCGCCTGGACGTCTACGACGCCGCCGGCACGTACCAGCTCTACGTCGAGTCGCTGCAGCCGGCCGGCTTCGGCGACCTGGCCCTCCGCTTCGAGGCGCTCAAGGCCAGGCTCGCGGCCGAGGGGCTCTTCGAGCCCGCCCGCCGGCGACCCCTTCCTCCGTCACCCCGCCTGATCGGGGTCGCGACCAGCGCGTCCGGCGCCGTCCTGCACGACATCCTCCACGTGCTCCGCCGCCGCTGGCCGCTGGCGCGCGTGGTGCTGTCGCCCTGCCAGGTGCAGGGCGACGCGGCACCCGGGACCATCGTCGCGGCCCTCGACCGGCTCTCCCGCTGGCGGGAACCGCTCACCGGCACGCCGCCCGACGTGCTGATCCTCGCCCGTGGCGGCGGCTCGCTCCAGGACCTCTGGGCGTTCAACGACGAGCGCGTGGTGCGCGCCGTCGCCGCATCGCCGATCCCGGTGGTGACCGGTGTCGGGCACGAGACGGACGTGACACTCGTGGACTTCGCGGCCGACGTGCGCGCACCCACTCCGTCCGCGGCCGCCGAGCTGGTGGTGCCATCCCTGGTCGAGGCCCGGGGCCGGCTGCGGGCGGCTCGCACCCGGCTGGACGGCGTCGCGGCACGCTCGGTGGCAGCGCCACGCGCCGCGCTCGCGGCCGAGCGGCGGGCGCTCGCACGCCTGCACCCGGCAGCCGTGCTGGCGGGGGAGCGGCAGCACGCGGGGGACCTGCTCGACCGGGGCCGGCGGGCGGTGCAGGCGCGGCTCGTGGCAGACCGCGCCCGGCTGGATCGGTCCGTGGATCGGCTCCCGCTCCTGGCTCGCGGCCGGCTGGCACGATCCCGCGCCGACCTGGCAGGTGCCGCGGCGGGGCTCGCCGCGCTGTCGCCGTATGCCACGCTGGAGCGCGGGTACGCGCTGGTGCGGCGCCCGGACGGGCGCCTGCTGACGGACGCATCGGACGCCGCGGCCGGCGACCCGCTCGACGTCCGCCTGGCACGCGGCGCGTTGGACGTGACCGTGGTCGACGTGCGAGACTCGGCGTGATGAAGACCGGGACGGAGCGGGCGGCGCAGACCGACCACGCGGGGGCAGATCGCGGCGGACCGGCCGGCGGCGCCCCCGACGAGGCGATCGCCGCGCTCGGCTTCGACGCCGCCCTCGCGGAACTCGGTGAGGTGGTCGGCCGGCTCGAGGCCGGTGGCCTGCCGCTGGAGACCTCCATCGCGCTCTACGAGCGGGGCGTGGCGCTGCACGCGCACTGCGCGCGGCTCCTCGACGACGCGGAGCTTCGTGTCCAGCGGCTGGTCGAGGAGGCGGGAGGCGTCCTCCGTGCGATCGACCTCGCGCCGGACGACGTGGACGACGAGGGGACGCCGAGCGCGTAGAATTCCGCGATGTCATCTTCCCGGAGGACGCAGTGTCGATCCTCGCGTCGCTGACGGGGCCGCGAGACCTCCGCGCGCTCGACGACGACCAGCTCGAGACGCTCTGCGAGGAGATCCGCCGCACCATCGTCGAGACCGTCGCGGTCACCGGTGGCCACCTGGGCAGCTCCCTGGGGGTGGTCGAGCTCACCGTCGTGCTGCACCGGCTCCTGGAGTCGCCACGCGACCGGATCGTGTGGGACACCGGGCACCAGGCCTATCCGCACAAGCTGTTGACGGGACGGCTGGAGCGGTTCCGCACGCTGCGCCAGCTGGGTGGTATCGGCGGGTTCCCGCGGCGAAGCGAGAGCGAGCACGACGTGATGGACGGCGGCCACGCCGGCACCGGACTCTCCGTCGCCCAGGGTCTGGCCGCCGCGCGCGACCTGCGCGGCACGCACGAACGAATCGTGGCCGTGGTGGGCGACGCGGCGCTGATGAGTGGCCTGGCGCTCGAGGCGCTGAACGACATCGGGCAGCGGCAGACCAACCTGCTGATCGTCCTCAACGATAACGAGATGAGCATCTCGCCGACCGTCGGTGCGCTCTCCAACTACCTCAGCGCCATCAAGCTCTCCCAGGCGTGGCAGACCACGAAGGCCGGCTACGACGCCTTCCTCGAGCACATGCCGATCGTGGGCTCGACGGCCGTCGAGCTGTCCCGGCGGGCGCGGAAGTCGGTCGTGAACTTCGCACAGCAACCGGGCCACCTGTTCGAGGACCTGGGCATCACCTACATCGGCGTGGTGCCGGGGCACGACCTCAGCGTGCTCGCCTCGACGTTCCGGCGCGCCCTGCGCCTCGAGGGGCCGGTGATCGTGCACGTGCGCACCCAGAAGGGCCACGGGTACGAGCCGGCCGTGGCGGACCAGGTGGGCTTCCACGGCGCGGCGCTGCCACCGATGGACGTCCCCGGCGTCACCGCCCGGCCGCCCGTCGCGCACCCCAACGGCGACGGCGACGCGACCCTGTCGGTCGCCCAGGCCGCCGCCGCCGCCCGCAAGCCCCCTACGTACACCTCGGTCATGGCGCAGGAGCTCCTCGCGATCGCGGCCGCGGATCCCCGCGTGGTCGCGATCACCGCCGGCATGCCGACCGGCACCGGGCTCAACCTCTTCCAGGCCGCGTACCCCGACCGCTTCTTCGACGTCGGCATCGCCGAGTCGCACGCCGTGACCCTCGCCACGGGGCTCGCGCTCGGCGGCCTCCGGCCGTTCGTGGCGATCTACTCGACGTTCCTCCAGCGCGCGTTCGACCAGACGGTGCACGACGTGTGCCAGAACGACCAGCCGGTGGTGATCGGCGTGGATCGTGCCGGCCTGGTCGGCGAGGACGGAACCAGCCACCAGGGCATGTTCACGCTCCCGGCCCAGCGGCAGCTGCCGAACCTCGTGATCGCCTCGCCAAAGGACGAGCAGGAGCTGCGCCGCCTCCTGCGCACGGCCTTCGCGCAGCCGCACCCGTTCGCGCTGCACTACCCGCGGGACCCCGGCTGCGACCTGCCGGCCGTCCAGCCGGCCACGATCCCGGTCGGCGAGGGGGAGTTGCTGCGCGACGGCCGCGACATCCTGTTCGCGGGCTTCGGCCCCATCGTCATGCGTGCGCTGGCCGCGGCCGAGGCGCTGGAGGCCGTGGGCTGGTCGGTCGGCGTGGTCAACGCCCGCTACGTGCAGCCGCTCGACGAGGCGCTCATCGTCCGGCACGCACTGGGCAAGCAGCTCGTGGTCACCTTCGAGGAGAGCGTGGATACCGGCGGCTTCGGCTCGGCGGTCCTCGAGGCGATCGCCCGTGCCGGGTTGTCGGACGCGCAGGTGCGCGGCGTCCCGGTCCGGGTCATCGGGATCCCCGCCGGGCGTTTCGTCGACCACGGCTCGGTGGCCGACCTGCGCCGTACCCTCCGCCTCGACTCCGCCGGGCTCGAGTCCCAGGTGCGCGACGCCATCGCGGAGCTCGGCATCGCCCCGTCGCGCCCCGTCCTGGAGGCACGCTCCGCCTGAGCCGCGTGCGCCTTGACCAGCTCGTGGTCACTCACGGCCTCGCCGATACACGCTCCAGGGCCCAGGCGCTGCTGCTGGCCGGACGCGTCCGCGTGGGCACGGGCGACGGTGCCCGCACCGACCGCAAACCCGGCGACCTGGTGGACCCTGCCACGCCGGTCGCGCTGATCGAGCGGGCGCCGTTCGTGTCGCGGGGTGGGGAGAAGCTCGCGGGCGCGCTCGACGCGTTCGGCGTGGACCCTTCGCGGCGGGTGTGCCTGGACGTCGGCGCGTCCACCGGCGGGTTCACCGACTGTCTGTTGCGGCGCGG
Organism: Chloroflexota bacterium; assembly: GCA_021786265.1. The sequence continues at coordinate 56,468 of JAJYNP010000022.1, forward strand.
CGCGGCGCGTGTCTATGCTCTCGACGTGGGTCGTGGTCAGCTCGCCTCGTCGCTCCGTGCGGATCCCCGCGTCGTCTCGATGGAACGGACGCATGCGCGTCGCCTCGACCCGTCGGACCCCCAGCACGTGGCCCTCCCGGAGCGCCCCACGCTCGCGGTCGTCGACGTCTCGTTCATCTCGCTCACGCGGGTCCTGGGGGCCGTGGCGGGCCAGCTTGCCCCGGGTGGCGAGATCGTGGCGCTGGTGAAGCCGCAGTTCGAGGCCGGGCCAGGGCGCGCCGCCGGCGGCGTGGTGCGCGACCCGGTGGTCCACCGCGAGGTCCTCGACGCCGTGCGGGCCTTCGCGACGTCGATCGGGCTCCAGGTGCGCGGCGAGGTCCCGTCGCCGCTGCTGGGGCCGGCGGGCAACCGCGAGTTCTTCCTCCACCTCGCGGTCCCGGCCTGATGCGCTTCGGCTTCGCCTTCAACCCGACGATTCCGGCCACGCTCGACCTGCGGGAGCGGGCGCGGGCCTGGTGCGACGAGATGGGCGTGGAGCGCTGGGACGCGGCGGCCGGGGACGGCGAGGCCCTGGTCGCCGGGCTGCCGGGCACCGACGTGCTGGTGGTGCTGGGCGGTGACGGCACCCTGCTCCGCGCGGCCCACGCGGTGGCCGTCGCCGAGGCCGACGTCCCCATCCTGGGCGTGAACCTCGGCAAGGTCGGCTTCCTGTCCAAGGCCGAGGCACATGAGCTGGAGCGCGTCCTGGGGCGGGTCCACGACGGCGACTACGAGCTCGAGGACCGGATGGTGCTGGAGGCCCGCGTGCTGCCGTCCGGCCGCGAGGAGGGGGCACGGTCGTTCGTGGCGCTGAACGACGCCGCGATCGTGCGGGCCCGCGAGGCCAGGGTCGTCCGCCTCGAGGTCACGATCGACGGGTCGCACCTGGCCACCTACATCGCCGACGGCGTCATCGTGGCCACGCCCACCGGCTCCACCGGGTATTCCTTCAGCGCCGGCGGCCCCATCCTGGACCCGACCAGCCGGAACCTCGTCGTGACCAGCGTGGCCGCGTACCTGAGCGCGATCCGCTCGGTGGTGGTAGGGCCGCGCCATACGGTGCGGGTGCAGGTCCTGGCCGCGTTCGATGTCCTCGTCAGCATCGACGGGCACGAGGACGTGCTGTTGAACGTGGGCGACGTCGTCGAGGTGCGGGCACGCCAGCGTCCCGTCCGGTTCGTGGAGCCACGGGGCGCCCCGGCGTTCTGGGACCTGCTCCGCGAGAAGGCGCAGCTTCTTCCCTCGTGACGCTGCTCGAGCTGGACGTCCGCGACCTGGCGCTGATCGAGCGGGTCCGGCTGGAGCCCGATCCCGGCTTCACCGTCATCACCGGGGAGACCGGGGCCGGCAAGTCGCTGCTGATCGACGCGCTCGTGCTCGTGCTCGGCGCCCGGGCCGACGCGAGCCTGGTCCGGGCCGGCGCACCGGGCGCGCGGGTGCAGGCGCTCTTCGATCGCGGGCCGGAGCCGCTGATCTGCGTGCGCGAGGTGACGGCGGCAGGCAGGAGCACCGCCCGCGTGGACGATTCGGCCGTGACGGCCGCCCGGCTGGCCGAGGTCGCTGGTCCCCTCGTGGAGATCCACGGCCAGCACGACCAGCAGCAGCTGCTCGACGGTCCGCACCAGCGGGACCTCCTGGACGCGCACGGCGGCCATGCCGCGCTGCGGGCCGCCGCGGCCGCAGCGGTGGAGGCCTGGCGAGCGAACCGGGCGGCGCTGGAGGCGCTGGAGGGCGACCCACGGGCGGTGGCGCGGCAGCTCGAGCTGCACCGGCACGAGGCGGCCGAGATCGAGGCGGCCGGCCTCCGACCGGGCGAGGCTGGCGAGATCCGGGAGCGCCTGGCGGCGGCCGCGAGCGCCGCGCAGGTCGCGCGCCTGGTCGCGTCCGTGCGCGAGCGACTGGCGGGGGAGGGGACGGGGGCGCGAGACATGCTGGCTCGCGTCGCCCGTGATGGCGGCGACCTCGCCCGTCTCGACGGCCGGTTCGCGGGACTGGCGGATCGGATCGACGCGCTCGTCGCCGAGGCGGACGACGTGGTGTCGGAGCTGCGCCGGGTGGCGGGCGGCCTCGACCACGATCCGGCCACCGTCGCGAGCCTCGAGGAGCGGCTCGGGCTGATCTATGCGCTCGAGCGCAAGTACGGCCCGGACGAGGAGGCGGTGCTGGCACATGGCGCGTTCGCGCGCTCCGAGGGCGAACGGCTCCAGGGGCTCGAGGCCGAGCGGGCCGCCCGCGCGGCGGACGATGTGCGGCTGGAGGCCGCGGCCCGCGAGGCGGCAGCGGCCCTGACGGCGGCCCGCCGCGCCGCCGGGGAACGCCTGGCGGCGGAGGTGTCGCGCGCGCTCGAGACGCTGGGCTTCCGCCAGGCGCGACTCGACGTGGAGCTGGTGCCGGCCGAGCTGAGCGCCGCGGGCGCCGAGGCGGTGCAGTTCCTGATCGCCCCGAACCCGGGGGAGCCGCCCATGCCGCTCGCGCGGATCGCCTCCGGCGGGGAGCTCTCGCGGGTCTCGCTCGCGGTGAAGGAGGTGCTCGCCGCCGCCGACGCCACGCCCACGCTGGTCTTCGACGAGATCGACGCGGGGATCGGGGCGCGCTCGGCGGAGCGGGTGGGGCGGAGCCTGCGGCGCCTGGCCCGCGAGCACCAGGTGCTGTGCGTGACGCACCTGGCGCAGATCGCGGTGCACGCCGACGCTCACGTGCGCATCGAGAAGCGCGAGCGGGATGGACGCACGGTCACGGAGGTGCGCCGGCTGGAGGGCGACGAGCGGCTCGCGGAGCTCGCGGTCATGCTGGGCGGCGAGGGCGGCGGGCCGGCGGCGCGTGCGGCCGCGCAGGAGCTGCTGGAGCGGGCGGCCGGGGATCGCGCCCTCGAGGCGCGGTGACACGGCAGCGGGCGCCCGTGCCTGCCCGCGAACCCCCGGCGGACCTCCGGCGCGCGATCGACGCGTACCTGCTGCACCTGCGCGTCGAACGCGGGTTGTCGCCGCTGACCGTCCGCTCGTACGCGGGCGACCTGCGGGCCTTCGCGGGATCCGCCCGGGGGATCGCATCCTGGGCCACCAGCGCCGAGCCCGCCAGGCGCTATCTCGCGGACCTCGTACGGCCGCCGGACTCCCTGCTGCCCTCGAGTCACCGGCGGAAGGCGGCCGCGATCCGTGCCTTCTACCGGTTCGCCTACGGCGACGAACGGATCGACGTCGATGTCGCCGGCGCACTCGATCTGCCTCGCCAGGCGCTCCGGCTTCCCGACGTGCTGGACCGGGACGAGGTGGAGCGCCTCCTGACGGCGGTGCCGCTGCCGGATGGGCCCGCCCGGACGGAGGACGACGCCACGGCCGTCCGGGATCGTGCGCTCCTCGAGCTGCTGTACGCGTGCGGCCTGCGGATCGGCGAGGCGCTCGGGCTCGACCGGGACGACCTCTCGCTCGAGGGCGCCTACGTCCGGGTGATCGGCAAGGGCGACCGGGAGCGCCTCGTGCCCGTGGGCGAGCCGGCGCTCGACGCGCTGGGACGGTGGCTCGACGGTGTGCGCCCCGCATGGCTGCTCAGGGCGCGGCACCGCACGCCTGGCGGGACCAGGCGCCGCCGGGGGGGCGCGGCGCCTGGCGACGGGACCGGCGGCGCCGCCGGCTCCGGTGACGTGACTGCCACTGCCGGCGGTGCCGGCCCTCCGGCGGCGCCCGCGGGCGACCCGCTGTTCGTCGGCTCTCGCGGCGCCAGGATGGGGCGCATGGCCGCGTGGCGGGCGATCCAGCGCGCGGCGACGCTCGCGGGGCTCGCGGAGCACGTCACGCCCCACACCCTGCGACACAGCTTCGCCACGCATCTCCTCGAGGGCGGCGCGGACCTGCGCGTCGTCCAGGAGCTGCTCGGACATGCGAGCATTGGCACGACGCAGCTGTACACGCACCTGACCGGGGAACGGATCCGGCAGGTCTACGCGCGGGCCCACCCGCGCGCCTGAGGCAGGAGGGTCGGGGGCATGCGGTACACGGACTCGCTGCTGGCGGACGGCGAGGTCATCGTCCGCCGGGCGCGCCAGCACTGGCTGGCGCCGATCGTCGAGGGCAGGCGTGCCTGGGTCCTGCTGGTGATCGGGCTGCTCGCGCTGGTCGTCGGGCTCTTCCTGAGGGGCGGCACCGACCCGGGGCAGACGATCGGGTCCGTGCTCTCGGTGGTCGCCCTGCTGGCGCTGGTCGCGGGCCTGGCGCTCGCGGCCTACCACGTCCTCGCGTGGAGGGCCCAGGACTACGTCGTCACGAACCGCCGCGTGGTGCAGGTCGAGGGGATCCTCAACAAGCGCGCCGCCGACTCGTCGCTGGAGAAGATCAACGACGCGGTCCTGACCCAGAACGTCCTCGGCCGGATCCTGCGCTACGGGGACCTGGAGGTCCTCACCGCGTCCGAGTCGGCGATCGACCGGTTCCGGATGCTGTCGCGCGCCGCCGACTTCAAGCGCGAGATGCTGAACCAGAAGCACGCCCTGGAGCTCGAGGTCGCACGCCCACCGAGCCCGCCGCTTCGGGCGGGCCGGCAGGACGCCGATGTCACGCAGTCGCGGCCCGAGTCGCCTGGCGCCGCATCGTTCGCGCAGCCCGCGGGCGCTCCGCCGCCGCTTCCCGGCGAAGCACCGGCCGGGGCCACTGCCGCATCCGAGCAGATCATGTCCACCCTCGCGCGCCTGGCCGACCTGCGCGATCGCGGGGCCATCACGCCCGAGGAGTTCGAGCGGAAGAAGGCGGAGCTGCTCGCCCGGCTCTGAGCCGGCGGGCGGCACAAGGGGGCGACGTGCCCCTGCCCGGCGCGCCCGCTACCATGTGCCAGTCGCCCCAGGCAGCCGGAGGTCGCGTGAACTCGCAGCTCGTCGCGTCCCTGATCGCGGTCGCGATCATCCTGCTCGTCGGTTTCCCCCTGCACGAGTTCAGCCACGCGCTGGCCGCCGACCGGCTCGGGGACCATACCGCGCGCCACCTCGGCCGGCTGTCGCTCGACCCGCGGGTGCACTTCGACCCGCTGGGCGGCGGCCTCCTGGTGCTGAGCGCGGTGGTGGGCGGGATCTTCATCGGGTGGGCCAAGCCCACGCCCGTGAACCCGAGCAACCTCGAGGGCGGTCACCGGGGCGAGGCCATCGTGGCGGCGGCCGGGCCCGTCTCGAACCTCATCATGGCCGGGCTCGTGGCGATCGCGGTGCGGATGACCACCGCGTTCAACCTGCTCGATCCCAGCGCCGGGCAGCCCGACCTGATGCTCTGGTACATCCTCAACTACCTGGTGCTGATCAACGTCTTCCTGTTCGTGTTCAACCTGCTGCCCATCCCTCCGCTCGACGGCTACAAGGTCCTGCTCGGGGCCGTGAGCCCGCGGACCGCATGGCAGATCCGCCAGTACGAGCAGTACGGGTTCCTGCTGATCGTGGTGCTCTTCCTGGTCGGAGCACCGATCATCGGCCCGATCGGGGAGCACATCTACGCCTTCCTGGTGGGCGGCTAAGGTCCGCCAGTTCGCCACGCACCTGCACGCCGGGGAGCGGCCCGAGGAGCGCCGCGAGCTGGACAGCTGGCTCACGCCGGCGCAGCGGGGACTCTTCGCGTCGATGCATCCTGCCGACCGCCGGCACGGGCTCGACGTGGTCCGGCGACTCCATGACGAGGGCTGGGTCGACGACGACGTGCTGCTGGCCGGGCTCTTCCACGACGCCGGAAAGGGGCACACCGGGCTCTGGCCGCGCGTGGCGTGGTCGCTCGCCGAGCGGTACGGCGCGCTGCCCCGACGTGCGGCGGCACTGCTGCCCGGGTTCCGGCCCGCCCTCGAGCGGCTGGACCGTCACCCCGACGCGTCCGCGGAGCTGGCGCTGCAGGCGGGCTGCTCGGCTCGCACGGCGGACCTGATCCGCCGCCAGTCGTCGCCCGTGAACGCGGCCGGCGAGGCGCTGCACCGAGCGGACGAGGCGAGCTGACCGTGGTCCGTGCGACGGGCCGGCGCGCGACGCCTCTCATCCCGATCGCCGTGACGTTCGGCGAGGGGCGACGACCCGAGCACGCGACCCATGTCCGAGTGGGGAGCGCGCCCGGGCTGGGCGAACCCGTGCGCCCGGACCTGCCGACCGGCTCCGGGCCCGAACTCACCGCAGACCCGGACGCGGAGCCGGCCGCCTTCGACGGACCGCTCGCGCTCCTGCTCTCCCTGATCGAGGCGAGGCAGCTCGACGTCCTGACCGTCCCGCTCGGCGCCCTGGCGAGCGCCTACCTCGAGGCGATGGCCGGACTCGCGGGGGACCGGCTGCCGTACCTCAGTGCGTTCGTCGCGGTCGCCGCGCAGCTCATCCTGATCAAGTCGCGCGCGCTGCTCCCCCGGGAGCCGGCCGGCGAGCCGGCCGTTCTCGCCGATGAGGGGCCGGATCCCGAGGCCGAGCTGCGTCGCCGGCTGGTCGTGTACCGCGCCTACCGCGATGCCGGTCTCTGGCTCCGGGAGCGGGCGCTCAACCACGGTCCCCTCGTCCGTCGCGAACCGTCGATCGCGCAGGCAACCGGGCTGGCGGGCGCCCGCCCTCCCGCCGAGCCCCCGCTTGACCCCGGGTCCCTCGCGGCCGCGCTCCGTGGTGTGGCCCGGCTTGCGCCCCCCGCCGAGCCGCCTCCCGAGATCGTGCGGCGCACGATCACGCTGGCCGAGCGCGCCGACGCGATCCGCGAGGCGATCCGGAGCGCGCCGGTGGTGGTACTCCAGGAGCTGATCGGCGGCACGGGTGACCGCGTGGTGGCGGCCGTCACGTTCCTGGCGATGCTGGAGCTAGTGAAGCGGCGCGAGATCGCGGCGGAGCAGGATCGCCCGTGGGGGCCGATCCGGTGCCGGCGCCTCGACCCCGCGGACGGACCGGGGACGCCGGCGGCAATGCCGATCGATGAATCGCTGGAGGACTTCGCGTGAGCCTACCCATCGAGCCGCCCGAACTCACGACCGCGCAACTGGAGGCGCTCCTGTTCGTGGCCGAACGGCCGCTCGCGCGGCGCGAGGTCGCGACGCTGGCAGGCGTCGACGCCGCCACGGTGGATGCACGCCTGGGCGACCTCGAGGTGGAGCTCGCCTCCCGCGGGATCCGCCTCCTGGCGGCTGGGGATCGGGTCGCGCTGGCGACCGCGCCCGAGGCCGGCGCGCTGCTGGCCCGGTACGTCGGCACGGAGGGGCTGAAGCTGACACAGGCCGCGCTCGAGACGCTGGCGATCGTGGCGTACCGCCAGCCGGTCACGCGGGCGGTCATCGAGCGGATCCGGGGCGTGGATTCGGACTACGTCGTCCGGTCGCTGCTGCACCGCCGGCTCATCATGGAGCAGGGCCGGTCCGACGCCCCGGGGCGGCCCATTCTCTACGGCACGTCGTTCGAGTTCCTGGAGCGCTTCGGCCTCACGTCGCTGGACGACCTCCCGGAGGTCGATGCCGAGATCGCGGCCCGCCTCGCCGAGAGCGAGGAGGCGGCCCCCGCTGCGCACCCGGACGCCTGATCCGTCGTGCCCGAGATCCGGCTTCAGAAGGTGCTCGCGGATGCCGGGATCGCTTCGCGGCGGCACGCCGAGGCCATGATCGCGGCCGGACGGGTGACCGTCGACGGCGAGGTCGCCACGATCGGGCTGAAGGTCGACCCGTCGACACAGACGATCGCGGTGGACGGCCGGCCGGTGAGCGCCCGTGCCGCCGCCACCTGCCTCGCCCTGCACAAGCCCCCCGGGGTGACGAGCACCGTCTCCGATCCGCATGCCGCCACGACCGTGCTCGACCTGGTCCCGCGCGAGATGCTGGTGTCTGCCGGGCGGCTGTATCCCGTGGGCAGACTCGATCGGGACTCGGAGGGGCTCCTGCTCCTCACGAACGACGGTGAATGGGCGCAGCGCGTGCTGCACCCCCGCCACCAGGTCGAGCGGGAGTACGCCGTGGGCCTCGCCCGGCCGCTCGCGGTCGGCCAGGTCGAGGCACTGCTGGGCGGCATCGACCTCGACGAGGGACGGGCGGCCCTGCTGGATCTCCGGGCCCAGTCCCCGACCGAGACGGGCGCGCTGCTGCAGCTCCTGGGCCCGGACGCCCCGTCCGGCCTGGCCTGGTACCGGGCGACGCTGGGACAGGGCTGGAAGCGGCAGGTCCGGAGAATGTTCGGCGCGGTCGGCGCCCCCGTGACCCGGCTCGTCCGCGTGCGGATCGGCACGCTGCGGCTGGGGGGGCTCCGGCCCGGGCAGGTGCGCCGCCTGACACGGGCGGAGGCCGCCCTGCTCGTCGAGCCAGGGCCGCCCCGGTCCGGGCACGGCTGACGCCAGCCGGCACGGCCGGGGTACCACGGGTCCGTCGCGCTGGGCCGCACGTCCCGCCGCCGCGCCGGCCCCCGGTGGGCTACAGTGTCCTGCGGCGCGACGCCGGCTGGGCGGCGCAGACTATGCACGCGGGAGGGCCTGCACCATCCGGATGGTCGCACGCGGAGGTCCGGTCGTCGCGATCGACGGACCGGGCTCGAGCGGGAAGAGCACAGTCGGGGCGCTCGTGGCGGCCCGGCTGGGGTTCCGCTTCTGCGACACAGGCCTCTTCTACCGTGCGGCCGCGTGGCTCGCCCTGCGGCGCGGAGTGCCCCTGGACGACGGGCCCTCCCTCGCGGCGCTGGTGCCGGACCTGCGCCTCGAGGCGGATGGCGCGGGCCGCTACGTGCGGGTCAGAGCCGCAGGCGAGGATGTGACGGCACTGGTCCACGCCCCGGCCATCGACCGCGTGGTGAGCGAGGTTGCGCGGCAGCCCGAGCTCCGCGCCGCGCTGCTCCCCAGGCAGCGCGAGCTCGCGGGGGAAGGCGGCATCGTGGTCGCGGGGCGCGACATCGGCACGGTGGTGCTGCCGGACGCGGACCTCAAGATCTACCTGGACGCGTCGCTGGCGGAGCGCGCGCGGCGCCGCGGACTCGAGCGCGGGATCCCGGCCGGCGAGACCGGTGGTGACGCCGCCCGGCGAACCTTCGACGAGCTGCAGGCCCGCGACGCGATCGACAGCGGCAGGGCGTCCGCACCGTTGCGGGTGGCACCGGACGCGGTGGTGCTCCGCACCGACGGGTTGACCCTGGAGGAAGCGGTCGACGCCGTGGTGAAGGCGGTCGAGTCAGCACGGAGGGCCGTTCGGCAGCGTCCGTGACACAATGACCATCCCATGGGACAGGTCCGAGACGTCGTCATCACGCGCCGCACCGGCTTCTGCTACGGCGTGCGCGAGGCGATCGACTACGCGAAGACGGCCGCGGCGGAGGGCAGGACGACCCACACGCTCGGCCAGGTCGTCCACAACGAGGGCGTCGTCGAGCAGCTCGAGTCACAGGGGATCCGGACCGTCGCCACGCTCGACGAGGTGCACGAGGGGGCCGCGGTCGTGATCCGCGCGCACGGCGTCACCCCCGAGGTGATGGATCGCGCCAGGGCGCGCGGCCTCGAGGTCATCGACGGCACCTGCACCTGGGTGATCCAGGAGCAGCGCGCGCTGACGCAGCTGGTGGACGAGGGCTACACGATCGTCCTGCTCGGCACCCCGCGACACCCCGAGGTGGTGGGGCTGCTCGGGTTCGCGCCGGGCGCGATCGTGGTAGACGAGGAGGAGGACTGGGGGCGCATCCCGCGGACCAAGCGGATGGCGCTGATCAGCCAGAGCACCCAGCCGCCCTGGAAGTTCGAGCGGCTCGCCGCGTACCTGGTGGGCCGCTGCCACGAGCTCAAGATCGTCAACACGATCTGCCCGGTCACGATCCGCCGGCAGCAGGACACCATGGAGGCCGCGGGCGCGGTCGACTTCATGGTGGTGGTCGGTGGCCGCAGCAGCGCCAACACCAAGGAGCTGACCCGTCTCTGCCAGATCGCGGGGACGCCCGTGCTGCAGATCGAATCCGCCGCCGACCTGCACGACCCGGACGCGTTCGGCGCCGCCGAGGTGGTGGGCGTCACGGGCGGGACCTCCACCCCGATCGAGGACCTCCAGGTGGTCACGCGGCGGATCTACGAGCTGGCCGGCACCGCCGATGTGCGGGGCCGCGCTGCCCAGCTGGCCCAGGCGTCCCTGCGCCGCGTGGCCGACTCCACCTACCGCACGAGCAGCGTCCCCTCGAGCGCCGTCGCGACGGAGGCCTGACGCATGCCCGCCCGTCCATCGGCGAGGCCGGCGCGCGGGCTCCCGATCGTCGCCATCGTCGGCCGTCCCAACGTCGGCAAGAGCACGCTGTTCAACCGGATCGTCGGCGAACGGACCGCCATCGTCGAGGACCGCGCCCGCACCACCCGGGACCGGCTGTACGGCGAGGCCGAATGGAACGGCCGTCGCTTCATCGTCGTCGACACCGGCGGTCTGGAGCGGCGCCCCGGCGACCCGATCGAGGCGAAGGTCCAGGAGCAGGCGCGGCTCGCGATCGACGAGGCGGACCTGGTGCTGTTCATGGTGGACGCCGCCGCGGGCGAGACCCCCGCCGACCAGGAGGCGGCCGAGCTCCTGCGCGGGGCGACGGTGCCCATCATCGTGGCGGTCAACAAGGCCGACAGCGAGCGCCGCGAGTACGAGGGCGCGGAGTTCCACCGCTACGGCTGGGAGGACACGTACGCCATCAGCGCGCTGCACGGCCGCGGGACCGGCGATCTGCTGGACGCGATGGTGTGGGCGCTGCCGCCGGAGAGCGAGGAGGAGCGCGACCGGAAGCGCCGCGAGGCCGAGGCGGAGGACGAGGCCGAGCTGTTCGCACTGGCGGAGGCGCAGGGCGTCGAGCTGCCGGCAGCGGGCGAGGGCCCGGCGACCGAGGCTCCGGCGGGCGAGGCGCGCACGGACGGCACCCCCCCGGTCGGGCCGGACGCCGGCGTCGCGGCCGCGTGGGATCGCCGGACCCGGGCCGACGCGGAGGCGGCGAAGGCTCCCGTCGCGGTCGCCATCGTGGGGCGGCCGAACGTCGGGAAGTCCTCGCTGCTCAACGCGCTGCTCGGCGAGGAGCGGGTCATCGTCAGCGAGATCCCCGGCACGACCCGCGACGCGATCGACACCGAGATCGCGTGGAACGACCGCCCGGTGACGCTCATCGACACGGCCGGTATCAGGCGCCGTGGAAAGGTGGCCGGCGGGCCGGATTCGGAGCGCTTCTCGGCGCTGCGCGCGCTCCGCGCGCTCGGACGCTGCGACGTCGCGATCCTGGTCCTCGACAGCGTGGACGGGCTGACCCGCCAGGACGCGCACGTGGCCGGGTACGTGGTCGAGGAGGGGAAGGGGCTCGTCGTCGCGCTCAACAAGTGGGACCTCGTCGAGAAGGAGACCGGCACGTTCGACGAGTACGTGGCCACGGTCCGGCGCGAGGCGCCGTTCCTGGGTTTCGCCCCGATCCTCGCCATCAGCGCGAAGACGGGGCAGCGCGTGGGGCGCGTGCTGGACGCGGCGATGGAGATCGCGGCCCAGCGGCGTCGCCGCGTGCCGACGGGAGAGCTGAACCGGCTCCTGTCGGAGGCCACCTTCCGGCAGGCCCCGCCGTCGGTGAAGGGCACGCGGCCCAGGTTCTACTACGCGACCCAGGCCGCGGTGGCGCCGCCCACGTTCGTGATGTTCGTCAGCGACGCCGACGCGGTGCACTTCAGCTATGCGCGCTACCTGGAGAACCGGATCCGCGAGGCGTTCGATTTCGGAGGGACCCCGATCCGCCTGGTCTTCCGCACGCGCACGCGGGCGCAGATCGACCGGAGGAGGGGAGCGACCCGTCCGACCCACCGGCCGGCCGGGGGCACACGTCCCGCGGGCGGCAGCCGCGGACCCGGGCGTGGAGGGCATCCATCCGGCGGCACCGGCAGACGCCGGGGATCGGGTCGCTGACTCCGCCAGGTCGCTGACTCCGCCGGGAGGGAGTCGGGCCGATTCCCTCTGCTAGAATGCCGCCGTCGGGGCGTAGCGCAGCCTGGTAGCGCACTTGAATGGGGTTCAAGAGGTCCCGCGTTCGAATCGCGGCGCCCCGACCAGAATCCCCGCACGAAACGGCCCCCGGAGATCTCCCCGGGGGCCTTGAGATTCGGCAACCACCACGATCGACGCCAGCAGCCGCTATCCGTCCGCCGCGCGCGCGAATGCGTCGTTCATGGCGATCGCAGCCCGCGCCGTTCGCCCTGCCGCAGGTCGATCCCCACCGTCGTCTCGTACAGGGCAATGAGCCGAACACACGCGGGCCCAGGCGGCGTCTCCAGGAAAGCGCCCCGAGACCGGCAAACCGATGGCAGAACGTGGGCTACGAGTCGAGCTCAACGCGCACGCGTCCTGCCAGTGCGTCCGGGGAGAACGGCTTGGCCAGGAACGACACACTCGGATCGAGGACGCCGTGGTGGACGATGGCGTTCTCGGTGTAGCCTGACATGAAGATCACCTTGAGGCCCGGGGCGATCTCGCCAATCCGCCTGGCAAGCTCGATCCCGCTCAGACCGGGCATGACGACATCGGTCAGGAGGAGGTGGATCGGGCCCACGTGCTGGGTCGCCGCCGTGATCGCCTCGTCTGCGGTCCCTGCCCTGATGACGTAGTAGCCGCGCCCCTCGAGCACGGTTCGGACGAACGCTCGAACCGCGTCGTCGTCCTCCGCTACGAGTATCGTCTCGGTTCCACTGGTGTGGCGCGGTTCGGCGGCAGGCCTCAGGCGCTCGCCCGTGACGGGCTCGATGCGCGGCAGGTAGACCTTGAAGCTGGTCCCACGAGCCGGCTCGCTGTACACCCAGATATGGCCACCTGATTGCCTCACGATCCCGTACACGGTGGCCAGGCCGAGGCCGGTGCCCTTGCCCTGCTCCTTCGTCGTGAAGAACGGCTCGAAAAGTCGACTCCGGGTCGCCTCGTCCATGCCGGTCCCCGTGTCCGTGACCGCGAGGACGACGTACGGCCCCGGTGTCACCTCCGCGTGGCCCTGGGCATACTGCGCATCGAGCTCGACGTTCGCGGCCTCGAGCGTCAACGTGCCCCCGGCCGGCATCGCGTCGCGGGCGTTCACCGCCAGATTCATGACGACCTGGCTCAGCTGCCCGGGGTCGGCGAGGACGTAGCCGAGTTCGGGATCGACGGTGATGATGAGGCGCACGTCCTCGCCGAGCAGCCGGCGCAGCATAGGGGCGATCTCTTCGAGAGCGTTTCCCAGATGCAGTGATTCCGGCTGCATCACCTGGCGGCGGCTGAACGCGAGCAGCTGCCTGGTGAGGTCACTGGCGCGCTCGGCCGCGCGCGTGATCTGTTCCAGATCGCCTTTCACGGCCGGCGGAAGACCCGGGGCATCGAGGGCAAGCTGCGTGTACCCGCCGATCGCTGTCAGCAGGTTGTTGAAGTCGTGCGCGATACCACCGGCCAAACGTCCGACGGCCTCCATCTTCTGGGCCTGACGGAGCTGATCCTCGAGTTGCCGACGCTCGCTGACGTCGTGGACCGCCCCGATGAGGTGCGTGCATCGCCCCGTAGCGTCGAAGATAGGCGCCACGTTGACTTCCCCGACCTTGGTGCCGGCCGGATAGACGGCCACTTCCTCCCAGTCCACGCGCCGCCGTTCCTCGATGGCTCGACGGTAGTTGCCGAGGACGAGGGCGTGCGAACTTTCCGGCAAGACCTCCTCGATGCGCCGCCCGACAACCTGCTCTCGTGCCATGCCGGTTGCGGTCAGGAAGGCTCGGTTGACGGACTCGAAGCGATACACGCCGCCGGGCTCGACCGCCAGCAGGTAGATGACGTCCGCCACGCTCTCGTAGATCAGCTCGAGCAGCATGTCGCTCTCCTGCATCTCCTGTCGGGCGGAGGGTCGATCAGGGTCTCTCATCTGCCCGGAGCCCGTGGATCGTTTGGGACGTGAGCGGCTGCAAGAAACTGGTCGATCTCTTCTCCGGCGAAGTAGCCCGACCCAAGCGTGATGCCCTCCACGATCGTGCGGTCATGAAGCACCCGGCGAGAGCCACGCCAGGGCCGAAGTGCTCACCAGCATCGTACGCTCTGTGCCCCTCCCGGTGAGCCCCGTCCAACGGGCTGGCGGGCGCGGGCGCCCGCGCGCGACGACGATCCGGCGCTGGACAGCGCATCGAGGCGGGTGCCCCGCTCGGCGAGGGTCTCGATGTCGGGGAGGGCCACATACCCGCTGTCATCGCTCGTGAACCGGTCGTTGCAGGCGGGGCGATAGCCACGCCCAGGTGCGCGACCCGCGCCTGGGGGTCGGTGGCGCTGGCGCGGGCCTCCTCGGGTGGCGTGCCCCCTGCGCCGGTTGCGGCGCCTGGCGGCCGCGATGGCAGACCGCGCGGCGAGCCCCCGACCGGCTCGTCTACCACGCCGCGGTCATCGTCCTGGAGGGCGAGTCCTATCGCCTGTGGGGCAAGCGCGAGGAGGTGCCGACGGCCGAGAGAGAGCGCTGAACCTGCTCAGGTCTGGACCGGCGTTGACACGGCTCTGCCATGAACACGCTCGGAGGGCGGTCCCCGGGCAGCCGGACCCGGTGGGGTCGATTGGCACTCGTGCTGGAGCGAACAGGCCGAATGCTGGCGCTGAACGCGGGGGGCGTTGACGCGCGGCCCACGCCAAGGCCGCCTCGACTGCGCCGAGCCACTGGCGAGACCGACCCCCAGCGGAGCATCCCCGGGAGGGTTGGTCGGTGGCCGAGCTCGGATTGTTCGTCGGCTATGGCGCGGTGCGCACGGGGAAGGAAGCCGAGGCCCGCGAGGCCGCCGAGGAGTCGGTCGCCCACTGCAACGCGCTGCAGACGGCAGGGGAGGTCGAGAGCCTCGAGCAGGTGATGGTGCGGGCTCGCGGGGGCGATCTCGCCGGCCGCCAGGACCGCACGACATCACTCGCGGGCCGGGCCCGATGTCGCGGAGGATGAAGCGAGGGTGCACGTCCGCTCGACAGGGTCGGGACGAGCTTCGAGACGACGCTCAGGATGCTGGGCCCCGAGTTCCGAGGGAGCGGCAGCGTGGTCGATGCCGAGCCCCGCCGGCGCGTGCACCTGAGGGTGGACTGCACGTCCGCCCACGGCGGCACGAGCGACTGGATCTACCAGTTCGCGCCAGCGGGCGGAGCGACGCGCTGCTCGCTCGACATCGACTGCGCGGACTCCGGCACGGGCGCAGGGGCGGTCGTCATGCTTGAGCGCATCTTCGGGCGCCAGGCGCTCATCCGGGCGCTCGAGCGGGTGGCCCGACAACCCCTCGAGAACCTCGCCGCGCTCGCCGAGACGCAGGTGCCGCACCCCACCTGACGACACGCCTGCGTCACCGGTCCGCCCCGCCGCTGTTGCGGATAGAATGGGTTCAAGAGGTCCCGCGTTCGAATCGCGGCGCCCCGACCAGAATCCCCAACCCTCCATGCCCGTGGTCGCCCTGTGGCATCGCCGGAAACGCTCATCGTCAGCTGGGAGGACCTCGACCGCCTCGTCGAGCAACTGGCGGTGCAGGTTGGACGCGAATACGACGTCCTGCTCGCGATCACGCGGGGCGCACTGGTGCCGGCCGGCATGCTGGCCTACCGGCTCGGCCTGCGCAACATCCTCGTGGCCGCGGTTGCCTTCTACGACGAAGCCGGACGGCCGGCCGAACGCCCGTCGTTCCTCCAGTTCCCGGCCGATCCGCTGCTCCACGACCGCCGGGTCCTGATCGTGGACGAGGTCTGGGACACGGGCTCGACGATCCAGGCCGTGATCGACCGGGTGCGGCTCGCCGGGGGCCGCCCGACGACCGCGGTCCTGCACTACAAGCCCGCTCGCTCGCGGGTCCCCTCGGTGCCCGACCACCACGTGGTCAGGACCGACGCATGGGTCGTCTACCCGTTCAAGGCGGGACGCTGACCCACGCCAGGGCGCGGCGTCCGCCGGGACGCTGACCCACGCCAGGGCGCGGCGTCCGCCGGGGCGCTGATCCACGCCGCGACGCACGGACCGGCTGGTTCCCACCGAGGCGGCAGGACACGAAAGTGCGGGTGGCGGCGGTACCTTCTGGCGCTTCCGGCGCTGCCGTCCACCGGTACGCTCGGACACGATGTTCGGGAGCACCGACCACTACGCTATTCTCCAGGTCGATCCGCGGGCGGACACCGAGGTGATCCAGGCGGCGTATCGCACGCTGGCCCGCAAGTACCATCCGGACGTCACCGGCGGCTCGGACGAACGGATGACCGCGCTCAACAACGCCTGGACCGTGCTCCGCGATCCGGCGGCCCGTGCCGAGTACGATCGGGCGCGCCGCATGGCCCTGGCACCTCCGCCCGTCCCGCCCCGGCCCGCCGAGCCGTGGGAGATGCGCCCGGCCGCGCCCTCGGGCAGCCCCTCCGGCAGCGTGCTCGATTTCGGCCGGTACGCGGGCTGGTCGCTGGGGCAGATCGCCCGGCAGGACCCGGACTTCCTGGAATGGTTCGCCCGGACGCCCACCGGGCGCAGGTTTCGTGGGGAGATCGAGGCGCTCCTGTCCTCGCCGGCCCGGACCGCGACAGCGCTGGCCGACGAGCGACGGTGGGGCCGCTTCCGCCGCTGACGCACGTTCGTTCCGGCGCCCGGCACCCGGCGCCCGGTACCGGCGCGGGGCAGCTCGGCCACGCGTCCACGCGTGCGCCGGTGGGCAAGCTCCCGCCAGGCGCGCGAGACGGACCGGTGGCGGTACGATGAGGTCCCCTTGCAGGAGGTCGTGCGGTGCGATTCGCGAACGGCATCGTGGCCGTCGACGCCCACGCAGCAGGCGAGCCCGGGCGGGTGATCGTCGGCGGCGTGCTCGACGTGCCGGGCGCCACCATGTTCGAGAAGATGCGCCACTTCGCGGCCCACCATGACGACGTGCGCCTGCGCATGCTGCGCGAGCCGCGCGGCTACCCGGCCGCGAACTGCAACCTGGTCCTGCCGCCCACCGACCCGGCCGCCGCCGCGGGCTACATCATCATGGAGCAGGTCGAGTACCCGCCCATGTCGGGCACCAACACGATCTGCGTCGCGACCGTGCTGATCGAGATGGGCATGGTGCCGGTACGCGAGCCGGTGACGGAGTTCCTGCTGGAGTCGCCGGCCGGGCTGGTCGGCATCCGGGCGGACGTGGTGGACGGCAAGGCCCGGCACATCACGTTCGAGAACGTGCCCTCGTTCGTGTTCGCGCTCGACGCGGACGTCGAGGTCCCGGGTCTCGGCACCGTGAAGGTGGACGTGGCGTACGGGGGCATGATCTACGCGATCGCGGATGCAGGCGCCCTCGGTCTCCGCCTGGCGCCGGACGAGGCGCGCGACCTGGTCCGGGTGGGCGAGATGATCAAGACCGCCACCCGCGAGCAGGTCCCCTGCACGCACCCGGACAACCCCGGGATCGTCGGGCCCACCATCGCGCTCCTCTCGGGACCGGCCAGCGGCCCGTACGCGGACCTGCGGAACACGGTGGTGGTATCGACCGGCGAGCTCGACTGGGACCGGCCGGCGACGTGGACGGGCGCACTGGACCGCTCTCCCTGCGGGACCGGCACCTGCGCGAAGATGGCCACGCTGCATGCGCGCGGGAGGCTGGGGCTGGGCCAGGACTTCCGCCACGAAGGGATCCTGGGCACCGTCTTCACCGGACGGCTGGTCCGGGAGACCACGGTGGGTGGCAGGCCGGCCGTGGTCCCGACCATCAGTGGAACGGCCTGGATCACCGGCTTCGCCACCTACGTCCTCGACCCGGAGGACCCATTCCCGGCGGGCTTCACCGTGGGCGACATCTGGGGCGCCGGCACGGCGATCCAAGCACCGGACCGGGGCGGTGCGTCGGGCACGAAGAT
>JAJYNP010000326.1 GCA_021786265.1 Chloroflexota bacterium
GATGCTGGACCGGATCGACTCGTTCCTGTTCGCGGCACCCATCCTGGCGGGCTACCTGGCGCTGGTGGTCCGGTGAGCCGGCGCCCGGCGGCCGGTCCGTCGCGGGCCGGCGAGGCAGACGATGGGCGGCAGCCGCGTGGCCGCGCGGGCGCCGATCGACCGCGAGTCCGGGTGGCGCTCCTCGGGTCCACCGGCTCCATCGGCCGGCAGGCCGTCGAGGTGCTGGCCGGCCTCCGCGAGCGCTTCGAGGTGGTGGCCCTGGCGACCGGAGGCGATCGCGAGACGCTCCAGACGCAGGCCGCCGCCCTGCGCCCGCGCATGGTGGCGCTCGCCGACGACGCCGGACGGGCGGCGCTGCAGCTGCCGTCCGGCACCGAGCTCGACGACTCGCCGGACGCGCTGATCCGGATGGCGTCACGCGACGATGTGGACGTGGTGGTGGTGGCGACCGGCGGGGTGGTGAGCCTGCGCCCGGTGCTTGCCGCGCTGCGTGCCGGGAAGGTGGTCGCGACCGCCAACAAGGAGACGCTGGTGAGCGGCGGGCACCTGGTGATGCCGCTCGCTCGCGCGCTGGCCGAACGCCGCCGTGCGGGAACGACGCCCGGCGATCCGCCGGACCCCTGGACCAGTCCGCTCGCCTGGCTGCGACCCATCGACTCGGAGCATTCCGCCATCTGGCAGTGCCTGGCCGGCGAGAGGATGTCGGCCATCGCCCGCATCTGGCTCACGGCGTCGGGTGGACCGTTCCGCGATCTCCCGGCCGCGGACCTCGCGCGCGTCACGCCGGAGATGGCGCTGGCACATCCGACCTGGCGCATGGGCGCGAAGATCACGGTGGACTCCGCCACGCTCATGAACAAGGGGCTGGAGATCATCGAGGCCGACCGGCTGTACGATGTGGGTCTCGCACGGATCTCCGTCGTGATCCACCCGCAGAGCATCGTGCACTCCGCCGTGGAGTTCGTCGACGGATCCGTCAAGGCCCAGCTTGGACAGCCCGACATGCGCATCCCCATCCAGTACGCCCTCACCTTCCCGGACCGCCTTCCGTCACCGGCGCCCCGCCTCTCGCTCGACGAGCTCGCGGCGCTCACCTTCGACCGGCCCGACGCGGATCGATTTCCCGCCCTCCGGATCGCCCGTGACGCCGGTGCCGCGGGGGCCCGCGCGAGCGCCGCGCTGATCGCGGCCGACGAGGTCGCCGTGAGGCGCTTCCTCGGCCGTTCGCTGGACTTCCCCGGCATCGCGCGCCTGGCGGGGGAGGCCGTGGAGCGCTTCGGCGCCGGCCCCGAGCCGGGCCTCGAGGAGCTGATCGCGCTCGACGCGGAGGTGCGCACCTGGTGCGAGGCCGCGCCGGGAACCACACCGACCTCCCCGCCGGGGACACCGGGATGAGCGGCATCCTCAACTCCGGCATTTCGCTGGTCGTCTTCCTGGCGATCCTGGTCGGGCTGGTGGTGGTGCACGAGTTCGGCCACTTCATCATGGCGCGCCTGACCGGCGTGCGGGTTCACGAGTTCGGGATCGGCTTCCCGCCCCGTGCCGCGCGGCTGGGGAGCGACGGCGAGACGGAGTACACGCTGAACTGGCTGCCGATCGGCGGGTTCGTGCGCCTGGAGGGCGAGGACGGCGGCAGCGACGACCCGCGCAGCTTCGGCCGCAAGTCGCTCCCCGTGCGCGTCCTGATCCTCGTCGCGGGCGTGGCGATGAACGTGGTCCTCGCGTTCGTGATCTTCACCGTGATCGCCGCGGCCCTGGAGCCGAACGCGGACGCGCGGGTCCTTTCGGTGGTGCCGGGGACGCCGGCCGCCGCCATCGGCCTGCAGGCGGGCGACCTGATCACCGCGGTGGACGGCCACACCTTCCCGTACTTCGACGGCCAGGCGCCGACCGGCTACACGCTGGCGCACGCCGGAGACCGGGTGACGCTGACGATCCAGGCGGCCAACGGCGACACCCGCCAGATCCCCGTGACGCTGCAGGATCAGGCCGCGGTCAACGCGGGCAAGGGCGCCCTGGGAATCACCGCTCGCATCGTCCCGGGGGCGATCGTGCAGCGCTCGCTGGTGGCCGCGATCGGGGTCGGGGCGGACCGCACCGTCCAGGCGTGCGGGCTGATCGTCGGCGCGCTCGGCCAGCTGGTCACCTCGATCGCGAACAACCCCGGCGCGGCGCCGCCGGTCAGCGGGCCGATCGGGATCGCGGAGGCCGTGGGCACGGTGCGCACCGAAGCCCCGCCGGTCGTGCTGCTGTGGCTGATCGGGCTGCTCTCGGCCAACCTGGCGGTGGTCAACGTCCTGCCGTTCCCGCCGCTCGACGGCGGCCGGATCGTCGTGTCGGTGCTGCAGGCGGCCAGCCGCAACCGGATCAGCGCGGGCCTGGAGCGCGCCACGTACTTCATCGGGTTCATGCTCCTGTTCGGCTTCCTGATCTGGGTCAGCTACTTCGACATCGTCAGGGGAGGGGCGGGCTCGTGACCGGGGCGGGCTCGTGAGCCGGCGCGAGACGCCCACCGTCATGGTCGGGGACGTCCCGGTCGGGTCGGGCTGGCCGGTCGTCGTCCAGTCGATGACCAACACCGACACGGCCGACCCGGACGCCACGGCCCTCCAGATCGCGTCGCTCGCGCACGCCGGCAGCGAGCTGGTGCGCGTCACGGTGAACAACGACGGCGCCGCCGTCGCGGTCCCCGAGATGGTGCGCAAGGTCCGCGGGCTCGGCATCGGCGTCCCGATCATCGGCGACTTCCACTACAACGGGCACCAGCTGCTGGTCGAGTACCCGGTGATGGCGCGGGCGCTCGACAAGTACCGCATCAACCCCGGCAACGTGGGATCGCGGGACCATCACGACGAGCGCTTCACCACCATCGTCCGGGTCGCCATCGAGCACGCGAAGCCCGTCCGGATCGGCGTCAACTGGGGCTCGCTCGACCAGGCCCTGCTGACCGACCTGATGGACGCCAACGCGCGGCTGCCCGAGCCGGCACCGGCACGGGACGTGATGATCGAGGCGATGGTGCAGTCGGCGCTGCGCTCGGCCGAGCTCGCCGAGGCGACCGGCCTGGCGCACGACCGGATCATCCTGTCGGCGAAGGTCTCCGGCGTGGCGGACCTGGTCGAGGTGTACCGCAGGCTGGCGACTCGCTGCGACTACCCGCTCCACCTGGGCCTCACCGAGGCGGGCATGGGGACGAAGGGCGTGGTGGCGTCCACCGCCGGTCTCTCGATCCTGCTCCACGAGGGGATCGGGGACACGATCCGGGTCTCGATCACCCCCGAGCCCGGTGCCGACCGCGCCGAGGAGGTGCGGATCGCGCAGCAGGTGCTGCAGTCGCTCGGGCTGCGCCAGTTCCTCCCCCAGGTCTCGGCCTGTCCCGGGTGCGGACGGAC
>JAJYNP010000148.1 GCA_021786265.1 Chloroflexota bacterium
GCGGCCCGCCGGCACACGTCGCTGCCGTTCGAGGCACAGCTGATGGTGGCCAACCCGGACGTGCTGATCGGCCCGTGCGTGGAGGCCGGCTGCGAGCGGGTCATCGTCCATGCCGAGTCGACCCACAACCTGCACCGCAGCCTGATGCACGTGGCGGAGTCGGGTGGCAGGGCGGGGGTGGCCATGAACCCGGCGACGCCCGTCGAGGCCGTGGTCAACGTGCTCGACCTGGTGGACCTGGTGCTGGTGATGACGGTGAACCCCGGCTTCGGCGGGCAGGCCTACCTGGCCACCATGGAGCCCAAGCTGCGGCTGGCGCGGGCGGCCATCGAGGCGACCGGCCGGCGGATCTGGCTGGAGGTGGACGGGGGGATCGCGCCCGACACGATCGTGACCTGCGCGGGCGCCGGTGCCGACGTGTTCGTCACCGGCAGCACCCTGTTCCACGACCCGCAGGGCCCCCGCCACGCCGTGCAGGAACTGCGCGACCTGGCCACGCAGGGCATCGGCGATCCCGCGTTCCGGATGCGGTAAGATACTCCCTGGGGGTATCAGGACGACGAGATACGGCGAGCGATACCGCGGAGCACCATGGAGCAGACGGCAATGACGCAGGGTATGGGCGGGTTCGGCAGCCTCAAGTCGCTGCAGATCATCGGCGACGCCGAGCAGCCACTCGCCGCGCCGGTCGGCCAGCCCGTTGCCGTCGCCCCCGACGAGGGACGCACCGAGGCCAGGGTCATCATCGTCGGGTCCGGCCCGGCCGGCCTCACCGCCGCCATCTACGCGGCGCGCGCGAACCTCGCTCCGATCGTGCTGGGCGGGTACGAGGCAGGCGGCCAGCTCATGATCACCAGCGAGGTCGAGAACTTTCCGGGCTTTCCCGAGGGGATCCAGGGGCCCGAGCTGATGGATCGCATGCGCGCCCAGGCCGCGCGTTTCGGCGCCCTCCTGGTCGATGTCGACGTGGAGCGCGTGGACTTCTCCGCCCGGCCCTTCCGGCTGTGGGCGGCCGGCGTCGAGTACACCGCCCAGTCGGTGATCGTGGCGAGCGGCGCCTCGGCCATCTGGCTCGACATCGAGAGCGAGACGCGCCTGCGCGGCCGCGGCGTCAGCGCCTGCGCCACGTGCGACGGCTTCTTCTTCCGCGACCGGAAGGTGATCGTGGTGGGCGGCGGCGATTCGGCGCTCGAGGAGGCGCTGTTCCTGACCAACTTCGCCAGCGAGGTGGTGATGGTGCATCGCCGCGACCAGTTCCGTGGCAGCCGGATCATGCAGGAGCGCGCGCTCGCTCACCCGAAGATCCGCGTGGCGTGGAACAGCCAGGTGGTGGAGGTGCTCGGCGACCAGAAGGTCACCGGCGTGCGCCTGCGCGATGCGGTCACCGGCGATGAGCGGGACGAGCCGGCAGACGGCGTCTTCGTGGCCATCGGCCACCGCCCCAACACGGGCGTCTTCCGGGACTGGCTGGAGGTCGACCCGAAGGGGTACCTGACCGTCCACGGTGAGACCGCCACGCGGGTCGACGGCGTGTTCGTCGCGGGCGACGTGCGCGACCACCGGTACCGCCAGGCGGTGACGGCGGCGGGCGACGGGTGCCGCGCGGCCATCGACGCCGAGCGCTGGCTCGCGGACCACGAGCTGGCGGAGCGAGCGACGGCGAGCGCGTGGTGATCCCTGCCGCAGCCCGGCCACGGAGGAAGCGATCCGCATGACGAAGCACGCGCTGGTGCGCTGGGACGGCGGGATGCACCTCGTCGGCGAGGCGAGCACGGGCGACCGGCTCGAGATGGACGACGAGGCCGGAGGTCACGGGTTCCGGCCCTCCGAACTGCTGATGGTGTCGCTCGGCGGCTGCACCGCGATGGACGTTGTCTCGATCCTCCACAAGAAGCAGCAGACGATCGCGTCGTACGAGGTGGACGTGACCGGCGAGACCCGGCCCACGCACCCGAAGGCCTACACGGACGTGGTGGTGGAGCACCGGGTGGAGGGCGACCCGCTCGACCCGGAGGCGGTCCGCCGCGCGATCGAGCTGTCGGCGACGAAGTACTGCACGGTGACCGGCGTCATGGCGACGGGCATCGCGCGCATCGTGCACCGGTACGTGGTCCGCAACGCCTCGGGTGAGCACCGCGGCGAGGTGATCACCACGGGGCCGCGGGGCGTCAACGTGGCCGGGCTCGAGCAGGGCTGACGGCCCGCCGCGGCGCGCTCGCGGGCGGGCGGATCCGCCCACCTGAGCCGCCACCGGCTTCGCCTCGCCGCGGCACTCGGCCCGCGACGCACGTCGTTCACAGCACGTCGTTCCGCGTCTTGACACCACGGCGAGGTCTGTAGCATCCTGCGGCCGAAGGGTTTTGTTGCGGGCCGCCACAATCCCGTGGCAGCGGCGACACGTGGGGAGACGAGTGGACGTCGCGGGCATGCCAGTGATCGAACGCAACGGACAGCACGCCGCCCTGCGCAGGCAGAACCTGAGCCGCATGCTGCGGGAGGTGCACGTCGGCGGGGTCCTGTCGAGGTCTGACCTGGCCGCCAGGATGGGCGTCAACCGCAGCACGGTCGGCTCGCTGGTCGGCGAGCTCGCGGACCGCGGCCTTGTCGTCGAGCGTGCGCCCGGGATGCGGACGATGCCGGGACGGCCGTCACCGCTCGTCGCGCCCCGTCGCGATGGCCCTGTGGTCCTGGCGACCGAGATCGCCACCGATTCGCTTGCCGTGGCCGTCGTCGGCCTCGGAGGGGAGATCGTGAGCTGCACCCGCACGGACCGATCGCGCGCGTGGCGCTCACCCGCGGAGACGCTCGACGACCTGGAGGCGCTGGCGGCGCCGCTGATCGCGGCGCTGTGCTGCGCCGATTCGATCCTGGCGGTGGGCATCTCGATCCCCGGCATGGTGCGCCGCGAAGACGGCTTCCTCCACATCGCGCCGAACCTGGGCTGGCGGGACGTGCCGCTCTCGGAGCTCGTCGCCGAGCGCCTCGGGCTGGGCGTGGCCGTGGCGGCCGGCAACGATGCCGACCTCGCGACGCTCGCCGAGCACACGCGGGGGGCCGGCGTCGGCAGCAGCGACTTCATCTGCCTGTGGGGCGAGGCGGGCGTGGGCGCCGGCATCGTGGCCGGCGGGCGCCAGCTGACCGGCAGCGCGGGCTACGCGGGCGAGGTGGGGCACATGCCGGTCAACCCCCGGGGAGCGCCATGCCACTGCGGGTCCCGCGGATGCTGGGAGACCGAGGTCGGCGAGGACGCGCTCCTGCGCAATGCCGGCCTGCAGGCCGTCGCCAGCGGACGCCTGGCGCTGGAAGCGGTGTTCACAGCGGCGGACCGGGGCGACGAGGGGGCGCTCGCCGCGATCTCCACCGTGGGGGACTGGCTCGGGGTGGGACT
>JAJYNP010000169.1 GCA_021786265.1 Chloroflexota bacterium
CGGTCGCGCCGGGGAAGCCGCGGGGGTAGGCTTGGCGCATGCTCTCGACGACCGGGCCCGCCCGACCCCGGGCGGTCACCGGTGCCCGGCGCGCCGGGGTCGCCCTGCGGCACCGCAACTTCCGCCTCTTCTTCTCGGGCCAGCTGATCTCGCTGATCGGGACCTGGATGCAGTCGCTCGCCCAGGGCTGGCTCGTGCTGCAGCTGACCCAGGACCCGTTCGTGCTGGGGGTCATCTCGGCGGTGCAGTTCCTGCCGATCATGGTGTTCGGGCTCTTCGGCGGGCTCATCGCCGACGCGCTGCCCAAGCGCACGACCATCATCGCCACGCAGACGGCCTCCATGATCCTGGCGCTGGTGCTCTTCTGGCTGACCTGGACGCACCAGGTCCAGCCCTGGCACATCGGCGTGCTCGCGCTGCTGCTCGGCTGCGTGAACACCATCGACATGCCCACCCGCCAGGCGTTCGTGGTCGAGATGGTGGGCCGGGATGACGTGGTGAACGCCGTGGCCCTGAACTCGGCGGTGTTCAACACCGCGCGGATCGTGGGCCCCGCCATCGCCGGCGTGGTCATCGGCGTGGTCGGCATCTCCAGCTGTTTCCTCCTCAACGGGGTCAGCTACATCGCGGTGATCATCGGGCTGTTCGCGATGCGCCCGTCGGAGCTGCACGCGCGCGGCGGCTACCGGTTCCAGAGAAGCGCCCGGGCGGTGCTCGCGGACCTGGCCGAGGGACTGCGCTACGTCCGGGCCACGCCGGTGGTGCTGCTCGCCGTGGCCGTGGTGGGGCTGGTCTCCACCCTCGGGATGAACCTCAACGTCCTCGTGCCGGTCTATGCCGCGGACGTGCTTCACGCCGGGGCCACCGGCTTCGGGTTCCTGATGGCGGCCACCGGCATCGGGTCGCTGGTCGCCGCGCTGACGATCGCGTTCGCGGGCCGCTCGTCGCCCCGGGTGATGCTGGCGGGAGGGGCGATCCTGGGCCTGCTGCAGGCGGTGCTCGTCGCCGTCCACGTCATGCCGATCGCGCTCGCCTGCATGTTCGGGGTGGGGTTCGGGAGCATCGCGATGACCGCGACCGCCAACACCTCGATCCAGCTCGCGGTTCCCGATGGCCTGCGGGGCCGGGTCCTCAGCGTCTACACGACGGTCTTCGCGGGCTCGACGCCGATCGGCGCCCTCTTCGCGGGCACGCTCGCGGCGCAGTTCGGGGCCGCCATGTCGTTCGGGGTGGGGGGCGCGACATCGCTGGGGGTGGTCGTGGTCGCCTTCCTGCTCGCCCGGCCGTGGCTGGCCAGGCAGCCGATCCGCCGGATCGCGTAGGGCCGACGCCGGGCATGGCGCCGACGCCCTGCAATAGCTAGACAGAATCGGACTTCTGCCGCATCATCCCTCGCTATGGGCGAGGAAGCGACCGATATCCGGATCGGTCTCGCGGCGGAGATGCTGGGGATCTCCGTGGAGACGCTGCGCCGCTGGGAGGCGGAGGGCAGGCTCCGGACCCGTCGCTCGGAGGGCGGGCAGCGGCTCGTGCCGCTGGCGGAGGTGACCCGCGTCCTCGCCGAGCGGCGGGCCGCATCGGCGGACCGGCCCGTGGTCGCGCAGTCCGCGCGCAACCGCTTCCCCGGGATCGTCACGAGGATCCAGCGCGACGGCATCGTGGCCGTGGTCGAGATCCTGGCCGGCCCGCACCGCGTGGTGAGCATCATGACCGCCGAGGCCGTCGACGAGCTGGGGCTGGCCGTGGGGATCGAGGCCGTGGGGGTGGTCAAGGCGACCAACGTGGTCGTGGAAGTCCCGTCGCCGGGCGGAGCGCGCGGGTGAAATCGCCGCTGCCGAATGGGACCTCGCTCGCCACCCTCGCCCTGGTCGCGATCGTGGTGGCCTCGGGTTGCGGCGCCGCCACGGAGGCCCGGACGGCACCCTCGCCCTCCGGCCCTGCTGCGGCAACGGCCCATCTCACCGTCCTCGCCGCTGCGTCACTGAGCAGCGCGCTCGCGGAGGCCACGCGCGCATACCAGTCGAGCCACGCGGGAGCATCGTTCACCGTCGCCACGGGCTCATCGGCGGCGCTGCGCGTCCAGGTCGAACAGGGCGCACCGGCCGACGTGTTCCTGTCGAGATCGGAGCTGAACGCGCAGACGCTGGTGGTCGAAGGGCTCGCGGTCGGCGCTGCCGTGCCGTTCGCTGGCAACCTGCTCACCGTCGTGGTGCCGCTCGCGAACCCCGCCAGGGTGGCCACCCCGGCGGACCTCGCGCGGCCCGGCCTGCGCATCATCGCCGCCGGCAGCCAGGTCCCGATCACGAAGTACGCCCAGCAGGTCGTCGCCAACCTCGCCCGCCAGCCGGGGTACCCGGCCGACTTCGTCGCCCGGTACACGGCCAACGTCGTGTCCCACGAGGACGATGTGACCGCGGTGCTGGCCAAGATCGAGCTCGACGAGGGTGACGCCGCGATCGTGTACGTGACCGATGCGAAGACCTCCTCGAAGGTCCTCACGATCCCGATCCCGGCGGCCGCGAACGTGCCGGCGACGTATGCGGGCGTGGTCGTGAAGGGATCCGCGCACGCGACGGCTGCCGCCGGCTTCCTCTCCTGGCTGGCCGGCCCGCAGGGGCAGGCGATCCTGGCGCGCTTCGGTTTCCTGCCGCGGTGACCTCCGGCCGGGGAACTCCGGTCCGCACCCGCAGGGTCAACCTCGGGCTGCAGGTCCTGGTCGCGGTCGCCGTGCTCTTCCTCGGCCTTCCCGTCCTCGTGCTGGTCGGGCGGGCCGTGCTGGGTGGCTCGCTGGCGAGCGCCGTGGGCAGTCGCGCGGTGCTGGATGCGCTCGGGCTGAGCCTCGCGACGACGGCGATCAGCCTGGTCCTGACGATCGCCTTCGGGCTCCCGCTCGCCTGGGTGCTGGCGCGACGGCCGTTCCGGGGCGCCTGGCTGGTCGAGGCCGTCGTGGATCTCCCGATCGTCCTCCCGCCGGCGGTGGCGGGCCTGGCGCTGTTGCTCGTCCTTGGACGTTCGGGCCTGCTCGGGCCGACCCTCGGCACCGCCGGGATCGCGGTCCCGTTCACCACGGGGGCCGTGGTGCTCGCCCAGGCGTTCGTGGCCGCACCGTTCTTCGTGCGGAGCGCGCGGACCGGGATCGGCGGCGTGGACCGCGACGTGGAGGACGCGGCGCGCGCAGATGGCGCGAACGAGCTCGGGGTCTTCCGTCACGTCACCGTGCCGCTGGCCGCTCCCGCGCTGGCGGCAGGGCTCGTGATGAGCTGGGCGCGGTCCCTGGGCGAGTTCGGGGCGACGATCATGTTCGCCGGCAACTTCCCGGGCCGCACGCAGACGCTGCCGCTCCTGGTCTACTCCGAGTTCGAGGGCGCGAGC
>JAJYNP010000033.1 GCA_021786265.1 Chloroflexota bacterium
TGGCCGGTCACCCGCAGGTCGGGCGCATCGAGGGCGACCTCGGGGACGAACCAGAGCACCGATGGATCGGCCGCGATCGCGGTCTGGACGAACTCGTGCATCAGGTGCCCGACACGGAACACGCGCCGGGTGCGGGCGTCGGGCGGGTTGGACTTCGGTGTGCCGCGGACCTCGTACAGCGCCTTGCGGTCACAGCCGCCGAGGCTGGACGGGTGCCACAACCCGTCCGGTTCGCGGGGCTCGGCGATCGCCTCGACGTAGCGATCGAGGGAGGTTTCGACAGAGAACGCCATCAGTCGCACTCCACAACATGCGGACCATTGCATTTCCATGGCGTCACACAGTTCGGGCACATGCCGTCGGGCCATGGTCCGCCAGTGTCCTCCGCTAGTGCATCGTCCTCGATCTCCTTGCGCAGGCGCGCAACTTCGGCCTGGTACACAGCCTCAACTTCGCTCAGCGCGTCGAGCAATCGCTGGCGATCCTTGGCCGCGTCGTCGTACCAGAGCCACAGGTTGTCCACCTCGGGTGGCGGTGGCCCGGACGGATCGGCCAGCCATGCCCGGCGGGCGTCGAGTGCAGCGGCGAGGGGGGAGTCGGGGGCGACGCCGGGGGCCCATTCCGCCCGGTCCTTGATCGCGGCCAGTTCCTCGGGGGTCATCGCTCGATCTCCAGTCCAACCAGCTCAGCCAGCCGCTTGGCCTGCCATTCACGCTCGGCGGCGGCGGTATGCCTAGCGGCGCCGGCGGCTGCGCGGGCGTAGGCGGCGGCGCGGGCGGCGCCGTCGGCGGCATCCCAGGCGGCGCCGGCGGCGGCGTCGGCGGCGCGGGCGGCGAAAGCGGCGGCGTAGGCAGCGTTGGCGGCGACGCCCGCGCCGCGGGCGTCGCCGCCGGCGGCATCCCAGGCGGCATCCCAGGCGGCGCCGGCGGCGCCGCCCGCGGCGCGGGCGTCGCCGGCGGCGGCCCGGGCCGAAGCCACGTCCACGATCGGCGGGCAGGCGGCGAGCAGGTCAGCCTCGGCAGCCAGCCCCGCGGCTCGCAGAGCGCTAACGGCGTGGATGCGCGCGGCCCGGTCCGCGCACGCGTGCGCGAACCGGTGGAGCGCGTCGTCCGTCCAGCCCTCGACCGGACGGAGCAGCCGTCCGGCGCGAGCGCCTACCTTGTCGGCGCCCTCGACCGGGCTATCCAGCTCGATGTAGTACGCGCGGGCGGCAATCCACTTGGGGAGCTGATCCTGCCGGCAGGCATAGACAGCCGGCCGGCAGGCATCGACCTGGGCCGGCGTCAGCGTGGTCTTGCGCCTGACAATATGACGGCTCGTCACCCACTCACCAGGCTCCCAGGTGCCGTCCGGTCGCTGCGTCGGCAGCGGCCACGGGCGAGACTGGTACGGCGATCGGCCGCCGGCGCGCAAGGTCTTGATGTAGGCGGTCATCGGTTCCTTTCCGCCAAACGGCGCTCCATGACTCGCAGAAGCTCTGCCAGCGCGCGGGCGAGGGGAGAGGGTGGTTGCGTCATGGGTGAACGATAGCAGGTGAGACAGCCCAGTACAACACCAAACACCGGAACATCTGTTCCGGTCGGTGTGGAATGGAGTGGTCCGGAGCGGTTGACAACCAAGCAGTCTCACTCTTATCGTACTAGGGTCTAACAGGACTAGTCGCGGGACGTGATCGCGCGCCTTGTCCCGCCCGCAGCCGACCAGCAGGCACTCGATGCCGAGATGGAGCAGCCGATCGTCGTTCCCGGACCGGATCATGCCGAGCTGCGCGCGCAGCTCGAACGGCTGAGCGCAGCGTGGATCAAGGGACGGATCAGTAACGAGGCGTACGAGACAATGGCCGCTTCGATCGAGGCCAGGCTTGCCGAGACACCACCACCACCACCGACACCGACGGAAAAGCTCGAATTGGTACGCGCGTTGCGCGTGCTTCCGGACGCGCTGAATGACCACGATCCAATCGTTGGGGCTGCGGTCAACCGCGTCCTTCGCCACGCGCTGGCAGTGGTTGTCCACCAAAACCGCGCGTGTGTCGTCGCGGTCAGAGCGGAATACGCCCACTGGACACGATAGTTCTACTTCACGAACGTCATGTAGAACTATCGTGCCGTATGCAAAACTCTACGTGTTGCGTAGAGTTCCGCAAACGAAAACTTGCCGCACCATGACGGACATGTCGTCCGATGCGGCAAGTTGGTTTACCCTCTGTATGACGCTTAGCTTACTTCAGCGTAGCTTATTCAGAGTTGTGGGCACTCCGCTGAATAAGAGACGGGTCGCTGTAACGGTGGTAGCAGGAATGTTGGGCGCGACCAGCTCGACGGCCGGATGATGCGGACACGTGGCGGGCTCGGGGTCGGCCGCGAACACGAGCCGGCCGTAGTACGAGCCGGACGCGGCGCACTTGGGGCACACGAGCGGGCGCGACTTCATGTCGGCGGCACCGGCCGATCGCCGCTGAAGTAGATGGTCATGCCAACCGCCTGCGCAACCCTGTACTCCAGCCGCGCCCCTTCGCTCTCCCACCAGCCGGGCAGGAGGGCGATCGCGTCGCACGTCAGAAGGGACTTGATCGCGGCGTGCATGTACGTCTCGCGGGGCAGGTCGGTCCGTCCGCCGAAGTGCTCGGCCGGGTTCTCGACCTCCCACCCTGCGGCGCGCCACGCGGCAGCCGCGGCGTGGAAGGCGGGGTAGTTGAACTCGGGCAGGCCGCTCATCGGGCCGGCAACGTACGTGCGGCTCACGCGTCTTCCTCCGGTTGTTCGGGCGCCAGAACCTCGAACGGCGGGCACGCCCTCGCGCGCCGCTCCCGCTCCTCGCGCGCGAGGGCGGCAACCTCGGCATAGCCAGCCATGTCCACCAGGTTGTCGTGCTTGTGCCCGTTCACCTCGCGGCTGATCTTGACCGCGACCAGGCACAGGGCGACCGTCTCGGCGGGAATGTCGGCGGTGCCGAGGATCGCTCCCCACATCCGTCCGGTCCGGGTCAGATCGTCGAGCGGGTGTCCGTAGGACTCCTGCCGAGCCCCGTGGACCAGGCCGTATGCCTCGTGCAGGATCGACTCGGTATCGCTCATGACAGAACCGGGGTCGAACGTCGGCGCGGAGCGAGCGCAATCTCGTACATCCAGGTCAGGCCGCGGCGAGGGTGGACGCCGAAGGCCCACTGGGCTGGATCGGACGCGGCCACGAGCTGGTTCACGCTGAAGTCGTCCCCGCCGTCCCAGGCGCCGTTCATGAACACCTTGGCTCCTCCTGCGGTCAGGTACTCGGATGTGTGGAAGTGGCCCATCAGCACGAGGTCGAACACCATCCGGTGCAGGTTCTGCAACGAGGCCACGTGGCGCTTCACC
>JAJYNP010000074.1 GCA_021786265.1 Chloroflexota bacterium
TTCCGATCTCGGGCCGCGCAGCGCGTTCGCAACATGGGATACCGGCGCCCCGGGGGGCGCGCCGCGTCGCTGCACGGGTCCCGGGTCGGCTCCTCGACGCCGAGTGCCTGTTGGAGTGGGCCGGAGAAGAGGAGAGCAGGAGCGCCGCAGATCCGGTGTCGCCTTGCGGTCTGTGGGTGGATTTGATTGAATGTCACAGATGAAACCGAACCGCAGCTTTCGGCCCCCGCGCGGGGGCGACGGTTGCCAGGTGCGCTGAGCGACAGCGAGGGGGATCCCATGTCGTCGAGATGGTGGTACAGGCCGGGAATCGCCGTGCTCGCGGCGCTCGGGATCGTCCTGGGCGGCTCGGGTGTCAGCGGGGCGGCGCCGCCCGCGGGGGGCTCGCAGGCCCAGCTCGTGGCGGCCAGGGCCGCCGCCAAGGGCAAGCCGATCGAGATCGGGGCGGTGATCGACGAGACCGGCTTCATGACGCCCTTCGACCGGCCCGCGCTGGAGGCCGCCCAGATCGAGGCGCAGCGGATCAACAAGAGCGGCGGCGTGCTGGGCCGCCCGATCGAGTTCAAGGTCTACAACGACCAGCTCCAGCCCACCCTCACCCGGTCCGACGCCCTCAAGGCGATCGCCGCGGGCGCCAAGATCCTCTGGGTCACCTGCGACGTCACATATGCGACGCCCGCGATCGAAGTCGGGCTCGCGCACCACATGCTCGTGGTCTCCCCGTGCACGGGCACCAACGAGCTCGGTCCAGCGCGCTTCGGCAAGCCCGGGAGGTTGGCCTTCAGCTTCGGCAACGCACCGCAGGCCGAGGCGGCGGTGCTGGCACGCCTGTTCAAGCAGAAGGGATGGAAGACGGCGACCGTCGTCACGGACAAGCTGCTCACATACTTCGTGGACGTCTGCAAGAGCTTCACCGCCGACTTCCAGAAGCAGGGCGGCAAGATCGTCACACAGCTCACCTTCACGACAGGCGACCACACGGTCACCCAGGTCGCCCAGAAGGCCGCCAATTCGGGTGCGGCTGGCCTCGCGCTGTGCGCCAACGACGCCTCCCCTACACTGCCGGCGTTCGTCACCGCGGTGCGCACCCTCGGGAACACCAAGCCGATCGCGGGCCCGTGGTCGCTGGACGGCGACTTCTGGGAGCCGAGCAGCCCGACGATCTCCAACAACATCTGGTGGGACACCTACGCGTCGGTGTTCGGCGACGACCCGAGCTCCGCGGTACGGGCGATGTACGCGGCGTTGAAGGCCAAGGGGGAGGCTCCTGCGACCGGGGGCTTCGTGTCGGGCCCCAGCGCGCTCCAGGGGATCGTGGCGGCGATCAAGAAGACCAAGGGCAGCCTGGTCGGCCCGAAGCTCGCGACAGCGATCCAGCACTTCAAGAATGTCCCGACCCTCTCGGGCCCGGTGAGCTTCTCGGCGAAGTGGCACGTCCAGATCAGTCGCCCCCTCCGGATCATCGAGGTCAGGAACGGCAAGCCGCACTACGTGGAGACGCTCAGCCCAGGGAAGCTCGCTGCGGCGGGCACATAGGGCGCACAGGGCGCACAGGGCGCACAGGGCGCACAGGGCGCACGTCCTCCACAGGGCAGGCCTCGGTACCATACCTGCGGTGCGGGGTCTCGTGATGTCCAAGGACGGCCGTGCCCGGCGCGCAGGAAGCGTGCCGCGTGCAGCCGACACGCTCACCTGCTCGGCGGTGTCGGTCGTCTACATGGGGCTCCACGCGCTGCGCCATGTCACGCTGACGTTGCAGCGCGGGGAGGTCGTCGGGCTCATCGGGCCCAACGGGGCGGGCAAGACCACGCTCGTCAACGCCATCGACGGGTTCGCGCGCATCAGCGAGGGCAGCATCCGCCTGGGCGGTCTCGAGATCTCGGCCCTGCCACCACACCGGCGCGCACGTCTCGGCCTCGCGCGCACCTTCCAGCACGGCCGTCTCTTCGGCGACCTGAGCGTGCGCGAGAACGTCGAGCTCGGCGCGCTGTCCGTCGGGTGCAGCGCGCACGACGCTCGCCGCCGCGCCGACGCGCTGCTCACAGAGCTCGGCCTGTCGGCGCTCGCCTCGGTGTCGGCCTCCCAGCTGTCCCACGGCGACCAGCAGCGGGTGAGCGTCGCTCGGGCCGTGGTGGCCGAGCCCGGTTTCCTCCTGCTCGACGAGCCGGCCGCGGGCCTTCCGGCGGAAGCGCTGGACGAGCTGGGCGTGCTCGTCGAGCACGCCCGCGCCGCAAGGGGCGCGGGCGTGCTGCTCATCGACCACAACGTCGAGTTCGTGCTCGGCCGCAGCGACCGGATCGTGGTGCTCGACCACGGCGAGATGCTCGCCGAGGGAACCCCCGAGTACGTGCGGAGCCACGCTGGGGTCACCGCGGCCTACTTCGGGTCGAAGGCGACGGGGATGCCGACTCCTGGTGAGCACGGTCCCTCCGACGTGCCCGACGTGCCCGACGTGCCCGACGGTCCGCAGCCGCGGCGCGCGCGAATGCTGCCACTTCGGGGGTGGGGGCCGGGGGCCGCGAGGTGAGCGTGGCCCCGGCTGCGCAGCCCGGGCTCGGCCCGGACCGGTCCAACTCCGCACTCTTGGAGGTGCGGGGCCTGGAGGTCGCCTACGGCAGGGTGAGCGCGGTCCGCGGCATCTCGTTCAGCGTGGACAGGGGAGAAGCCGTCGGGCTGATCGGTCCGAACGGCGCGGGCAAGTCCTCGACGCTGCTCGCGATCATGGGCGCCGTGCGTCGCTCGGCGGGGGAGGTCCTCTTCGAGGGCCGGCCGCTTCCCCGCGGCCGGCCCGAGCGAGTGGCCGGGCTCGGCGTCGCCATGGTGCCCGAGGGCCGGCACCTCTTCGCGTCGATGACGGTGCGCGAGAACCTCACGCTCGGAAGGCTGGCTCGCCGCAGCGCCACGGCGACGCGCTTCGACGAGGACCGGATCGCGGAGCTGTTCCCCGTGACGGTCGAATTCGCGCACCAGCGAGCCGGCCTGCTCTCGGGAGGGCAGCAGCAGCAGGTGGCGATCGCCCGCGCGCTCCTCGCGGACCCGGACCTCCTGCTCTTGGACGAGCCGTCCCTCGGCCTGTCGCCGACCGCGGTCTCGGCGGTGTTCAGCGCGCTGGAGCAGGTCCGCGACCTGGGCGTCGCGGTGCTCCTCGTCGAACAGCGCGCCGAGATGACCCTCGAGTACTGCTCGCGCAGCTACGTGCTCGCCGGCGGGCGCATCCAGCTCGAGGCCGACAGCACGACCGACGCGGACGCCGTCGTCGGCGCGTACTTCGGGAGATGAGCTGATGGCCGGGCGGGGGAGGGTGCGGTGACGGC
>JAJYNP010000259.1 GCA_021786265.1 Chloroflexota bacterium
TGGGGGCCTGAGCGGGTAGTCTCGACCCGCTCAACCGTGCCCCGGCGTGGCGAGCCGCGCGCTCGCCACGCCGAACCTCTGAAGTGGAGTCCGATCGATGCCTGGTCTCGCCGACCCGCCGTCCGGGGATGGGGGCGCCCGTGCGGGTGATCCGCCTCGCCACTACCTGACCGTCGCCTCCCTGTCGCCCGACGATTTCGCGCGGCTGATCTCGCTGGCCCGCCGCATGAAGGAGGAGCCGGCCGCCTGGCGCCGGGCACTCCCGGGCGGCAGGCTCGCGATGATCTTCGACAAGCCCTCCACGCGGACCCGCGTGAGTTTCGAGGCCGCCGCCGTCAACCTGGGGATGCACCCGCTGATGCTCCGCCCGGACGAGCTGCAGATCGGACGGGGCGAGCCGCCCCAGGACACCGCGCGCGTGCTCTCGCGCATGGTCGACGCCATCGCCTGGCGTACGTTCTCGCAGGCCCGCCTCGAGACGTTCGCGTCGCACTGTTCGATCCCGGTGCTCAACGCGCTGACCGACGAGCATCACCCGTGCCAGGCGCTCGCCGACCTGATGACGATCGAGGAGACGATCGGCTCGCTGGCGGGGCGCCGGCTCGCCTACATCGGCGACGGCAACAACGTCGCGCATTCGCTGGTCGAGGCCGGCGCGCTGGCCGGCATGCACGTCGTGCTGGCTGTCCCGGACGGGTACGACCCGGACCCCGCCATCGTGGCCGCCGCCCGCGACCGGGGCCGGCTGACCGGCGCGACCATCGAGATCGTCCGCAACCCGGCCGACGCGGCACGGGACGCAGATGCCGTGTACACGGACGTCTGGACCTCGATGGGCGAGGAGAAGGAGCGCGAGGCGCGCGAACAGGCGTTCCGCGGGTACACGGTGACGCCGGCGCTGATGGACCTCGCCCGCCCCGGCGCGATCTTCCTCCACTGTCTCCCAGCCCACCGCGGCGAGGAGGTGGACGAGGCGGTCCTCGAGGGGCCGCGTTCACGGGTGTGGGACGAGGCCGAGAACCGCCTGTGGACCGAGCAGGCCGCGCTCTACGCGCTGATCACGGGCGATTGGCGCGGCGACCTGGCCAGGTAGCCGGATGAGCCTGCCGCTCACCCGCGCGACGCCGCGACCCGCCCCCTCCGAGCCGGCCCGGATCCCGGGCCGCTCGGTCATCGCCCTCGGGGGGAACGCGCTGATCCACCGCGGCGAGCGTGGCGAGTTCGCCGACCAGCTTCGCAACCTGGAGCATGCCGCCGCCGCGATCGTCGCGCTCTCCGAGGTCACGTCCCAGATCGTGCTGACGCACGGAAACGGGCCGCAGGTCGGGTTCCTGGCCCTGCAGGCCGCTGCCGCCGAGCGCGACGTGCCGGTTCCACCGCTGGACGTGCTCGGCGCCGAATCGCAGGGCCAGATCGGGTACCTGCTGAGCCAGGCGCTTCGCAACGCCTTCCACGCCCGGGCCGTGCCGCGCGACGTGGCGGTGGTCCTGACGCAGACCGTGGTCGACGCGGACGATCCGGCCTTCCAGCACCCGACCAAGCCGGTCGGACCTGTCTACGGTGAGGCCGAGGCGCACCGCCTGGCGGCCGAACGGGGCTGGACCGTGGCGCGCGACGGCAGCCACTGGCGGCGCGTGGTGCCGTCCCCGCACCCGCGGCGACTGGTGGAAGCCGCGGTCATCCGCCGGCTCATGCAGGCGAACGCGCTGGTCATCGCCTCCGGCGGTGGCGGGGTCCCGGTGGTGGAGGACGGCGAGGGGCGGCTGCGCGGGATCGAGGCAGTGATCGACAAGGACCTCGCCGCGGTCATCGTCGCGGAGGAAGTGCGCGCCGAGTCGCTCATCCTGCTGACCGACGTCGACGCCGTCTACCGGGGGTGGGGCACGCCCGGCCAGGAGAAGATCGAACGCCTGCAGGCGAGCGACGCGGAGGCGCTGCGCCGGGCCGGTGCGTTCGGCAGCGGCTCCATGGAGCCCAAGGTCCGGGCGTGCGTCGAGTTCGTGCGTGCGGGCGGCCGCTGGGCGGCGGTCGGTGCCCTGGACCGAGCCCAGGAGGTGTTCGAGGGGCGGAGCGGGACCAGGATCGTCAACGACGAGGGATGATCCGCCGGGCCGCCGGGCGGCCGCTCACTCCTCCTCGGACCGCGCCTCCGTGCCGTTCTCCGCGTCCAGGAACGGGAGGATGACGCGCTCCTCCTGCTCGAAGTGGGCGCTCATCAGCGCGTGGAGACCGTAGAGGCGTGCGCGCAGGTCGACCAGCTGGCGATGCGTGGGCTCGCGGCGCAGGGCCAGCCAGTCCGCTTCGAGGCGCTCCACCGACTGGCGGATCTGCTGGTGCTGCAGGCGCAGCAGCCGGGTCGCCCACGGCGTCGCCGCCAGGCGATCCATTTCCGGGAAGCAGAAGTTGTCCTCCCAGTCGAGGTGCGGGAGAAGGGTCTTCTCGATGGAATCCAGGAGGCTCCGCAGCGCGCTCGCAAGATCGCGGGCCGCGAGATTGCCGGCCATCTCGGCCGTCGCCTCGATCCTGCCGACGACGTGCTCGATCTCCCGGTGCTCGTGGCTCAGGATCCGGCGTTCGACCGCGACCCCCTGGCGCGGTGATGTGGTCATGGCCGCCTCCCTGGGACGCCTCTGCTCGTCCGGTGTCGAGTCTCCGGGGAGGGGGGTACCGCGTGACAGTGCCCTCTGTCATCCTTTGAGGGGCGCGATGCCACGTGCCGCCGGCCAGCGGCCCGTGCCACCTTCATGCGTCTCGGCTCCCGGACGGCATACCCGCGCGCCGGGGGCCACAGCGCACTGTCGGACGTGGCAAGGTTCGTGGTGTGCTTCTTCCGATCGGCAGGGCGGACGGCTGACATGGCGAAGATCGAGCGTGGATACGGTCGAGCACGGAGGCACGGCCCCGTCGCAGGCGGGGGTGTGCGTTCCCCGGTGACCCGAGGCGCTCGGTGGGCCCGGGGCGTTCGGTGACCGGCGGCGAGGGCGACCTGCTCGTGATCGGCATCGGCAACGTCCTGCTGCGCGACGACGGGGCCGGGGTGCGTGCCGCAGAGCTCGCGGGCCGGGTGCAGACCGGCCGGCCGGCCGCGTTCCCGCCCGGCACGCAGGTCGTCGACGGAGGGACACTCGGCCTGGAGCTCCTGCCCATGGTCGAGGATGCCCGTGCCGTGGTGCTGATCGACGCCGTCGACCTCCACGGGCAGCCGGGTGACGTGGCCGTGCTCCGCGGAGACGCGCTGCAGGGCACCCTCTACCAGCACGTCTCGCCCCACCAGGTGGGGGTGGGTGACCTGCTCGCGGCGGGCCGGCTCAC
>JAJYNP010000295.1 GCA_021786265.1 Chloroflexota bacterium
GGTCCGGCGGCCCGCTCTTGCGGGAGGACGTGGGTGTCGGGGACCACCGTCAGCATGACGAGCGCCAGCGCGGCGTTGGCGGAGTGGAGGCCGCAGAGGCGGCTGACGATCATCCGGATGCGCCGGTTGAGCGCCTCGTGGCGCGCGTTGTTCACCGTCAGGCGAACCGCGGCCAGTATCCCCGCCCGGTGCGTGCGGATCGCATTGTCCATGGTGACGAAGGGCTTGAGCCCGCTGCGCTGGGCCTTCGAGCAGGAGCGGTCGAGGAGCAGGCCGACCTCCACGGGCGTCAGGTCCTCCTGGAAGACGGCCCGAGGGGCCTCCTTCAGTCCGTAGGCGCGCCAGGCTGCCCCGCCGTGGCGGCGCAGGCGTCGCAGCGTCGCCGCCTGCTTGTCGGAGAAGTTCTCGGGGCTTTGAGCAGACACCATCCGACACCGCGACGAGTCGCAGTGCGTACACGAGAGCCGGTGACGGCGAGGCGCCACGGTCACCGCCACCCCGGGCCGGAACGCCACACGGCGGACCCACGTCACACCATCGGGGTGGCACGTCACAATCGAGGCGCAGAAGGCGAGAGAATGCAGCGGTGATGCGCGTCGGGCGCGAACTCCTTTCGGTCGGCGTCGAGCACCGCCGAAGGTAGAGCCTCCGAGCGCGTCACCCTTGTCGGGTCGGGCCATGCCCGACGGCAGGCTGCTACCTCAGCCTGCCTGGATGCCCCCGAGCAGCCGGCGGGTCGGGGTCAAGGTGGAGCGCCCGGAGGCGCAGCCGAGGACGAACGACCTTGACGCCGACTTGGAGCCGGCTGCTACCAACCCCCCACACCCAAACGCCAGTGCTCAGGCGGTGACCACGGTCACCAGATCGTTACCAGCAGCCACATCGATGCCGGTGGAGCCGCAATCGGCGAGCAGACCCAGGGCCGGTCACCACACAGGAAGTCGGTGTCATCCGCCTGGCCTGGGAGAACGTCGCAGCGTAGATGAGAAGGTCGAAGGCTAACCCCGGCCAGGTCAATAGGTGGCGCGGCCACCGCTGACGTCGTAGACCGCGCCGGTCGAGAAGCTGCAGAGGTCTGAGGACAGCCAGGCGATGAGCTCGGCGACCTCCTCGGGCTTCCCGGTGCGGCCCATCGGGATCCGTTGGACCATGTAGTCGAGCACCGCGGCGTCGGTTGCCGCGTTCATTGGCGTATCGATCACGGCCGGCGCGACAACGTTGACGAGCACCCCGGAGGTGGCGAGCTCCTTGCCGAGCGATTTCGTCAACGCGATCACGGCGGCCTTGCTCGCCGAGTAGGCGGAGAGATTGGGGTTGCCCTCCTTGCCCGCGATGCTGGCGACGTTGATGATGCGTCCCCAGCCCCGCGACCGCATGCCGGGCGCGAGCACCCGGCAGGTGTTGAAGGTTCCCGAGACGTTGACGGCGAAGGTGCGGTCCCACTCCTCCGGGGTGACGTCCCACAGCGGCTTGTTCGGCCCGGCGATCCCGGCGCTGTTGACGAGGACGTCGACGTCCCCGACATCTCCGAGGGCGGCACGGACCTCCTCGGCGCTCGAGACGTCGACCGAGAGATCTGCTCCCGCTGCTCGATCCATCGTTAGGACGGCGAGGCCCTCGGTCCTGAGCCGCTCGACCGTGGCCGCCCCGATCCCGCTCATCCCGCCGGTGACGACGGCCACGAGGCGTCGCTGTGGCCGGCTCGCCGCCTGAGTAGACATCCGGACCCTCCTGGCCTGTCGCTTCGGGGACAACTAATCATACTTGACGATAATCTGCTGAATGCGTTAGCATACGCGGTCGGCGGCCGATGCATGGCTGAGACGGGTCTTTGGGGGGCGAGCTGTTCGTGACCGTGGAACTAGCCGACGTGCAGTTCGACCGCGCCGGTGCCGTCGCCACCGTGACGCTCGCCCGGCCGGCGAAGCTGAACACGGTTACCGCGCCGATGGCTCGTGAGCTGCAGCGCATTGGACAGGTCCTGAATGAGGACGACTCGATTCGCGCGGTCATCCTGAAAGGCGCCGGGGAACGCGCCTTCTCCGCGGGAAGCGACGTCAGGCTGCTCGACCAGTACGGGTCGAACTGGAGTCTTCGCAACCGCGTCGACTACTGCCGGGCGATCTGGGAAGTCCGCAAGCCGATCGTCGCCGCGATCCACGGCTACGCCATCGGCGGCGGTCTCGAACTGGCGCTGTCCTGCGACATCCGCCTGGCGACGCCGGACGCCAGGTTCGGAGCGGGCGAGATCAAGCTCGGGTGGGTCGGCGGCGCCGGCAACACCCAGCTGCTGCCCCGCCTGGTCGGCTACGGCAAGGCTTTGGAGATGCTGCCGACCGGCGACCTGATCGACGCCGAGGAGGCGCGTGCGTGCGGTCTTGTGCAACGCGTCGTGCCGGTGGAGCAGCTCGATGCCCGCGCCGAGGAGCTCGCCGAGAAGATCGCTGCGAACGCCCCGATCGCGGTCCAGCTCGCCAAGCATCTCGTTCGGGTCTCGGAGAGCAGCAGCCTGAACCTCGGTCTCGCGTACGAGAACGACCTGTTCACCTACTGCTTCACGACGCGCGACAGCAACGAGGGTCGTGAGGCGTTCCTCAGCAAGCGGAAACCCGTCTTCAAGGGGGAGTGATGGAGCTCGCGCCTGGAATTCACCGTGTCGAGGCCTCCCTCGGGGACCGCTTCGTCGCCCTCTACCTTCTCGAGGGAGAGGAGTCGTCACTGCTGTTCGACACCGGCCTCGACGGCTCGATCACCGAGGCGCTCCTTCCCTATCTGTCCAGCTCCGGCCGCGATCCGGCGAGCATCGACTGGGTCGTCATCAGCCATGCTGATTTCGACCATTTCGGCGGCAACCGGTCGCTGCAGGAGATCGCGCCCCGGGCCCGGCTCGCCTGCCACGAGCTCGACCGCTCGATGGTCGAGGACGTCGAGCGGCTGATCGAGGACCGCTACGGAGAGTTCGCGGTCGAGCACGCGATCGCCGACAGCGCGGAGGCCAAGGACTTCGCCCGCCAGAGCACTCGGACGGTCCCGATGCACGTGTCGCTAAGCGGCGGCGAGCAATTCCGCCTCGGAGGCTCGCGCCGGATTGAGGTACTGCACACCCCGGGCCATTCCCGTGGCCATCTCTCCCTGTGGGATGCCAGCAACCGGGCGCTGCTCGTCTCCGACGCCATACTCTGGTCGTAACTGTTCAGGGGGTCGCCACTGCCGGTCGGGCTCCGACAGAGTTGCTCAGCTCCGTGGAACCGCGCTGGGCAGCCATATCGAGCCCTCGAAGAGCTGTCGGAGACCCGACAAGACGTC
>JAJYNP010000194.1 GCA_021786265.1 Chloroflexota bacterium
CCAGTTCCACGCCTTCCTCGCCCGCAACGGCTACAAGGTCGTCAGCAAGGACATCCGCAAGTACGGCGACGGCAAGGTCAAGGCGAACCTGGACATCGAGCTGGTCGTGGACCTGATGCGCACCTCGCGCAACCTGGACATCGCGGTGGTGGTCTCCGGCGACGGTGACTTCGCGCCGGCGATCCGCGCCGTGCAGCAGACCGGTATCCGGGTCGAGGTCATCAGCTTCCGCGGCAACACCAGTTCCGACCTGATCGACGTCGCCGACGTCTTCACCGACATCACGCAGATCGCGCGGGTGGAGCGATCCTCGCGAAGCGGCCGGCGCGTGGCCGCCGAGGACGACCTTTCGATGACCGAGGTGCCGGAGAAGGAGACGGAGGGCTCTTCGTCGAGGCGGCGCCGTGGGCGCCGCGGTGAGGAGCGCGACGAGGGCAGGCGCGAGGATCGTCGCCCCGAGCGCAGGGAGCGGCCACCCCTCGTGGCCGCCGCGGCGCCGGCAGCCGGTGGTGTTCCGCTCGTGGTGCTGCCCGGCGAGAAGCTGAGCAAGGTGGCGGCCGTGGCCGCCCCGGCGACGGGCGAGGAGGTCGAGACGGCCGCCGCGGAGGAGGCCGAGATCACCGAGACATCGCTCGGCGAGGCCCAGGGGCAGGAGGCCGGCCGGCGGCGGCGGCGCCGCCGCGGCGGCCGGGGCCGTGGGCGAGGCCGGGGCCAGGAGATGGTCGGCGCCGCGGCGGCGGGGATCGCCGGCGAGGAGGGTGAGGCCGAGGAGGAGCTCGAGCTCGAGGTGCCCCGCGCGCCGCAGCACTCCACGTTCGGGTCGGTGTGGGACAGCCAGCTCGGGATGCCCACCGCGCCGGTCAGTGCGTCGACCGAGCTGGACGAGGAGGAACTCGAGGAGCCGGAGATCCCGGAATACCTGCTCGCCGAGCGAAGGCAGCGCGGGCGTGGCGGCCGCGGCACGGGCCGCGGACCGGGCCGCGGTGGCCGGGG
Source organism: Chloroflexota bacterium (assembly GCA_021786265.1). Next base: position 994 of record JAJYNP010000194.1, read on the forward strand.
ATCCGCCTACCAGCAGGCCGTCGAGCGGGAGCGCTACGGTCGGGGGGGAGGCGCGGCCGGCGGCGGTCGCCCCACGCGAGGGCCGGAGCGCGGCCCGCGCCCGCAGTTCGAGCGGCAGGAGCGCCCGCGCCCGGTGCGCGAGACGCAGCCGCATGAGCGAGCCTCCGGCGCCGAGCCGTGGAGCGAGGTGCCGCCCGAGGTCGCGGAGCTCCTGCGCGCCGAGCTGGCGCGCCGGGGCGGTGCACGCCCCGAGCAGCATGGCCGCGGCGAGGTGGCAGCTGCCCGCCCGGGTGCTGAGGCGGCAACCGCCGCCGAAGCGTCCGCGGAACGGCCCCTGCGCGCCGCAGGCGGCCGCGGTGGTCGAGGACGGGCGCGGATGGCCGAGACCGGCGAGCAGGTGGCCGCCGCGATCCAGGCGCCGCCCGCGGAGGAGCCCACCGCAACGGGGGAGGCGCCGCAGGCGGCACCGCGTGGTCGCGGCCGGACGCGCCGCGCGACGGCCGTCGAGCCGCGCGTGGAACCCGCCGGACAGGCTGCGGGCGGGGCCGGGACACAGGCGCCGCCGGCTGCCCCCGCGCCGGAGGTCGCGCCGGCGCGTCGACGCGGGAGGGCGGCCGCGGCCGCTCCGACCGGTGACGCCACCGAAGGCACGTCCGTCCCGGCACGGACGCGCGGTCGCCGGACGGCAACGCCGGCCACCGACACCGGGCGGGCCGCGCAGGCCGAGCCGGTCTCGGCAGGCCCCAGCGCGGGAGCCGCGGCCGCGGCTCCCGCAGAGAAGGCGACGCCCCGCCGGACACGGCGGACAAGCGCTGCCGCGGGATCCGCCGGCCCGGCCGACAGCGGCGTGCCGGACGAGCCGGCCGCGCCGGACGAGCCGGCCGCGCCGGTGCGCCGGCGGACGCGCCGCGTGACCTCAGCCCCGGAGGCCTGATCGGTCGGATGGCCGCCTGGCGCACGCGCGGCCAGCGGGCGGCGCTGACGGCCATCGCCGTCGCCTCGTCCACGGGTGCTCCTCCCCACGCGCTGCTGCTCACGGGGCCGCCCGGCAGCGGCAAGACCACGCTCGCGCTCGATCTCGCGGCGGCGCTTCTGTGCACCGCCGCCGATCCGGCCGATCGACCCTGCCGCGTATGCGCGGCCTGCCGGCGCGTGGATCACGGCAATCACCCGGACCTGCACCGGCTCGCGCCGTCCGGACCGGGACGCCAGATCCGCATCGGCGATCGGCTGGCCCCCGAGCCCGGGACCGTTCGTGCCCTGGCCCGGGAGCTCTCGCTGGCCCCGCTGGAGGGTGCGTGGCGCGTCGCCGTCGTCGAGGAGGCGGACCGGCTGAACGAGGATTCACAGAACGCGCTGCTGAAGCTTCTCGAGGAGCCGCCCGCCGGGACGGTCCTGGTCCTGTGCGCCGCGACCGAAGATGCCTTGCTGCCCACCGTGCGCTCCCGCTGCGTCCACCTCCGGCTCGGGCCCGTGTCGCCCCGGGAGATAGCCGCGATGCTCGAGGAGGAGGGGGTCGCCGATGCCGTGAGTGCCACGGCGCTCGCCGGCCTCGCAGACGGGCGGCCCGGGCGCGCTCGTGCGCTCGCGGCTGCCCCGCAGGCCGTCCTCCTGCACCAGCGGATCATGCGTGAGCTGCTCGACCTCAGCCGGCAGGGGCGCGCCGACCGGCTGACCGCCGCCGCGGGCCTGCTGACCGCCGCGGACCAGCTCGAGGGGTTGCTTGGCGGACCCACCGGCCCGGCAGCGACGGGAACCGCGGCGCCCACGGACCCGCCCGGAGACGAGGCCACGGGTCAGGGACGCCGGGACCGGCAGGCCCCGGGTGCGCGCCGGGGCTCGCTCCTCGCGCTGGCGCGCCTGTGGGGCGGCCTCGCCCGCGACCTCGCCATCGCCGGGCGCGGGGGCCGCGCCGAGCTCCGGCACGTGGACCTCCTCGAGGAGCTGCTGGCGGCCGCGGCCGCGCTCCCGCCGGGTGCCGCGGATTCGTTCCTGGCGCTGCTCGACACGGTGATGGATGCGGCGGAGCGGAACGCCAACCCGGAACTGGCGCTCGACGTGCTGTTGCTGGCATGGCCGCACGCCACGAGGGTCGCCTGATGCCGTCCCGCGCGATCGAGGCCACGGTCAGGGGATTCGTGCAGGGCGTGGGCTTCCGCTGGTTCGTGTCGCGCGAGGCCAGCATCGTCGGTGTCACCGGCTGGGTCGCCAACCAGCCGGACGGGTCGGTGGCGCTGGTCGCGGAGGGCGATCCGGACGACCTCGCCGCGCTGATCGCCGCGCTGCGCGAAGGGCCGCCGGGCGCTTCGGTATCCTCGGTGACCGTCCACGACCGCATAGCGACCGGCTCGTTCAGCCGGTTCGAGATCCGCTCGGGGGCTCACCGCGGCGACTGACCGCCGCTGCCACCAGGACGTAACAGGTCGGCGCCGATCCCGCGGAGCGCGCGTGACGCGCGACGTGGGTACGCTGTGCCCGGCACCATGGACGGAGGTGAACCACGCGACTGTTCGCACATAGCTGGTGGCTGCTGGCGCTGCGGGGCATCCTGGCGATCGCCTTCGGCGTCGCCGCCCTGGCGTGGCCGGACCTGACGCTCCTCGTGCTCGTCACGCTGTTCGGCGCCTACGCGATCGTGGACGGCGCGGTGGCGATCCTGTCGGTCATGCGGCATCAGGAGCGCGGACGCTGGTGGGTGGTGCTGGTCGAGGGCATCCTGGGCGTGGCCGCCGGGCTGGTGGCATTTGCCGTGCCCGGGATCACCGCCGTCGCGTTCGTCCTGGTCATCGGTGCATGGGCGATCCTGACCGGCGTGATGGAGCTCGTCGCCGCCATCCGCCTCCGCCGGGAAATGGAGGACGAGTGGCTGCTCGGGCTGGCCGGGATCCTCTCCGTGGTCTTCGGGGTGGCCATCCTGGTGTTTCCGGGCGCAGGGGCGATCGCGCTGGTCACGCTCATCGGCGCCTACTCCATCGTCTTCGGCATCGCGATGCTGTTCCTCGGGCTCCGGCTGCGCAACGCTCGAGGCACGGGCGGGCTGGCGAGGTACGCCTGAGGCCGATCGGGCCGCGAGGTACCGCTCAGGCCGATCCGGGCCGCGAGGTCCGCCCCGGCGCCGTTCTCCCCGGCGCGGACCGATGTCAGACCTGGCGGCGATACCGCAGGCGCCGTCGGCGTCGCACGCCCGGGACTCCGTCGACCGGAACCAGGCTGATCGACCCGTCCTCCTCCAGCACCCCGAGCTCGACGTCCTCCACGCGCGCGAGGCCATGCTCGCGGAGCGCCGCCTCCAGGTCCGTGTCGTCGAGCCCCTCCCGCTCCACGGCTGCAGCGATCCACGCGCCGTCCCGGGCGAGGATGGTCGGCTGAGGCTCCAGGATCCGTCGCACGAGCGGGACACGCTCACGCAGCCGGGAGACGCCGAGGTTCAGGGCGAACATGGTGCTGACGATGATGATCCCGCCGGGGATCGAGTTGTCGGGCCCGGTGATCGCCGGCTGCAGCGCGTTGGCGGCCAGCAGGATCAGGGCGAGGTCGAACAGCGTGAACTGGCCCACCTCGCGCTTCCCGAAGACGCGGAGCGCCAGGATGAACGCGACGTAGACGATGACCGTGCGCACGATGAGCTCGAGGGGCGGCGTGCCGAGTTGCCACATGTCGCACCGAACCAGGGTTGTCGCCGGGTGGCGACTTCCGGGGGAGCATAGCGGGCCAGGAGCGGCGGGCGCCCCGGCAGGTGCCGCTGCGGGAGGGAGGCGGTCGGGGTGGGCGTCGCGCCTGGGTCGGGCGGGTGCACACGGGGGCGATCGCGGGGAGCCAACTGGCGCGATCGCGGGGAGCCAACTGGCGCGCACGGGCAAGTGACTGGCGCGCCCGGCGGGACTCGAACCCACGGCCTTCTGCTCCGGAGGCAGACGCTCTATCCGCTGAGCTACGGGCGCGCGATGGTGTGCTCAGATTGAGCACGTCACCCGGCATTCACCGGGCGTCGAGCTGTCCACCGCGGCATCACGAGCGGATGACGTTGCCTGCTCACGGCAGACGTGCAGTGGCGGGCTCGATGGCCAGCATCGTACCAGAGGGCGGCTCGCTGACGCTGGTACCCCGCAGGTGGGCGGCGGCCTTCGCCCGTCGTCGCTGGTGCATGGGCACGATTGCGAAGTCGGGGCTCCCCCGTGCCGGCGGACGTGTCTTCCAGTGGTGCGCCCGGGCACCACCACCGGGGTCGGCGGGCAGTACGGATGGGCCATCTGCCCCTAGCCGATTAGTCATGTCTGCGTAGACTCGTGTCGGTAAGCTACAGCCGTACTGACTCGGGAGGGGGGTTGTGGCCGTTGAGCCCCTGCGTGGCCCGCAAAGGGGCGTCCCGCATGCTCTGATGTCTCACAGCCTGCCGCGCCGCGCTGTGCTCTCTGCGCAGCGTGCGCTCTTCGCCGTGCAGGGTCTCTGATTGCGAGGCCCTATTGGCCGTTCACCGTCGAGCGTGGCCCGCGCTCATGTCCACCCTCGTCACGTTCGCATCCGGACGGATCGAGCGGACCTCGAGAGTGCTCTTCGCCCCTCCCAACCTCGAGGCGCTTGGGTCCCTCGCCGGCCGGGTGCGGGGTCGCCATCTTCTCCTGCTCGACTTCGTCGGTGTCGCAGCCGCTGGGTACGTCACCCTCACGCTCCGCTACGACCACCTCGTCGAGCCCAGCACATTGTTCGTCTTCTCCCCCGTCCTGGCCGTACTCCTGCCCGTGCGCACCATGTCGAACATCGGTTTCGGCCTGTACAGCCGTCGCTGGCGCTTCGCCAGCGTGCCCGACCTCGGTCGGATCGTTGCGGCCGTCGCACTCGGATCGCTCGTCACTCTGGGGGTGTTCTACGGCACGTCAGCGGTCTTGGGCGTCGACTGGGTCCCCGGGTTCCCGAGGTCGTTCTGGGTCGTGGAACCCCTCCTCAGCATGGCGGTGTTTGGGAGTCTGCGCTTCGCCATCCGCGCAGCCTCCGACCTGGCGCCTCACCACGCGACTGGCACCAGGGCCGAGCCTCGCCCCACGCTCCTATACGGGGCCGGCCGGGCCGGGGTGCTGGTGGCGCGGTCCGCACGGCGAGAGCCTGGGGCGGGCGTTCTCCCGGTGGGGTTCCTGGATGACGATCCCGGGCTCGCCGGCAGCTCGGTCGCCGGCGTGCGAGTGTACGGTGGCCTCCGGTCGCTGAAGCAGACGGTTGCAGCGACGGGGGCTCGCTGCCTGCTCATCACGATGCCGAGTGCGGCGGGCAGCGCCGTGAGACGCGTGGTCGACGCTGCCCTTGCCCTCGGCCTTGAGGTGCGCACCGTCCCGTCCATGCACGACATGATCGACGGGAGCATGGACGCCTACCGGATCCGTCGCGTCCGCCTGGAAGATCTGCTGCGGCGTCCGATGGTCACCGAGCACGCCACGGCGGTGCAGGAGATCATCCGGGGCCGGTCGGTCCTGATCACCGGAGCCGGGGGCTCGATCGGGTCTGAGCTCGCCCGGCAGGTCCACGCGATCGGCCCGGGCCGGCTCACGCTGGTCGACCGAGCCGAGAGCCCCCTGTACACCGTGCAGCGTGAGCTCGAGATGCGAGCGAGCCATGGCCGCAGCGGTGGCGAGCTGCGCGTCCATCTCGCGAACGTCGTGAGCCGGCCGGCGATGCAGCGACTCGTCCGCACGGAGACTCCGAGCGTGATCTTCCACGCCGCAGCCTACAAGCACGTGCCGCTGATGGAGGACGACCCATCGGACGCGGCATACGTGAACATCGGCGGCACGCTGGCGCTGCTCGACGCGGCCGTGGCTGCGGGCGTCGAACGCTTCGTGTTCGTGTCAACCGACAAGGCGGTCCGGCCGTCGAGCGTGATGGGCGCGAGCAAGCGAATCGCAGAGATGCTCGTCGCAGACACCGCGCGCCGGACGGCGCTCCCCTACGTTGCGGTGCGCTTCGGGAACGTCCTGGGGTCATCGGGCAGCGTGGTGCCGATCTTCCAGGACCAGCTGGAGAAGGGCCAGCCGCTCACGGTCACGGACCCTGAGATGACGCGCTTCTTCATGACCATCCCGGAGGCCGCGTGGCTGATCCTCGACGCGGCCGCGTTAGGGCGGACGGGCGACCTGTTCGTGCTCGACATGGGTGAGCCCATCCGCATCATGGACCTCGCCCGCGACCTCGTCCGGCTCGCCGGCCGTGACCCGGACAGCCAGCCGATCGAGATCATGGGGCTTCGCCCGGGCGAGAAGCTCCACGAGGAGCTGTTCTACGCCGGCGAGCACGTGGTGCCTACGGAATCGTCCAAGGTCTTGCGGGCCGTGGCGCCGCCACCCCCGCCGGGCATCCGGGATGACGTGCGGCGGATCCTGGCGCTCGCGACCGGCGAGGACGAGCCGCGGCTGCGCAGGACGCTGCTCGTCTACGCACAGGACCCGGCGACTGCGCTCAGCGAAGTTCCGCAGGCGGAGGAGCTGTGGTCGAGGGAGCTGGCCGCTCTGGATGTGGGTCCGGGAAGGCAGGCGCGCGCAGCGGTCATCGCCGCCCGCCCGCCGGTTGCATCGCCGCAGGCTGCGCCGTCTGCTGGCGCCTCAGGCCCGCCGGGGTGGTCGACGGTGCCTGAGCCTGCGACGGCTCTGTCGCGTCGTCAGCCGGAGACACTCTAGGGCCATGGCGGATCTCTTCCTGCCCATCGTGGTCAGCGTGATCGCCGTTCTTATCGCGCTGGGCGCCCAGTGGGTCTGGGGAACGCAGGGGGAAGGGCTCGGCCGACCCAACCTGCGGATCGCCGGACTCGGCTCGCGGTGGGCGGAGAAGGTGAGGGCCGTTCGAATGCGGACTGAGGCTCCGGCCGCCTCGGCAAAGACTGAGGATCCGGCGGCTGATGCCGCACGGCTGGTCGCCTCAAGACGTGCACCGCGGGCAGGAGACGCAGAGCCCCGCGCGCGTGAGGATCCCTCCGAGGTGGCCAGCTCCGAGGTGGCCAGCGCATCTTCAACAAGACGTCACCCGCCCCACGAGCCGGCGTCGGCCGAGCGAGAGTCGCCGAAGCCGGCCAAGCGGCCACGAGGCCACAGCACGATCGCCGTGGACCCGCTTGAGGTGCCGCTGGACCCGCATCACGCTCGCGTCGCCGCTGGTGCGCTCATCCACGACCTCGAGATCGGGAAGATCGGACGCCCACGGTGAACACGTTTGCGGTCACGAACCACAAGGGGGGGAGCGCCAAGACCACCACGGCGGTGAACCTCGCGGCCGCCCTCGGCGAGCAGGGACTCCAGGTCCTGGTCATCGACCTGGATCCCCAGGGATCGGCGACGAGCTGGCTCGGCTCGCCCGTCGCGGGCCGAATCGTGCTCGACGCGTACATGGGCCAGGCTGACCTGGCCGACACCGCCGTCTCGACCAGTGCGCCGGGTGTGCAGCTGATACCGTCGACTCCGTGGCTGGTGGCGGCGGATCGCCGGCAGGAAACAGATCTCGCCCTCGGCGTCATACACGCGCTCGAGGCACTTCCTCCGCGCTGGGACTACGTCCTCGTGGACTGCCCGCCCTCGCAGGGGTACCTCGCCATCGCGCCGCTCTCGGCGTGCCAGCAGGTGCTCGTGCCAGTCGAGGCCCACGTCCTTGCACTCTCGGGGCTCGTCAGCCTGCTGGAGACCATGCAGGAGGTGCGCGAGCGGCTCAACCCGGGACTGACCCTGTCGGCGATCGTCGCGTGCCGGGTCAGCCACACGCGGCACGCGCGGGAGGTGGTCGAGCGATTGCGTGAGCGTTACCCCGGCCACACGCTCCGGGCCTTCGTGAGGGAGAACATCAGCCTGGCCGAGGCGCCGTCGTTCCAGCTCCCGATCACGCGGTATGCCCCATTCAGCGCCGGCGCGGAGGACTATCGAACGGTCGCGCACGAGTTTCTGCAGCGACGGCCGGTCCGAGACGACGTGGCCAGGGGTTCACCCCTCGCCCGCTTCCTGAGGTCGGCTCAGCGACACACTCCGAGTACCGCCGCGTGGGCCAGGGGCCAGGAGGCGAGGTAGCCGATGGACGGGAAGGCCACAGCCCCATGAGCGGCCGCGGAACCCTTGACGACGCGGAGCTGCGGCGCACGCTCGATGCCGTCCTGTTCGGGGCCGCGTCGGCGTCCCGGCGGACGGTGCCCGCAGACCCGCCGTCCGGGGAACCACCGATCGGCGTGCCCCAGGGCTCGGTCGCGGACCCGCCGCCACGCTCCGGGCCGGACCCGGCGCAGCGGGACATTGCGGCCGAGAGGTGGATCGTGGGACGCGGGGGGCTCGCCGTCCTCGGGCTGGTCCTGGTCGCGATCGGCGCGACGCTCCTCGCCGGCACCCTGGGCGTGCTCGCCCTCGATGCGGGCCGCCTCGCCGACTATTGGCCCGTCGTCTTCGTGGTGATCGGGTTGGTCGTACTCATCGAGGCATGGGCGCCGGGCCGGCGCGCCGAGCCCCGCGAGCCCGCCGGGAGCGGCGCCGTTGCCCCCGGTGTCTCGGGCATCGCGGATGCGGACGAGCTGGAGCGCCGGCTGGATCGAGTTCTCGCGTCGCGTCAGGCCGAAGCGCCGCCGCCTGTCAGCGCCGCCCCGCCGCCCGAGCCGCCCCGACCGCGTCCCGCTGCCACAGTGCCGCGCCACGGCGACCTGGTCGCCGCGCTGCTCGAGCTCCAGGGGCTGCGCCGCCACCGGCTGATCTCGAAGCGCCAGTACCGGGCCAAACGCGCAGAGCTGGTTGCGCGCATGACGCCCAGCCTGGCCTCCCGGGGCTGGGACGAGCCGGGTGCCGCCGAAGAGACCGAGGCGACCGATGGCGCGGGCATGGGCGCAGGTGCTCATCCTTTGCCCGGGTACCGAGGGCCCACGGCCGCGTAGCGCGACGCCGCGAGCCTCCGGGGCGATCCGCTCCGAGAACGGAAACCCCGGACCCACGCGAAAGGCCCCTCCGAAGAGGGGCCTCCCGACACTGTCCCGGTGAAGTCCCCGATCACCTCGAGGGTGACACGGAGCTTCTGCCACGCTGCAAGGGCATCTATCACGCCGGCTGCACCGGCTACCCTAACCCAACCTACCCATGACCCTGCTGCTGGGGCAGTTGCTGACGAGCAGCGTCCAGAGTGTACGCGGGCGCCCCCGACGGCTCAAGGGATTCGCCTAGCGGGCCGGTTAATATTCCGTAACCTTGCGACGGCTCGGCGCTTCACGTGCCTTGCGCCGGAAGATCGTCGAGGTGTCGGATGGCGGCCCCTGGAGCCTTCCCTCAGCCCTCCGCTCCGGCGGCACCGTCCACCGTCACCGTGGTCATCCGGACGTCCTCCACGGGACGGTCCGCGGGGCCGGTGCGCACCCGGCCGATGCGGTCCACGATGTCGGTGCCCTGCGCGACGCGCCCGAAGATCGTGTAGTGCTTGGGCAGGCGCCCGCGCAGGTCCGCCAGGCAGACGAACCACTGGCTGCCGTTCGTGTCGGGCCCGGCGTTCGCCATCGCGACCACGTAGGGGGCGTAGTCGAGCGTCGCGCCGGGAAGCTCGTCGGCGAACGTGTAGCCGGGACCGCCGCGGCCGGTGCCGGTCGGATCGCCGCCCTGGATCACGAACCCCGGCACCACGCGGTGGAACAGGACGCCGTCGTAATACCCCTGCCGCGCCAGCTTTTCGAAGTTGGCAACGGTGTTGGGCGCGGCGTCGCGCTCGAACTCGATGGTGAACGTGCCCAGCGTGGTCTCGATGGTCGCAGACAAGGTCGATGGTGCCTCCAGCGGTCGAGCAACCCTAGCACAGGGGGGTCGAACGGACCCGGGACGGGCCGCGAACGGGCCCGTTCGACCTGCGCGCCGGACCGAGCCCTGGGCAGAAGCCGAACCGGGTCCGGGACGGGCGCCGATCAGCCGCCCGAGGCGCCCGCCGTGGGAGCGGACGACCCCGGCCCTGCTCCCGGTCCGCTCAACGTCGCGGCCAGGATCTTCACCGGCTGCAGCGCCTGGTCGTCGTTCGGGCCGCCCCGTGGCCCGGCGGCGATCTGCTGCGCCACCTCGAGGCCGCTCGTGACCGTGCCGAAGATGGTGTAGCTGTGGGGGAGCGAGGCCGCCTGGGAGCCGATCACGATGAAGAACTGCGACCCGTTCGTGTTGGGGCCCGCGTTGGCCATTGCCACCGTGCCCGGCGTGTACGAACCCGCAAACGGCTCGTCCGGGAAGGAGTAGCCGGGCCCGCCGGTCCCGGTCCCGGTCGGATCCCCGCCCTGGATCACGAAGCCGGGGATGATGCGATGGAAGACGGTCCCGTCGTAGAACCCGGCCCGCACCAGGTTCTCGAAGTTCTGTGCCGCGACCGGGGCGCTGTTCGTGAAGACCTCGATCACGATGTCGCCCTTCTGCGTGTGCAGGGTGACCGTGGTCCCGTCGCCGCCGGGCTGCGCGGGTGCGGACGCGAGCGGCGTCGCGGTCGGCGGCTTGAGCTGCACGGCGGAACGGCTGGCGGCGGGTGCGCCGGAGGAGGCGGCGGTTGCGGCGGACGCGGCTGCCACGCCGGAGGTGCCCACCGGCCCGCTCGGCGCCGTGGCTGAGCAGGCTCCGAGGAGCAGGGTGACGGCGAGACCGGCGAGCAGGGTGCGCGCGGCGCGCGGTGAGGGCGAAGGCAAGGTTCCACTCCGGGTGCGGGTGTCGACCGCGTAGCCTATCCGACCTGCGCGCGTTTCCCGTCAGTGCGGGTTGACGGTGGCGGCCCGGGCGGCGGCGGGGTACTCTACGCGGCCCGAGAGCAGCGCCTCTCCGAGGATCACCGCCGAGACGCCCACGTCGCGGAGCCGCCGAATCCCGTCCAGCGTGGCCACGCCGCCCGCGACCAGGAACTCGGCGTCGGCCGCGGCGACCAGCCCGGCGAGGAGGCCGAGGTCCGGCTCCGCTCCGCCGTGGGAGAGGACGAAGCGCTGCACGCCCGCATCGACGAGGCTCGAGACGAGCGCCTGGAGCGTGGGTGCCCGGCCCGACCGCCAGGGGTACCCGCGCAGGCGCTCCGGTCGCGGATCGAGTCCGACCGCGAGCCAGCTCCCGGCCACGTCCAGGCAGGCGCGCAGCACGTCCGCGTCCTCGGCCACCGTCAGCAGGGGCATCACGACCCTTGTCGCCCCGGCGGCGAAGAGGAGCCGGATCTGGTCCGGACCGTCCGCACCGCCCGCAACCTGCAGCGGCGCCGCGACCTCCGCGGCCACGCGGCTCACGACGTCGAGCCCGACGGGCCGGCCGGCGCGTGCCCCGTCGAGGTCCACTAGGTGGATCGCGGGCGCGCCGAGCTCCACGAAGTGCCGCGCGATCCGTTCGGGCCGGTCGGTCGGTGTCCCGGAGCCGGTCGACGCACCGGGCCAGAAGACGAGCCGGGAGCGCCCTCCGGTGACGTCGATGCTCGGGACGACCTGCATCAGGCAGGGTGCGTCACCGCGCCCGCCTCCTCGGCGGCCGGCAGCGTCGGACCGCCTCCCTCGCCCGCGAGGAGCCGGCGGTGGAACGAGATGGGGATCCCACCGGAGTAGAGCAGCTGGTCGTGAAACCGCCGCAGGGAGAACGCGTCGCCCAGCCGGTGCCGCTCGTCGTCGCGAAGCCGCAGGAGGAGCACCTTGCCGAGCAGGTAGCTGAGCTGGTAGGTCGGGGTGTAGGTGTAGCGGAGGACCTCGGCACGAGCGTTGGCCCGTTCGAACCCGGTCCGGTCCACCAGGAAATCGGTCGCCTGGTCCACGGTCACGTCGCCGCGATGCATGCGCACGTCGAGCACGACCCGGCACGCACGCCAGATCGCGTCGGTGTACATCGCCACCCTGAACTCGGGCCCGTCGTCGAAGCCCTCCTCGCGCATCATCTGCTCGCTGTACATGCCCCAGCCCTCGACGAACTCGGGTGCCTCGACCAGGGCGCGCACCAGGCTGGGATGCCCGTTGGCGGCCGAGAGCTGCAGGTGATGGCCCGGGTACGCCTCGTGGATGCTGGTGTTGCTGATCGAGGTGCGGTAGTGCTCCCGCATCGCCGACGGGCTGGCGTCGACGGACGGCGTGACCACGTAGATGCCCGCCGGATGCGGGTCGAAGCGCGGCGGCTGGAAGTAGGCGGCGAACGGGACCGCGGCGTTGCGCAGGTACTCCGGGGTGGCCTGGACGGTGAGCGTCTCGCCCGGCGGCAGCGTCGCCAGCTCCCGCTCGACGATGTGTCCGCGGGCCCGCAGCATCGCGTCACGGTAGGCGTCGAGGGCGGCCTCGAACGTGGCGGGGTGGTCGGACTTGAGGCGCTCGAGGATCTCCGCCTCGGCCGCCGATGGGTCCACCTCGCGGGCCGCTTCCCGCCGCGCGCGGCGGTTCGCCTCGAGCTGCTCCTCGCCGATCGCGAGGATCTCGTCCGGGGTCAGCCCCTCCAGGGCCCGCAGCTCCACGAGGCGTTCGTACCGCTCGCGCCCGAGCCGCCACTCGTCGGTCCCGCCAGCCAGGCGCCCGCGCAGCCAGCCGGCGTACTCGCTCACGGCCGACGCGGCCCGTCCGGCAGCCGACTCGATGCGCCGGAGGGCCGGGCTGCCCGCTGGCCAGGTGCCGGCCGCCGCCCCCACCACCTCGCCGAAGAGGGCCGGCATCTCCGCCGCGGATTCCAGGTCGATCTCGCCCCAGATCCGCACGGGGTTCGCCGCCAGCCGGGTGCGGTGCTGTGCCAGCGCCTCCGGCACGCCCTCGAGCCGGGAGGCGATCGACTCGAGCCGGTCGGCCAGCGGGGCGAAGTCGCGGGCCAGGATGGAGAAGATCGCGTCTCCGACCTCCTCCATGGCGCAGGAGCGCCGCTCCCAGCTCCGCTCCTCCTCCAGGTCGAAGAGGCTGAGCCGGGAGCCGTGCAGCGCAAGCTCGCGCTCGAACCGCACCTCGTCCGAGAGTCCGCCGGCATCGAGCGCCTGCACGTCCGCCATGAAGCGCCGCTCGTGCGAGATCCGGTCGACGATGGCGTCCCGGCTCCCGTCGCCGATCCGGTGATCCTCGGAGTGGATCCCGACGAACGTCGCGAAGACCGGCATTGCCCGGACCAGGTACGCAAAGTGGTCATCGACGAGCGCCCAGAAGCGGGCGTCCAGCGGCTGGCTCATCTCACTCCGTTGCATCTCACCGAGCCGCATGGCCACGCCCGGTTCCTGGCTGCTCAGGTGACCGGGGTGGCCGGCCGGGGTGCCGCGCCGCAACGGGCGAGCGCGGACCGGCAGGCCACGATCACGCGCTCCACGTCTGCCCCGTCCACGCCGTAGTGGGTCACCGCCCGGATCGTGGCGTGCGGGTACTCGACCATCAGGACGCCCTCGGCGCGGAGCGCGTCGAGGAACTGGTCGCGCAGCTCGCGGGGGGAGAGCGAGGCGGCCTCGCTCGCCGGGTCCGTGGCCGCGACACGAAACACGACGAAGTTGGTGGTCGCCCGCGCGGCATCGAGGTCGGTGATGCCCGGCATGGAGGCCAGCGCCTCCGCCAGGTGCCGGGCGTTGACGTGGTCCTCGGCGAGCCGCTCGATCATGCCGTTGTTGCCGTCGCGGAGGGCCACCAGCCCGGCCGCCGCAAGGACCCCGACCTGCCGCATGCCGCCGCCCACGAGCTTGCGTGCGCGCCGGGCCCGGGCGATGAAGCCTCCCGACCCCACGACGACCGACCCGATCGGGCAGGCCAGCCCCTTGGACAGGCAGAAGGTGGCCGAATCGGCCGGGGCCAGCAGGTCGGCTGCCGGGACTCCCAGGGCGACCGCGGCGTTGAAGAGGCGCGCGCCATCCACGTGCAGGGGGACACCGTGGCCATGCGCGATCGCCGCGATCTCGGCGGTGTAGGCGGGGGTCAGGGGCTGGCCCATGGAGTGGGCGTGGGTGTTCTCGAGGACGATCAGCGCGGTCCGGGGCTCGTGGAGGTCGAGCGGGTTCCGGAATGCCGCGTCGACCAGGGCCGGGTCCATGGTCCCGTCCGGCCGCGCCGGGATCCCGCGCGCCGACGCCCCGGCGATCACCGCGTGTCCCGCCTGCTCGTCCATGAGGGTGTGCGACTCGGCCTCGGCGATGATCTCGCCGCCGCGCGGTACGTGCGCGATCAGCGACACCAGGTTCCCCATCGTGCCGGAGGCGACGAACAGGCCGCCTTCCATGCCCGTGATCTCGGCCGCGCGCTCTTCCAGGGCGTTGACCGTGGGATCGTCGCCGAAGACGTCGTCGCCGACCTCGGCCTCGGCCATCGCGCGCCGCATCTCCGGCGTGGGGTGGGTGACGGTGTCGGAACGCAGGTCGATGGGTGGCATCGCGCGGAGTATAAGGTGGCAAACGGCCGGCGCAGGCCCCGGCGCCCGCGTACGGGTCGGGGCTCGGAAGGGACGACGTGCGCGACGTCTGGACCGCCGACCACGCCGGACGAGGTGGTCGCGGTCGGGTCACTGACCCTCGTAGATGGTCGCGACCCACCCCCGGAGAGGGTACCGATCGTCTGCGCCCGGCTCCCGCACCTGCTAGACTCCGGCCCGCCGCACGGACCCGTGGTGTAGCGGCCAAACATGCCAGCCTGTCACGCTGGAGATCGCCGGTTCGAATCCGGTCGGGTCCGCCACGCCTGGTTTCCCACATCGCCGTGCCGTATCCAGTAACCCACCAGATCCGGCAATGGGTCGGAGACCGCGGCCTCTTCAGGCTGGGTGAAGACGCGCCCTCAGGCGGATAGATCCACCATCAGACCGACGACTGCCCAAGCCCCGGCTCCGGAAGGCGCCGGGGCTTGGTTCTTCTTCGGGGGATATTGGCCACCCATCGCCTCAGGGATCAATGTGTGGGGGTCCGACCGTCGATGTACGAGTCCACCTCGGTCAGCCGCAGCCCGGAGGTCCCTGCATCGACGACCGTCGTGATGCGCCTGGGGTCCTGCGGGGTCCCCGAGCCAGACACGGTCTGGCTGGCCGGGGTGAAAGCCGTGCGCGGGCTCGCACTGCCGCCGGCCGGGATCGACGCCGGCCCGTAGAGGACGCCGTTCACGGCGATCAGCGTCCCGCATGCCGTATCGCCGTAGAACTCACCGTATGTGTCGCCGTCGTAGTTCACCGCGCAGCTGAGATCGGGGCTGATGGTGATGGTCATCGGCTGGCCGCCGATCGACATGCCGGCGAGCACAGTGCTGGCCGCCGGCGCAGCTCCTCCCTTCGGCGCGTCCTTCGCCGCGACCGGCGCGACAGGCACAAGCGGCCAGACGAGGATCACGGCAATCGCCACCGCGAGCCAGGTCAGACGAGTGCGAGGCATAGAGACCCCTCCCTCTCCGTGTCCGCGTCGCGCTCGGACGTCAGCGGAACGCGGTCACAAGACCCTCCGTGTTGAGGCAGAACGTCGAGTCGATGCCCGCGTACCGCGCGCCGGGTGCCGCGGTGTGCAGCGGTCCGGGGTCGAAGTCGGGTGCCTTGCGCAGGCGGAGCCCGACGTCGGTCTGGATCCAGTCGCCCTGGTCGGTGCCGTCGGAATCGACCTTGTAGCAGCCCGGCGGCAGATCGCTCCGCACCTGCGCACCCGGGTACGCACGAGCCAGCCAGCGCCCGTTGGGTCCCATGCCCGAGAGCAGGAGGTCGCCGATCCCGGGTCCGTAGCCTCCGACCAGCGTGCGCTCATCGCGCGTGCTGGCGGTGACCGTCTGTCCGTTGGCGAGATGGAACGCGGTGAGGTTCCCTTCTACAGCCTCGGTGGAGACGACGACCCCCGCGACATCGGGCGTGTACGGCCCCGGGCCGCGCTGCAGGAGGATCGTCCCCAGGACGAGGAGCAGCAGCACGGCGCAGGCGGCGAGGAACGTCCTGTGCGTCCGGACCCAGGCCATGCGCCTCCCTCCGCTCCTGGCCCGTCGACGGCGGGACGAAGCCGTCTACCCACCTGTCGCTCTTGGGCCGGCGGGGTCGCGTCCCCACACTTGGTGTAACAGCGCAGGCGGCCGACAGGAGAGCGGCCACCGCGTCATCCTCGCGTCGTTGGAGTAGCAACCGACGACACGAAAGGACACCACGATGGGCACCGACAGGATGGGCGTGCTCGAGCTGCTGCGCAAGGCCGGCGCCGACGGTGACGTCGACTTCCTGCGCGAGGGGGTGCGCGTCCTCGCCCAGGCGGTGATGGAGGCCGAGGTCACCGAGCTCACCGGGTGCCCCACGGGGAACGCGACCCGGAGCGCCGGCTCACGCGCCGCAACGGCTACCGCGAGCGACGCTGGGACACCCGCGTCGGGACGGGCGGCCGAGGGACCGCCCCAGTCCCCGAGGATCGGGATCCGGCCTGGCGCCGTGGCGATCGCCGTCGATCGCGTGCATGTGTTCGCCGTTCCGGGCTACGAGGCCGCGCCGGCGCAGTCGTAGAGGGAGCTCGATCCCGAACCGCTGTAGTCGACCGCCGTGCAGGTGCCGGTCACCCAGCTGCTCACGGAGGAGGCCGCGCCGCCCGATCCGCCGGGGCCTCCGAAGCCGCCGCCCCCACCGCCGCCGGCGAGCACGTAACGGAGCTTCCCGGCGGCGACGTACTGCTGCAGCTGCGCCAGCGTGGGCGCCGGGTCCGATCCGGTGAACCCGCCCATCGCCATGACCGGCAGGCCGCTGGAGAGCTCGATCGTCGCGGCGTTCTGCGCGGAGGTGACGGCCACGATCCACGTCGCGCTGCCCTGGTGCGCGACCAGGTAGCTCACCAGCGCCGAATCCGCGGATCCCGAGCCCGCTCCCGTTGCGCCGCCGAAGCCGTCCGAGGCCTGGGACGGCGCGGCGGGCAGCGTCCTCGCCGGTGGCGTTCCGCCCGCGAGTGCATTCGGCGCCGTGCCAGCGCCGCTGCCTGCAAACCCCCCGGCGAAGCCGCCCGGCTCGCCACCCGCGCCTCCGACACCGGAGACGGCCGAGGCAGGGCCGGGGTGCGGGTCGGAGCCGGTGATCGAGGTCTGCATGGTGGCCAGCGAGTAGGCCGCCGGCGCCATCAGCGCGGCGACCAGGCCGAGCGCGGCCGCCGCCGGCGCCACGCGTCCCAGCGTCGTCCGCAGCTGCGGCGTCGACGCCACCAGGAGCACCGCCGAGGCCACGGCGGCCAGGGCCACGGCCGCCGGGCCGAGTGCGGGCACGAAGTCGGGCGTCCGCTCGAGCAGCACCATGCCCCACAGGGCGGTGCCGATGAACGCCGCGCCCAGGGCGATCGCCCCCAGCGGTGTGCGGGACCGCAGCGCCCAGGCGTCGGACAGGCCGGCCCCCACCAGCACCGCGATGCCCGGCGCCAGGGCGACCGCGTAGTAGGAGTGGATGACGCCCGACATGAAGCTGAACACGAGCGCCTGGGTCAGCAGCGTGCTGCCCCACAGGAGGTAGCCCGCCAGCCCGCGATCTGTCCTGCCGGCGCGCCTGCGCAGCCAGAGACCGACGGCCAGGCTGGCGAGCGCAAGCGGGATCAGCCAGGCGATCTGCCCGAAGAACTCGCTGTTGAAGAGCCGGAACAGGCCGGCGGTCCCGCCGAATCCGCCGCCGCCACCACCACCGGGCCCGCTGCCGCCGAAGATCCGGCCAAGCCCGTCGTAGCCGAAGATCAGGTCGAGCGGGGATCCGGTCGTGCTGCCGCCGATGAACGGCCGGCTGCCGAGCGGGATGAGCTGGACGATCGCGACCCACCACCCGCTCGCGACGACCACCGTGGCCGCCGCGACGAACAGGCCGGCGATCCGGCGGCGCAGCGTGGTCCTGGCCGAGATGAGATACACGAGCGCGAACCCGGGGAGCACCAGGTACGCCTCGAGGTACTTGGTCAGGAACGCGAACCCGACCAGTGCGGCCGCGAGCGCGGTCCAGCGCAGGCTGCCGTGGTCGAGCGCGCGGATCAGCGCCCAGGCGCCCGCCACGAGCAGCAGGGTCAGGAGCGCGTCGGGGTTGTTGAACCGGAAGATCAGGACCGCGGCTGGGGTGAGCGCCATGACCAGGCCCGCGATGACCGCCGCGGCCGGCCCGAACGAGCGCCGCACGATCACGAACAGCAGCGCCACCGTCAGCACGCCGGCGAGCGCCTCCGGCAGCAGGATGCTCCACGAGCTCATGCCGAAGATCCGCACCGACAGGCCCATCAGCATGGTCGAGAGCGGGGGCTTGTCGACGGTGATGAAGTTGCCCGCGTCGAGCGACCCGAAGAACCACGCCGACCAGCTCTTCGACGCCGCGAGCACGGCGGCCGAGTAGTACGTGTTGGCGTAGCCGTTCGCGGCGAGGTTCCACAGGTAGAGCACCGCGGAGAGGGCGGTCACCCCCAGGAACGACGGCAGGATCCAGGCGGGCTCGTCGGCGCGGGAGCGGACGAGGTCGCGGAGACGGAAGCCAGGTCGGGCACGCGCGGCCGGTGGTTCCCGGGTGATCGCGGTCATCGAGGTGTCCTTTCGAGGGGCGTGCGCCCTGCGACGCGAACAGGCGCGGGACGCCGCGGGCGAGTCGTGTCGAGGGCGAGCCGGAGGAGCAGGAAACGGACCACGGTCGCGAGCGCGTTCGCGGCCACGAGGACCGCGAGCTCGACCGTCCGGCCAGCGCCCGGTGCGACGCGGTCGAGCGCCGCGAGCGAGGCCGAGGTGATGGCGAGGGCCACGCCGAGGGCGAGCAGGCCGGCCGCGTGGTCGCGCGCCAGGCCGTCACGGCCCTGCAGGTCGAACGTCAGCCGGCGGTTGGCGGCCGTGTTGCCGATGGCCGTGAGGGCCAGCGCCAGCGCGTTGGCGACCGCGGCGGGCGAGACGGTGCGGAGGATCGCGAAGAGGACGACGTAGGCGAGGGTACTCGCGACGCCGATGGCGGCGAAGGTCCCGGCCTGCCGGACCGTCCGACGGTGGGCCGCCGGCACGCGGGCGAGGCGAATTCGGGTCGCGAGCGTGTCGGTCGCGAGCGTGTCGGTCGCGGGCCTGTCGATCGCCGCCCGCCACGCTTCTGCTGCCATGGCGGGCAGTGTCGCCGACCAACCCTTGCGATCAGGTTACGGGTGGCCCGGCTCTCTGCCCGGATGGGTCGGCCCTGTGCCCGTTTGACCCGGCTCCCGGCGCTTGTCATCCGTCCGATGATTCAGGTGGAGAGAGACATGCGGCTGGACCCGACCCGGGTCGCAGGCGACGACGCCGGCCTGACGAGGCTCCCGCGGACGGGAGGGCCGGCCATCGCGGCATGGGCGACACTCCTGGCCGTGATCGTGATCCTGGCCGTGATCGGCGGAAACGCCGGGCGGCCGCCCGTCTTCCCCGCGTCTCCCACGGCAATCCCTGCGGGGATGACGCTCGTCGAGCCGGTCGAGGGGGCCCTCATCGCCGGGCCGGCGGTGAGCGTCTCGGGCGTGGTCAGGGATGGGGCGACCACGATCGACGCGCGCGTCCGGATCCGCGGCGACCTCGAAGGAGAGGCCCGAATCCCGGTGGCGCCGGGTAGCGGCCGCTTCCACGGCCTGGTGCCGCTGCTGGTCCCGCGTTCCTCGGACGAGGCGATCCTGGAACTGGCCGATGCCGAGCACGCCGAGAGGCTCTATCCGTTCGTGCGGCTCACCATCGCATCGGCCTCCGCCGTATTCCTCGCGCAGCCGGCCCCGGGGGACGAGATCACGGGCCCGCTGCTGGTGGTCGCCGGGACCGCCGAGGAAGCGGTGACGAGCCTGCGCGCCGAGCTGACCGCCTCCGACGGAACGGTGCTGGCCGGCGTCTCGGGCGACCCCGTGCGAGTCCACCTGGGCTCGACGTTCTCGCTGGCGCTGCTGTTGCCCGCGGAGCGCCCCGCCGGCCTCGCGCTGCTTCGCCTCGAAGCAAGCGCGGGCGATACGCCCACCGCCGGGGTTCTGCGGGAGATGCGGGTCGGGCAGGCGACCGGCCCGGCCGGCGGCACATCGACCGGCCCGGCGGCCGGGACCTCCCGGGCGACGGTGAGGTTCACCGGGCGGACGCTGGCGTTCGACTACCCTGCGGGGTGGCACACGCAGCGGTTCGACTACCCGCTGACGTTCGACCCGGACGCCGAGGTGGTGCCGTTCATCAGCTCGGACCCCATGCGCGACGCCTGTCGCGCGGAGGATGGCGCGAGCCCGGGCCCGGGCGTGTCGCTCACCTGCGGGTGGCCCTTGGATCGGTTGTCCGACGGCGGCGTGCTGCTGATGTGGTGGGTGACCACGGGCGATGCGCGGGGCCCGTCCCTTCCGCCGGGGACGCCGGTGGTGGTGGGAGGCCGGCCGGCCAGCCTCCGCGCGGACCGGCCCGGCATCTGCCGCTCGCTCGGCGCGACCGAGACGATCACGGTCGATGTCCCGTCGCCCGCTCCACCGGCGCGCACGTACAACCTGACCGCATGCGTCCGGGGAACGGGTCGTGCGCTCGCCGTCGCCGAGCAGCAGGTGCTCGACGTGCTGGGGACCGTGGCGTTTCGATCGTGACGGACAGGCAGCGCTGGCCAGCGCAGCCTGTCCGCAGGCCGGCGTCCCGCCGGTGCGCGCCCCTACTCCACCCGGCCCGCCGGCCACGTGCCCATGACCTGGCGGAGGATCGCAAACTCGCCGATGTGGTAGGCGTTGTGGTCGCCGACCAGGCGGACCTCCCGGACGATCGTGTGCCCGGGGGTGCCCTGGATCGTCGCCAGCAGGTCGGTTGACGGGTCGGCCACCAGGTCGTGCAGCGCCTGCCGGTCGGCCTCGAACGAGGCGACAGTCCGCGCGAACTCCTCCGGGGTGGCGGTCGCGTCGCGCGCCGGCCAGTACTCCTCAGGCCAGTTCGGCGCGATGTACGCCCGGTTCCGGATGTAGTCCAGGATGTCCCACTGGGCGATCCGGATGTGCTCCAGCAGGTGCCAGGGTGTGTACGGCACGTTGGGCGGCCGGCGGTTGATGGCGTCGGCCGGGAAGTCGGCGACCGCGGCGTCGTACGGCATGTGGGCGCCGCGCCCGTCGATCAGTTCGAGCAGCTGCTGTCGCAGGATGTCCGTGTCTGCCATCTCGTGCCCCCTTGTCGCGGGTCTATCCCGCAGTGCTGGCTACTCCAGTGGCGACAGGCCCGCCGAGCGAAGGTCCCCGTCGAATGCGAACGCGAGCGCGATCCCGTGGCGCCTGGCGTACGTGATCGTCACCCGATCCACGAAGCTCGTGCCTCCCCCGAGAGCACGGTAGTCCGCGAGGGCCGCGTCGTGGACCTCGCGCTCGACCATCTCGACGCGGATCGCCGGCAGGACCCGGTCGATCAGGGCATCCACCGCCGGCCGCCCGAGCCGCGCGCGCACCAGCGCCACGGACTCCGCGACGACATACCCGTGGGTGAGGAGATCCGCATCCGCCGCCACATCCCATGCCTGCAGCGCCGCCGCATGGTGGAGGTCATCCTCGTCGAGCAGCGCGAAGAGGGCGCTCGTGTCCACGAGGGCCGTCACCATCGATCGAGCTCGGCGAGGTACTCGTCGTGCCGCTCGGAGATGTCGTGCGCGCCCGAGTGGAACCGCCCGAAGACCTCACGGGCCCCTGCACGCGCCTCTCGCCGCGCCTCCGCGTCCTCGGGATACGTGCGATCGACGGCGTCTCGAATGAGAGCCCCGACGCTGGTCCGCCGGCGTCGTGCCTCGCGGCGGAGGCGTTCGTGCTGCGGATCGGTGAGGCCGATCGGGATCCGTCTCATGGCGTCCACGATACCACTCCAGGCCAGAGTGATCTCACATTCGGTGCCCTGCGGGCCTCCCGAGTGCGTCAGCGGACGGTGCGCGATCGCACCACCTGGTCGTCCGCTCGCCGCGGTTGCCTGGCCCGGTACCCTGCGGGGGACATGGCACGCTCCACCACGCAACGGCTCGACCCCCGGCTTCGGGCGCTCATCTGCGACAGCGATCCGCGCGTGGTGGGTGCGATCGCCCACGCGCTCGGCGAAGCGGGGTTCGAGGTGGTGACCATCTACCGGGTCGACGCCGCCGTGGCTCGCCTGCTCGACGAGCGCCCCGACGTCGTGATCCTCGGGCCCAGCCGGGACGTGGACCCGCTGGTCGCGATCCCGCGGCTTCTCGCCCGCGCCGCGATCCCCGTCCTCGCGATCTCGGCGCTGCGCGACGAGGCGTGCGTGGTGGCGGTGCTGGAGGCCGGGGCGGACGACGTGCTCGACTCCGCGTACCGGCCACTGGAGCTGGTGGCGAGGGTCCGGGCGCTGCTCCGCCGGCGGGCCGGGCCGCTGGCGGCACCCGATGCGCCGCTGCCCGACGGCCTGCGGATCGATCCAGGGCGGCGAGTGGCGAGCGTGGACGGCCGCCCACTGGAGCTGACGCCGATCGAGTTCGAGCTGCTCTGTGCGATCGGAGGACGGCGGGGCGACGTGGTGGATCACCGCACGCTGCTGCGCGCCGGGTGGCCGGGGCGCGCGGACGTGGATCCGGATCTGCTGCGTACGCACCTGACGCACCTCAACGGGAAGCTCGTCGCGGCAGGGCACCCCGGGCTGCGGAACGTGCGCTCGATCGGCTACGCGCTGCGGATCGAAGGGGGAACCGGGCCGGCCTGACGCGGCGTACGATCCTGGACGGGAGGAGGCGCCCTGGGCATGCTCGCCATCCAGACCGAGCGGCTGACCAAGTTCTATGGGAAGGCGCGCGGCATCATCGACGTTGACCTGGAGGTCCGCGCGGGCGAGATCTTCGGCTTCCTGGGTCCCAACGGCGCCGGCAAGTCGACCACGATCCGCCTGCTGCTCGACCTGATCCGGCCGACCTCGGGGCGCGCGGAGGTGCTCGGGCTCGACGCGCACCGAGGCCGGCTGGCGATCGACCGGCGGGTCGCCTACCTCCCCGGCGACCTGTCGCTGTACGGCGACCTGACCGGCGCGCAGACGCTCCAGTACCTCGGCAACCTGCGCGGCGGCGTGGACGCCGCCTACCGCGACGAGCTCGTCAGCCGGCTGGAGCTGGATCCATCCGGCCGGATCAGGAGCATGTCGCGTGGCAACCGCCAGAAGGTCGGGCTGGTCGCCGTGTTCCAGGGCCGCCCGGAGCTCCTGGTCCTCGACGAGCCGACCAGCGGGCTCGACCCGTTCGTCCAGCTCGAGTTCGAGCGCCTGGCCGACGAGGGGCGGAAGGAGGGGCGGACCTCGTTCATCTCCTCGCACATGCTCCCGGAGGTGGAGCACCTGTGCGATCGGGTCGGGATCATCCGCGAGGGCCGGCTCCTGGCGGTCGAGTCGATCGCGACGCTCAAGGAGCGCGCACTGCGCCGGCTCGAGATCGAGTTCGCGTCGCGCGTGCCCCGGGAGGCGTTCCGGGACGTGCCCGGGGTGCGCGATCTGCGGGTGGACGACGCGCGGCTGACCTGCACGGTGATGGGCAGCCTCGACGCGCTCGTGAAAGCCGCGGCGCGATTCGAGGTGCGGGGGATACGGACGCAGGACACGAGCCTGGAGGAGATCTTCCTAGCGTACTACGGGGCTGGACAGGAGGTACCCGGTGCTGCTGCGTAGCGTCTTCACGAAGACCCTGCGCGACCTCCGCTGGCCGACATTCTGGACCGCGCTGGCCCTCTTCGTCGGTGGCGGCTACTTCACCCTGCTGTATCCGACGTACGCCACCCAGTTCAAGCTGACCGAGCTCCTCGAGCGGCTCCCGCCCGCGATGAAGGCGCTGATCGGCGCCCAGGTCGCGGACGTGAGCACCGCCACCGGCTTCCTCAACATCGAGCTGTTCCCGATGATGCTGCCGGCCGTGCTGGCGGGATACGCAATCGCCCAGGGGAGTGGGGCGACGGCGGGCGAGGAGAGCCGCGGCACCATCGACGTCCTCCTCTCGTACCCGGTGCCGCGCTGGCTCGTGGTCGCGCAGAAGTCGGCGGCGGTCGTGATCTCCGTCGCGGTGGTGGCCGCCGGATTGTGGGTCGGCGCGGTGCTCGGCGCCGCCGCCAGCAGCAGCGCGCTCGATTCGGGCCGGGTCGCCGAGGCGCTCTTCATGGCCGTTCTGCTCGCGCTCGACTTCGGCGCGGTCGCCCTGCTGCTCGCCTCGTGGAGCGGCAACCGCGGCCTCGGGATCGGCGTGAGCGTGGCCCTGCTCGTGGTCATGTACTTCGTGAACGCGCTGGCGCCGATCATCGGCGGCCTGGACTCGATCAAGCAGGTCTCGCTCTTCTTCTGGTACCTGGAGAGCAACCCGATCCGGAACGGGATCTCGATCGTCGACTCGTTCGTGCTGACGGCCGTGGCGATCCTCCTGTTCCTGGCCTCGCTGGTCGCCTTCGAACGCCGCGACCTGGCCGCCTGAGCGGGGCTACGCCCCCGGCGCGGCCCCCGGCGCCCCCCCGCGCGGCCCCCGGCGCCCCCCCCCGCGCGGCCCTCGGCGCCCCTCCGGCGCGCCGGAACCGCCACCGTCCCGCAACCCAGCCTCAACGCCGTCTCCCTTTGCGCCGGCGGAGACCGCCCATAAGGTGCGGCCGTGGGGGACGGCCGGGTCTCCGCCGGGGCCGGTCGCACTCCAGGCGGGGTCGCTCGCGCTCCCGCCGACACGGCGACATCCGTCGCCATCGCCGACGCCGGTCACCACGGGCCGGCGTCCACGACGACGAAGGGAGCAACCGCATGGCCGCCACCTCGCCGGATGGAATGAAGCGGACACTCAGCCTCACGGGCCTGACGATCAACGCCATGGCGCTGATCGCGCCCGGCGCGTTCCTGTGGACCACGTTCCAGTCGCAGGCGCTGCAGGCCAACGGCGGCCAGACCACCGCCTTCGACATGGTCCCCGGCTTGCTCTTCGCGCTGATCCTGGCGTTCCTCACCGCCTGGTCGTACTCGGAGCTGTCGGACCTCTACCCCAACGCCGGGGCGGGCTCGTCGTACTACTTCGCCGAGGCGGCCTTCCTGGAGCGCGAGGAAGCGTTCCACTACAAGTTCGCCCGCCTCGCCAAGTTCGTGGTCGGGTGGATCTCGCACCTCTACTACTGGATCTACCCCGGGATCATGGTGGCGTTCACCGGCACGCTCGCCGTCTATATCCTGGGCCTGTTCGGCATCACGCTGTCGACGCCGCTCGAGATCGCCGCCGCGGTCCTCTTCGCGATCGTCACCGGGCTCATCGCCTTCCGCGGCATCGCCGGGTCGACCATGACCGCGATCGTCATCAACGTCATCCAGCTCACGGCCCTGGTCGCGTTCAGCGTGCTGGCCATCGCGTTCCGGCTCACCCACCCGGAGCTCGCATACGCGCAGCACGATGTCGCGGCCGTCGTGCTGCCGCACAACATGATGAACGTGCTCTTCCAGGGGACCATCGCGATCCTGCTGCTGGTCGGTTTCGAGTCCGTCACCGCGCTCGGCGCCGAGGCGGTCAACCCGAAGCGCGACATCCGCCGGGCGGTGCTGCTCTCGCTGGCGATCCAGGGCGGGTTCGCGTACATCCTGGAGTACGTCTCGGCCAACTTCTTCGTGAACTCGGCGGTCACCGCCCAGGTCACCGACGCGACCGGCAAGGTCTCCACGGTCAGCGGGTATGCGGCCGCGGCGGCGTCCGGCGCGCCCGTCGGCGACATGGTCCGGCTCATCGGCGACCAGATGCTGGGCGGGACCGGCCTGGCTCTCGCGCTCGTCCTGGCGGCGACCGTGCTGGTGGCGCTCGTCGGGACCACCCTTGCCTGCCTGAACACCGGCGTGCGCATCACCTACGTGATGGGGCGCGACCGGGAAGTCCCGGGCATCCTGGGCCTGCTCCACGGCCGTTACGCCACGCCCCACTACGGGATCCTCGCGCTGGCCGCGATCTCTGCCCTGCTGGGCGCGTACGGCGTGCTCAGCGCCGACAACCTGCTCCAGATCATCCTCGCCTCGAACGCCGGCACGTTCCTGGTGTACGGCATGACCAACGCGATCGTGGTGGTCGCCTTCTGGCACCGCGCGGAACGCAGCCTGGTCAAGCACGTCGTCGTCCCGGGGCTCGGCCTGCTGGCCAATCTCGCGATGCTCGGCGCCGTCGTCTTCCTCAGCCTCGCCTCGGGCGGCTCGACCCAGACCGACACGCTGATCGCGCTCGGGATCGTGGTCGCCTGGATCGCCGCGGGCGCCGCCTGGCTCTTCGCCAACTCGCGCGTCAGCAAGCGCGCGCTGCTGGTCACCGCGGTCGCCGACCGGGGGGTCGGCGCATAGACGGCCGGCGCGCAGGCGCCACGACGCCCGTCGCCCGCGAAGCGCGATAGCGGATGGACCCACCGGCAACGGAAGCCGACGGCCGGATCATCCACGTCGGCCCGTGGCCCGATCAGCCGCAGTCCCCCGATGCGGTCCGCGTGGAACTGGCCGGTCTGTCCGTCACCGGCCCCGTCCGGAGCCGCAACGAAGACCACCTCGGCTGGGCGATCCCCGGCGACCGGGTCTGGCTGCCCGCCAGACAGGGCGACGAGATCGTGCCGTCCGCGGAGCTTGCGGGACCGATCGTGGTGGCTGCCGTGGCGGACGGGCTCGGGGGCCACGCTCATGGTGACCTGGCGAGCCGCTTCGCGATCACGACGCTCCTCGAGCGGCTGGCCCCGCCGGGTGTGCTCCGCAGGTTGCCGGACACCCTCCGCGACACCTACCAGGAAGTGAACGCCCGGCTGCTCTCGGGCGAGATCGGCGGGGAGGGGGTCGGGACGCGCCGGCTTGGCGCCCAGACGACGCTGACGGCCGTGACCGTCACCGCCGGGTCCGCCTGGGTGTCGCACGTCGGCGACTGCCGGGTGTTCCGGCTGCGCGACCAGGCGCTCGAGCTGCTGACCACCGATCACTCGCAGGCGATGGAGCTGCTGCGGATGCGCCTCATCCGGCCGGAGCAGGCGGCGACCCACCCCGGCCGGCACCTGCTCACGCGCTCCCTGGGGGGCGACATCTCGCTCCGCGTCGACGTCCGCTCCGGGGAGGTCCGCGAGGGCGACGCGTACCTGCTCTGCTCGGATGGCGCGTGGAGTGGGCTCTCGTCGGACGACATCATCGGCGCGCTCGAGGGGGATCTCGAGGCGGGGGTCCGCGAGCTGGTGGATCGTTCGATCGCGCGGGGCGGCGACGATAATGCCAGCGTGATCGCGCTGCGCGTGCTGCGGGTGGGCGAGTCGGCGGATGCCTCGTCTGGGCGCCGTGCCCTGTGGCGCCGCGTACTCGGTGCATGATGGTCATCCCGGGGCGGGCCACCGTCTGCGGCGCGACACCGGGTGTCGACGGGACGGTCGCATGACCGCCGCCGAGCTGAAGCCCGGCGAAACGCTCGATCGGTTCCGGGTCGTGGAGGCGATCGGGCACGGCGCGTTCAGCGACGTGTACCTGGCGACCGACGAGCACGGCCGCCGCGTGGTGCTGAAGTGCCCCCACGAGGCGCTGCTGGGGGACGTCTCCGCGTTCGACCGCTTCCGGCGCGAGCTCGAGATCGTCAAGCGGCTCGACCACCCCGGCATCCAGCGCTCGTACGACCTGGGCGAGGACCGGAGCCGCCCGTACCTGGTGATGGAGTACGTGGAAGGCGAGACCCTCCGCGCGCGCCTGCGGCGGCTGGGGCGGCTGCCGATCACCGAGGCCGTCGACGTGGTGGAACAGCTCGCACGCGCGATGGCGTCAGCGCACGGGCAGGGCATCTATCACCGCGACCTGAAGCCGGAGAACGTGCTGGTGACCCCGGAAGGCCGGGTGGTCGTCACGGACTTCGGGATCGCGCTCATGACCGGCGCCCGCCGGCTGACGTGGCGCTGGCTCACCTCGACGATCGGGACGCCGGACTACATGGCGCCGGAGCAGGTCCAGGGCAAGCGGGGCGACGCGCGTACAGACGTCTACGCGCTCGGCGTGATGCTGTTCGAGGTGCTCGCCGGCCGCGTGCCCTGGGAAGGTGACAACCCGCTGGCCGTGATGAGCCAGCATGTCAACGCGCCGGTGCCGTCGCTGCGCGACATCGACCCGGCGATCCCGCCCCCGCTCGAGGCGATCGTCCGGAAGTGCCTGCGGAAGGACCCGGATGAGCGGTACGAGGACGCCGGCGCGCTGCTGCGCGACCTGGAATCGTGGCAGGACCTGGACCTCTCGGGGTTCGTCTTCGGAGAGGAGGCGCCGGTGCGCCTCGAGTCGCGGCGCGGGCTGTGGCTGCTGGTCGCGGGGATCAGCCTGGGGTTCCTGGCCGCCTGCGCGCTGTTCGTGGTGGTGGTCTACCTGTTGCAGCACGCGGGCTGAGCACAGTCCACCGGCGCCACGGCGCCGGTCCCGGCGCACTCGACTGACAGCCGCCCGGACCTCGGTCGGCATCGCCGCGCGCCCGGGGCGTCCGGGGATGCCGGCGAGCGTGCGCCCGCCCTGAAGATGGCATCGCCGCGCGCCCGGGGCGTCCGGGGCATCTGAGTCGCCTCCTTCGCCGGGCCCACCGTCGGCTGGGAGCCGGCGCAGCGGCGGTCGCTACGTCTCGCGCAGTCCCGCGAACAGGTCGTCCTCGGGGATCCGCACAGGCGCGACCCTCGACTCGCGCAGCGTGAACTCCTCCGCGGGAGCGATCCGTTGCCAGTCCTCGGGGCCCAGGGCCAGGAACGGGTTGTCGTTCGCGATCTGCGTCACGTGCTCCGCGAGGGCCGCGTGTTTCGCCGCCAGGAAGTCCACCACGTCGACCCGGGTGGTCTTCGGGCCCACCGCGTCGGCCATCCGGGCCACCCATTCCTCGCGTTCCCGCCGCTGATCCTCGGTCTCGTCGGGCCTGGCGGACCACCACGGCGTGATCCCTCGCTCCTCGAGGAGCCGGCTCATCTCCTCGCGCCCCTCGATGTCCAGCACGCTCTCGTACAGCTTGAGGGGCTGCCAGGGCTCGACGGCGTCCTGCCCCTCCAGCTGCTCCGGGTACCGGTTCGGGTCGCCGGCCCGCGCGAAGGCGGCCTTGGCGATCAGCGCGGCGCGGATGTGATCGGGATGCCCGTACCCGCCGAAGTCGTTGTAGCCGACCATCACGTGCGGCCGTTCCTGCCGGACCACGCGCACCAGCCGGCCGATCGCCTCGTCCGGGTCGGCCTGCCAGAACGCGCGCGGGTCGTCGTTCTCGGGGGTGCCCATCATGCCCGAGTCCCGGTAGCCCAGCCAGTGCTGCTCGATCGTCCCCAGGCACGCGAGCGCGCGCACGAGCTCGAGCTGGCGGATCTCGCCCAGGCGCGCGTGGTTCTCGGGCGTGTCGAGCTCGGGAACGACGATCTCGCCGTTCTCACCGTAGGTGGACGTCACGCAGACGACCCGGATGCCTTCGGCGGCATACTTCGCCATGATCCCGCCGGTCGTGATCGTCTCGTCGTCGGGGTGGGCGTGGACCGTCATGAGGGCGAGGCGTCCGATCATGGCACGCATGGTATCTGCGAACGCCTGCTGCGGCCCGCGCGCCTGCGCCTGATCGGGCGAGGGCGAGGCCCTCTCCGCGCAGCCACGTCTGCGCCCTGTGCGCCTGCGCCCTGCGCGCCTGCGCCCGATCGACCGCTCCAGGTCACCGACGCTTCAGCACGGCCGCGAATGCCTCCCGCGACGCATGCCTCCCGCGACACCCGCCTCCCGCGCCATCGCCTCGCCCGTCCGTCCCGCGCCGGTCCCCACGCGCCGGTCCCCACGCGCCGGTCCCCACGCGCCGGTCCTGCTCGTCGCGGTGCAGGTACTCCACGATCAGTGAACAAGCGACCGGGACTGCGGGCCGGCGGTGCCGAGGCTCACGGGACCGCCGGTGGTTTGGCTCGGGCCCGTTCGGACCCGTGGGCTCGCGGTCGGCCTCGGCGTCGACGATCGGCCGTCGAGGTGGTGTTGTGGCGCCGGCAACAGCGGAGCGAGCCCGATGCTGTTCACTGATCGTCGAGAAGAGCCCCTCGGGGCGCGGCCCTGCTGTCAGCGGCCATGGACCGTCCGCCGGACCTCCCGAAGAGCCCTCATGCGCGCGGCCCTGCTGTCCCCGTCGGAACTCCACGTGCGTCAAGCTCGATCGGAAGATCGCGCACTGCATCCGGCCGGGTGGCACGCGTGCGGAGCGCGTCGTCGGCGGGTCCCGTCGAGCCGCTCAGGCCGCTCTCTGGGTGGCGTGTTGAGCGCCTCGTCCTGAGCCTGCCCGCCCGGCACGCCTCCCTGTGGTCCAGCCCGTCCGCGTACGATCAACACGCCGACGCTGCATGGAGGAGAAGGTGGAGCCAGGCGCAGCACAAGGAAGCCGAGATCGCGCAAGGGCGTCCGGCGACGCTCCCGACTTGAACGCAGCGTCTCTGGGTCCCACACGGCCGCCGTCTCAGCCCCACGAGCCGCCGTCTCGGCCCCACGAGCCCCCGCCTCCACCATCGCCCGCGGCCCCACCGTCGCCGCTACGCGGCCCCCTTGCCGGGATCCGCGTCTGCGATCTCTCGACCGTCCTCGCCGGCCCCTACTGCACCATGCTCCTCGCCGACCTGGGGGCCGACGTGCTCAAGGTCGAGCCGCCCGAGGGCGACGGCACGCGACGGTGGGGTCCGCCGTGGGCCGGCGCGCCGGAGCCGGGGGTCTCCTACCCGTCGGACGATCCGCGGGCGGAGTCCGGATACCGTGGCGAGGCCGCCTACTACCTGGCTGTCAATCGGAACAAGCGCGGGATCCGGCTCGACCTCAAGACCGAGGTCGGTCGCGAGGCGCTCCGCCGGCTCCTCGCCCGCAGCGACGTGCTGGTCGAGAACTACCGCGTCGACGGCCTGGCGCGACTCGGGTTCCCGGACGCGGAGCTGGAGCGGCTCAACCCCGGACTGGTGCACCTCGCGATCAGCGGGTTCGGGCCCGACGGCCCGTACGCGGAACGGCCGGGCTACGACTTCATCGTGCAGGCCATGGCGGGGCTCATGTCGATCACGGGTGCGCCCGACGAGGAGGGCGGTGAGCCCACCAAGGTGGGAGTCGCCGTCGTCGACCTGGCGACCGGGATGCTGGGCGCGGTCGCGGTGCTGGCGGCCCTGCTGGGGCGCGAGCGGGCAGGATCGCCAGCCGCGGGGCGCGAGCGGGCAGGATCGCCAGCCGCGGGGCGCGAGCGGGCAGGATCGCCAGCCGCCGACCCCTCGCGGGCGGCGTCCAGCCCGGGCCGGGGCGCCGGCCAGCGCATCGACATCAGCCTCTTCGAGTCGACCATCGCGTGGCTCGCCAACCAGGCGAGCAACTTCCTGGTCGGCGGCACCGTGCCGGGCCGCCTCGGGAACCGGCATCCGAACATCACGCCCTACGAGACGTTCCACACCGCGGACGGGTCCATCGCGATCGCGGTGGGCAGCGACCGGCAATGGCCGCGCTTCTGCGAGGCGGTTGACCTGCCCGACCTGGCGGACGACCCTCGCTTTGCCACCAATGGCTCACGGGTCGAGCACCGCGCCGAGCTGCGCTCGATCCTGGGCGCCCGGTTTGCCGCGCGCCCATCGGCCGAGTGGATCGAACTCCTGCTCGCGGCGGAGGTCCCCAGCGGCC
Organism: Chloroflexota bacterium; assembly: GCA_021786265.1. The sequence continues at coordinate 32,402 of JAJYNP010000194.1, forward strand.
CCATCAACGACCTCGCGGCCGTGTTCTCGGATCCGCAGACGCAGGCCCGCCGGATGGTCGAAACGGTCGCCCACCCCACGATCGGCGCGCTGCGCACCACCGGCATCCCGTTCAAGCTGTCAGCCACGCCGGGCAGCCTGCGCACGCCGCCGCCGCTCCTGGGCCAGCACACGGACGTGGTACTGGGGGAACTCGGGTTCGGGCCGGACGAGATCGCACGGCTGCGGGCCGACGGCGCGACCCGAGCCCGGGTGGGCTAGCCCGGGCCGACGGCGCGACCCGAGCCCGGGTGACCTGAGCCCGGGTCGGCTGACGGCGCGCCGGGAAGCGCATCCGATCGGTCCACGGTCGCACTGCTAGACTCGGCCGCGATTGACGATCGCGGGAGGAGGCACAGGTGGCGGACGAGCGCGAGCGGTGGGCGCTGATCCTCGGCGCGAGCAGCGGGTTCGGGGAGGCGACCGCGCTGGCGCTCGCGGCCGACGGGTACCACATCGCCGGCGTGCACCTCGATCGCCGGTCCGGCATGGCCCACGTTGAGGAGATCCGCGCGCGGATCGAGGCGCTCGGCCGCGAGGCGCACTTCTTCAACGCGAACGCCGCCGACGACGAGCAGCGGGGCCGCGTGCTGGCCGCGCTGCGAGAACGGTTCGATCGCTCCGAGGCCGCGGGCCGGCACTCCTATGTCCGCGTGCTGCTGCACTCGCTGGCCTTCGGGACGCTCAAGCCGTTCCTGGCCGCGGACCCTGCCGACGCGATCAGCCGGAAGAACATGGAGATGACGCTGGATGTCATGGCGCACAGCCTGGTCTACTGGACGCAGGACCTGGTGCGCGGCGGGTTCATCGAGGCCGGCTCCCGGATCTATGCGATGACCAGCGAGGGCTCCACCCGGGTGGTCGGCAGCTACGGGGCGGTCAGCGCGGCCAAGTCGGCGCTGGAGTCGCACTGCCGGCAGCTGGCGATGGAACTTGCGCGCCGGGGGATCGGGGCGACCTGCAACGCGATCCGCGCCGGGGTGACGGTCACGCACGCGCTGATGCAGATCCCCGAGCGCGACGAGCTGGTCGACGTGGCGCGACGACGCAACCCGAGCGGCCGGATCGCCACCACCGACGACGTGGCGCGCGCCATCGTGACGCTTTCGCGAGAAGGCACCGAGTGGATGACCGGTAACGTGCTGGGCATCGACGGCGGGGAGTTCATCACCGGATGACCGCCGACCGGCGCCAGGAGCCGCCGGCAGCGGAGCGGCAGGCTGTGGGCCACGCAGGCGCCTCACCCGCGGCGGCCCCGGCGCGCGTGGTGGTGCTCGGAGCCATCAACGTCGACATGGTCGTGAGCGGTGCGCCGCTGCCCGGGCCCGGGGAGACGGTGGTCGGCGGCGAATTCTCGATCCACCAGGGCGGCAAGGGGGGCAACCAGGCCGTCGCCGCTGCCCGCGCCCTGGGGGGCGGGCCGTGGGACGGGTCGGTCGCCATGGTCGGGGCGGTCGGCGACGACATGTTCGGGCGAGAGGCGCTCGCGGCGCTCGCGGCCGAGGGCGTGGACTGCTCGGCGGTGTGCGCCCGGGGCGGCGTGGCCACCGGCGTCGCGCTGATCGCGGTCGACGTCCACGGGGAGAACCAGATCGCCGTCGCGCCCGGCGCCAACGCCACGCTGACGCCGGCCGACGTCGAATCGGCGCTCGCGAGGGTGCTGGGGCCCGACTCCGTCCTGCTGGCAAGCCTGGAGATCCCGATCGACGCGGTGCTCGCGGCCGCGTTCGTGGCGAAGACGGTGGGGGCGCTGTTCGTGCTGAACCCAGCGCCGGCACGAGACGTCCCGGTCGCGCTGCTGCGGCTGGCCTCGCACATCACCCCCAACGAGACCGAGCTGGACCTGCTGGTGCCGGGGTGCCCGGGAGATCCCGCGCGTGCGGCCCAGCAGCTCGCGGCCGCTGATCGCGAGCTTCGGATGGCGGTGACGCTCGGCGCGAGGGGGGTCATGGCGCTGGGTCCCGACGTCGAACAGGTCTTCCGCGCGCTCGAGGTCGAGCCGGTCGACACCGTCGGTGCCGGGGATGCGTTCAACGGGGCGTTCGCCGCCGCGCTGGCGGAGGGGCGGCCGTTCGTCGAGGCGGTGCGCCGGGGCCGGACGGCGGGTGGGCTCGCGACCACGCGCCATGGTGCGCGGGAAGGGATGCCCACGCGCGACGAGATCGATCGAGCGCGGGAGCCGCGGTGATGCTGGATGCAAAGGCCATGAACACCGGGCGTCTCCGGACCATGCCGGAGTTTGCCCTCGAACGGTTCTTCGACCGCTTCGAGTTCGATCTCCCGTACCAGCTGGGGTCATCCGACCCGGAGACGCTGTCGACCGGTGCGCTGCTGGCTCTCGCCGACGCCGACCAGCGAGAGCGCTGGGAGCAGCTGCGACTGGGCTATCGCACCGCTGCCGGCGACCCCGATCTGCGTGCCGCGATCGCCGCGCTGTACCCCGGCCGCGGTCCAGGCGACGTGCTGGTGACGGTGGGAGCGGCCGAGGCGCTCCTGCTCGCGTTCGCCGCCATGCTGGCGCCCGGCGACCGGGCGGTCGCGCTCACCCCGGCCTACCAGTCGCTCCACGAGGTGCCCCGGGCAATGGGCGCCACGCTCGACCTCGTCCCGGTGGAGGAGGTTGGCGATACCTGGCGCTTCCCGTTCGAGCGGCTGATGGAGACGTTGCGCCCCGGGGTCGCGCTCCTCGTGCTGAACGTGCCGCACAACCCGACGGGCGTGGCGGCGTCGGGCGAGCAGCTGCGCGAGATCGTCACGCGGTGCGATGCGCTCGGAATCCGCGTGGTCGGAGACGAGGTCTACCGCGGGCTCGAATGGGCCGGCGAGACGGCGCCCTCTGTGACAGAGCTCCCCGGGCGGGCGGTGGCGGTCGGCGTCACCTCCAAGGTGTACGGGCTGGCCGGGCTCCGGATCGGCTGGCTCGTCACGGGCGATCGCGCACTGCGGGCGCACGCCATGGCGATCAAGGACTACACGACGCTGTGTGCGGCCGGGCCGTCCGAGGTGCTCGCGACGATCGCCCTGCGTGCCGAGGCGGCCCTGCGGGAGCGCACGCGGCAACTGTGCATGGCGAACCAGGCGCACCTGGAGGCGTTCGTGACGGCGCACCCGGACCTCTTCGCGTGGGAACCGCCGGCGGCCACGACGATCTCCGTGGCCCGCATTGCGGCACCGCTGCTCGCCCGACACGGCGGCGACCCGGACGCCGTGCTCGCGCACTGGCGCGACCGCGCCGGGGTCGTGGTCGCCCCAGGGCCCGCCTTCGGCTGCGCGCCTGGCCGGTTCCGCCTCGGCTTCGGTCGGGCCGATCTGCCCGAGGCGCTCGAGGCGCTGGCCGCTGCCGGGTGAGGGTGATCTACCCAGCCGGAGCAGTCGATGCCGCCCGTTCGGGTAGTGTCCCGGGACACACGACCCCCCGGCGGATAGTGCGAATCGCTACTCGCGCCCGCGAACGGGGTACCCTGTCGGCGCATGCGGTTCCAGCGGCGGTGGCTCGCGGTGATCGTGCCGATCCTGGTGGTCGGCGTGATCGAGGTGGCCAGCGACAGCGCCCTCGATCCGCACCTGCCGTTCCCGCGCGACACCATCCTGGTAATGACCGTCGTGTGCGTGTTCGCGATCGCCTACGGCCGCTATGCGTTCAGGGAGATCGACCGGCTTGCCGGCACGCTGCGACAGCGCAACCGGGAGCTGGAGGCGCGGCACGCGGCCGCAGCCGCGCTGCACCGCGTCAGCGTCGCGATGACCGCGCTGGTCGACATCGACGCGGTCCTGCGGGCGGTCGTGGAGAACGCCCGCAGGCTCCTGGGGGCCGACGTGGCGGTCCTGGCACTGGCCGGCGCCGGGGACGAGCTGCGGCTCGCGGCGTCGAGCGGCCCGGACGACGCCGTCGACGCGCAGGCCGGGCAGCCCGGCGAGGATTTCCGGCGGTTCATCCGTCCCCCCTACCTGTCCGCGAACATGGCCGCTCCGCTGCGGCTCGGTGACCACACCATCGGCACGCTGGCCGTCGGGTCCCGGGCGGCGATAGCGTACGGCGTCGACGACGTTGAGACGCTCTCGTCCCTGGCCAGCCAGGCGGCGATCGCGCTCGAGAACGACCGCCTGCAGCGCGAGCTCCGCGAGCTTGCCGTGCGCGGGGAGCGCGAGCGGATCGCGCGCGAGATGCACGACGGGCTGGCGCAGGTGCTCGGGTACGTGAACACGAAGTCCCAGGCTGTCGAGGAGCTCCTGGCGTCCGGCCGTCCCGAGGCGGCGCGCTCCCAGCTGTCGGAGCTCGCCATCGCCGCCCGCTCCGTCTACGTCGACGTCCGCGAGGCCATCCTCGGCCTGGCCAGCCCGATCCCGCCCGACCGGGGACTGGTCGGTGCGCTCGAGGAGTACGCAGACCGGTTCGCCGAGGCGTCGAAGCTCGTGACTCGTGTCGAGACCTCGGAGGCGTCCCGGCGGCTCGTGCTGGCTCCGGACGTCCAGGCGCAGGTCTTTCGCATCGTCCAGGAGGCGCTCACGAACGTGCGCAAGCACGCGGCGGCCCAGCGCGTCCTGGTATCGCTCGGTGTGGAGGTGGGATCGCTGGTGATTCAGGTGGAGGACGACGGACGAGGCATGGCCACGGCGGCGGTGTCGCCGGGCGACTGGCCACACTACGGGCTGCAGACGATGCGGGAACGCGCGGCGACCGTCGGCGGCGAGCTGGCGCTCGAGCCGGCGCCCGGGCAGGGAACGCGCGTCGTGCTTCGCGTTCCCATGGCGGCAACGACTGGGAGGAGGGTGGCCTGATGCGGGTCCTGCTGGCGGACGATCACACGCTGTTTCGCGACGGGGTGGGGTCGCTGATCTCCGCCTGGGGGCACGAGGTTGTGGGCCAGTCGTCGAACGGCGAGGACGCCGTCGCGCTGGCCGATCGGCTGAAGCCGGACCTGGTCCTGATGGACGTCCGCATGCCGGGGCTCTCCGGGCTGGCCGCCACGCAGCGGATCAAGGCCGAGCATCCCGAGATCGCGATCGTCATGCTGACGGTGAGCGAGGACGAGGACGATCTCTTCACGGCGATCAAGGCCGGTGCCCAGGGGTACCTTCTCAAGAACCTCGAGAGCGCGCAGCTGCGCTCGATGCTGGAGGCCGTGGCCCGGGGCGAGGCCGCCATCACGCCCGCGACGGCCGCGCGGATCATCGACGAGTTCCTGCGCCCCGATCGCCCGCACCTCCCGGCCGACCCCGACCGGCTCACCGACCGCGAACTCGAGGTGCTGCGCCTCGTTACGCAGGGGTTGCGCAACAAGGAGATCGCGTCTCGGCTCGGGATCAGCGAGAACACGGCGAAGTTCCACCTCAAGAACATCCTCGAGAAGCTGCACGCGCAGAGCCGCACCGAGCTGGCCGCCCGTGCGGTCCGCGAGGGGCTCATCCCCAGCGACTGAGCGCCGCCCGCGTCGGTCCGCGAGGGGGATGAACCCGGCCGGCCGACCACCGGGATGCCGGGGGTGGTCGGTCCGAACGGCCCGGGCCATCCGGCACCACCGCCTCCCCTGTCGAGAGCGCCCCCGCCCATCCCGTCGCGTGTGGGCTCCCTGCGCGGCGGCCTCCATCCTCCCGTGCACGACCTGCACCGGAGGTGGGCATGGGCTACCGCATCACGATCGAATCGAAGGGCTGCTTCAACTGCGGCGTCTGCATGGACGTGTGTCCCGTGCAGGCGCTCGACATGTCGCGCCCGGACCACGCCGGCGTCGAGGCCGGCAGGGCGAGCGCGCCGCCGCTGCGCTGGATGATGGAATACCCCACGCAGGTCGCCGAGTGCATCGGCTGCGGGATCTGCGTCCGCGAGTGCCCCGTCCAGGTGGTCCACCTCGACACCGTCGCCGGCGAGACGCCGCTCGCGCCCCGGCAGGGCCCGCTGACGCGGCCAGTCCCCGCGACCGAGCCGCCCGGATGGATCCCGCTCTCCGAGGCAACCAGGGAATCGCTCAAGCCCGACCACCCATCCCCGACCGCGCCGTTCTTCACCTGGCGGACCAGCGAGCGGCCCCAGCCGTGGCAGGCGTGGCGCTCGATGGTCGACGGCGACCGCGACCCGAAGGCGCCCTGCCAGGCGGCATGCCCCGCCGGCACCGATGCCGGACGCTACGTGGGGCTGATCGCCCAGGGCCGCTTCGACGACGCGTATGCCGTTGCCGCCGAGGTGAACCCCTTCCCCTCGGTGTGCGGCTGGATCTGCACCGCGCCCTGCGAGACGGCATGCCGCCGCGGCACCCTCGACGAGCCGGTGTCGATCCGCAACCTGAAGCGCTTCGCGGCCGAGCACGGCAAGCTTCCGGCGGTGGAGGCGCCGAAGAAGCGCCGGCCGGAGCGCGTCGCGATCGTCGGCGGTGGCCCCGCCGGCATGTCGGCCGCCTACTACCTGGTCCGTCTCGGATACGGCGTGACCGTCTTCGAGGCGATGCCGGTGTCGGGCGGCATGATGGCCATCGGCATCCCGTCGTACCGGCTGCCGCGCGAGGTCCTCCGCGAGGAGATCGACCGCATCGTGGGTCTGGGCGTGGAGCTCCGCCTCGACAGCGCCATGGGCCGCGATTTCAGCTTGAGCGACCTCGAGGCACAGGGCTACAAGGCCGTGTTCCTCGCCACCGGTGCGTCGAAGAGCCGCCGGCTGGGTGTCCCGGGCGACCAGCTGCCGGGCGTGGTGCCCGCCACGTTCTTCCTGAAGCAGGTCAACCTCGGCGAGGAGCCTCACCTCTCCGGTCCGGTGGTGGTGGTGGGTGGCGGCAGCACGGCGATGGACGCCGCACGTTCCGCCCTCCGCAGCGGCGCCGACTCGGTCACGGTGCTCTACCGCCGCGGTCGCGCCGAGATGCCGGCGCAGCACGAGGAGATCGAGGCCGCGGAGCGCGAGGGCATCGCGGTCCGCACGGGCGTGGTGGTGGACGAGGTGCTGGGCAACGGGCGCGCTGGCTCGGTGCGCTGCCGGCTCCAGCAGTCGACCGGTCGCGTCGAGGCCGGGCGGGCAGTCTGGGAGGCCATCCCGGGCAGCCAGCTCGAGATCTCGTGCTCCACGATCCTGGTGGCGATCGGCGAGGAGCCGGATCCCTCGGTCCTGCCACCGGGCGCGGGGATCGAGGTCAGCTCCTGGGCCGGCATCATGGCCGACCCGCGCACGCTGGCCACCGGCCGCGCCGGCGTCTTCGCCGGCGGCGACGTCGTCTCCGGCCCCAAGACCGTCATCGACGCGGTCGCGAACGGCCGCCGGGCCGCCGCCTCCATCCACGAGTACCTCTCGGGTGCCCGGGACGGCGAGGCGGAGATCTTCGCGGCGGTGCGGTACCGGACCGGGCCCGACCGGCAGCTCAGGCTCGACCTGGTGCCCCGGGAGCGCGCCCGCGTGGAGCACCCGGACTACGTGCCCGGCTCGTTCACCGCGAACGAACCCGGCTTCGAGGAGATCGCGGCACGGGCGGAGGCCTCCCGGTGCTTCCGCTGCGACGCCGTTTACAGCTGCGGGGTGGTGCAGGTCGTCTCCGGCCGGGGGCCGCGGGACGACCTGTCTGTCCCGACCCCGGTCCACCAGGCGCCAGGCGCCGTCCCGGTGGCCGCCGGCACGACTGGAGGAGCACAGCGGTGAATCAGGATCAGGTCCAGGCGTTCATCAACGTCGGGGAGCCGTTCGTCGAGGGGACCATCGCGGCCGCCCTCGTCGCCCTGTGGCTCCTCGTTCTCGCGCTGCATCTCGCCCGCCCCTACATGCTGGCGACGCTGCAGAAGTTCACCCTTCGACTGGCCGCGGACCTCTGGTGGATCGTCTACGTCGCCCTGCGCGACATCCTGCTGGTCCAGGTCTTCCTGGGCAGCTTCATCTTCTTCTACCCAGACGTGGTACGGGCGGACAGTCTCCCGGTCACCGGCAGCCTCGCCGCGGTCTGCGCCTTCGCCGTGCTCGTCCTGAAGCTCACCACCCGGGGCGATGCCGACGCGCGCGGCTTCCGGCTCCAGACCGTGCTGCTGGGCATCGGGTCGGTGCTCTACATCGTGCCGTACGTGCTCGGCGTCCAGGTCACCACGATCGGGTCGGGCGCCGCCAACCAGCTCGCCGCCCTGCTCGACAGCTCGCAGAACACCAACCTGTCGCTGCCGCTGACCTACCTCTCCGCCGTGCTCGTCGGGCTGCTCGGCCTGTACGCGGTGATCTACAACCTGCGCCTTGCGGACGTCCGCAGGCCGCAGCCCCGCTAGACCAGGGAGCGTGCCATGACCCCCGATCAGATCACCCAGTCGTTCATCAACGGCGGCTCGGGCTGGATGGTGCTCTCGCTTGCCGCGGTGCTCCCCATCCTGTGGGCCTTCACCCTGATCATGCATTTCAGCCGTCCCTACGTGATCCGCTTCCTCCAGGGCCTCACGCTCCGGTTCGGTGGCGACGTGTGGTGGCTCTCCTACGTCCTGATCCGGGACGGGCTGATGATCATCACCCTGGCGCTCAGCGTGATCTTCCTGATGCCCAACCTGTACATCGGGCTGGGGCTGCCGATCACCTCGCCGCTCGCCGCGGTCGTGCTCTTCTGGGCGCTGGTCGTGAAGCTGACCCGGGACGCGGACGACGATCCGCAGGCGTTCCGCATCGTGAGCGTCCTGCTGGTGATCGCGTCCGCCCTCTACATCGTGCCGCAGGTCTACGGGCTCGAGGCGGGCGGCGAGACCGACATCTGGAACACGTTCGGCGGCCTGGGCTGGGTGCCCGGCGTCCTGTCGGCCAACCAGGGTTGGCTGAACCCGGCCGCGTGGCCGATCCTGATCGTCAGCCTGATCCTGTTCGGGCTGACCGGCGGCTACCTGTTCACGAAGTTCCTGCTGCAGCTCGGGCGCGAGGAGCTCCCGACGTCGCAGCAGGCGATGCCGGTGTCCGGCGAGGGGATGCCTGGCTGACATGCCGGCCCGGCTCGGGCGAGGGGCCCGGGCGGGTCACGCTGACTCTGCGGCGTTCCGGGCAACGACCTCCTGACGGCCAGGGCCCGGGGCGCATTCGGAAGGGGGCCGATGGGCGGCGGAGACGCTGCCCATCGGTCTTTCTGTCACGGGATGTCGACCAGCACCTTCCCCGGAGCGTGGCGCTCGACCGCCTCGTGCGCCACGGCGATCTCGGCCAGCGGGAAGTGGAGCTCCGGGAGCGGCCTGAGCGCGCCGGCGCGCAGCGCGTCGGTGATCTCGTCGACCGCCTGGTCCAGCATCGCCCGCGTGAGGTTGTAGACCAGCACGAACTCGAGCCGGGCGTTGGCGGCCATCAGGCGGCGGACCGGAAGGATCGGATCGGGCGCGTCGCTCGCATACGCGACGACCGCCCCGTGCGGGGCCAGCACGTCGAGGTCGGCCGCCAGGTTCCCGGCGATCGCGACGTCCACGATCCGGTCGATCCCTTCGGGCGCGATCGCGCGCACGGCCGCGGCGAAGTCGGGCGCCCGGTAGTCGAGGACGTGGATCGCCCCGGCGGCGGTCGCCAGGCGCCGCTTCTCCTCCGAGCTGACCGTCGCGAGCACCCGTGCCCCGCCCAGGGCCGCGAGCTGAATCGCCGCGTTGCCCACCGCCCCCGCGCCGCCGGTGATCATGACCGTCCGTCCCGCCACCGGCCCGCCGGCAAACACGCAGCGGTGGGCGGTGATGAAGGGGATGCCGAGCCCTGCACCCTGCGCGAACGAGACGCCGTCCGGCAGCGGCACGGCCTGGTGTTCCGGCACACAGGTGTACTGGGCGGCCGTGCCGTTCCACCGCCCGGCCGCCGCGTGATAGACCCAGGCGCGCTGCCCCACCCGGGCCGCGTCGACGCCCGGCCCGACCCCGTCGATCTCCCCGGCCCCGTCCTGGCCTGGGATCTGTCCCGATGCCGGGAGTGGCCCACCGGCGGACCGTGACTTCCAGTCGGTCGGGTTCACGCCCGACACACGCAGACGCACCCGGACCTCGCCCGGCCCGGGCTGCGGATCCGGGATGTCGGCGATCCGGAGGACGTCGCGAGCGGAACCCCGCTCGGTGTAGACGGCAGCCTGCATCAGGTGCACCTCCTGTCGAGGCCGAGACGGGCGCCGGCGCGGAGAGCCCCCTCCGTTCCCCGGCGACGCCGATGCATCATGGCACCGGCGCCGCGCCGGTGCGGCTGGCCCCCGCCCCCGAGGGGCCGTACCCGGTGAGCTCCACGTAGGCCTGCCCGCCGAGCCGCTGCCCGCCGCGTTCGGCCGACACCACCTGTGACCCTTCCCAGTAGACGACCCCGGTCGTTGCGCGCGCGTCGAGCTCCTGGTCGGCGACCGTTGGCTGCAGGTGGATCGTCAGCGCCTGTGCCGGCAGCGTGATCGTCCAGCCGGCCGGGTACGTCGTCCCCGTACGTGGGCTCGTCCAGTGCGCGGTCACCTGGACCATGAACTGGGACCGGTCCAGGTGCTCGTACGTGCCATCGGGATGCACCAGCGTCCCGTACACGAGCGGGTAGGCGCCCAACGCGTCGCGCACGAGCGAGAGGGTCAGGTCGGTGCCGTCGGCGAGGTTGACCGCGAACCAGTCCCAGCCTCCCGCACCGACCGCGATGAAGTTGCCCCACTGGTGGTCGAACCACGCCTCGCCCTGCACCTGGAGCCGCTGGGCGCCGATCGTCAGGACGCCCTGCGCGGCCATCCGGGTGCGCGAGTAGTAGTAGGAACCGCCCGCGACGCCGAAGTCGATCCAGCCATTGCCGTCGTGAAGGACCGGTGGCCGGCCGCCCGAGTCGAGGCGCAGCTGGAGCCCGAAGCCGGCGGTGGCGCCGGTCGCGCTGATCGCGTCGTGTCCGCCGATGCCCGCCATGACCCAGGGCGACCCGGACGAGCCCGATGCGCCCGACGAGCCCGATGCGCCCGACTGGCCCGGCGACGGCGATTCACCGGACGGGACGGCGCCCGTGGCGCCCGGCACACCAGCGATCCCCAGCGCGAACCCCGCTCCCGGGCCGATCCCCGCCGGGAGGGACAGGCCGCCCAGCGACAGCCCCGATCCAGGGGTCGCCGCACCGACCGGCGACGCCGAGCCCCCCGCCGGTCCCGGAGCCGCCGCATCCGCCGGCGACGCCGAGCCCCCCGCGAGCTGCGCCGCCATCAGGTCGACCTGGGGCCCGATCTCGGATCGCTGGTCGTAGACGAACCGTTGCCCCGACTCGTCGGTCAGGGCGAGGTGCGACGCCCACGAGACCGGGAACGAGCCCCGTTCGGCGCGGAAGATCACGAACTCGAACCCGAACCGCTGGCCCGACGCCGCCTGCAGGTGGCCGGTGTAGTACCACCACTCCGTGAGACGGTCGTGCGGAGCCTCGTCGCGCGGGAACGAGAGCGGACGAGGATCGCTCGCAGGGGTCGGGGACGGAGCGGCAGCCGGAAGCGGCGGTCGCGGCGTCGGATCGGTGCCCAGCAGCCGGCCCTCGGGCGAGCACGCCGCGAGCACCAGCGCAACCACCGCCATGAGCGCCACCACCTGGACGATGGTCGCCCCTTCGATGAGCGGCAGCCGCGATTCCACCCAGCGCGCCAGCCTCCGGGGGATCCACCAGTTCCAGTCGCCCAGCAGGCGCATCGTCGCCGGGACCAGCAGCGCGCGTACCACCGTCGCGTCGAGCGCCACCGCGATCGCGACCCCCAGCCCCAGCGCCTTGATCAGCACGATGTCGGCGAACGCGAACGACCCGGCCACCACGACCACGATGAGCGCGGCGCTCGTGACGATCCGGCCCGACCGCTCCAGGCCCCGGGCCACCGCCTCGCGGTTGTCGCCGGTCCGGTCGTAGACCTCCTTCATCCGGCTGAGGAGGAACACCTCGTAGTCCATCGAGAGGCCGAACAGCACGCAGAACAGGATCACCGGCTGGGTGGTTTCCACGAAGCCGAGCGGGCTGAACCCGAGCAGCGCCGAGAGGTTCCCGTCCTGGAAGATCCACACGAGCGCGCCGAAGCTGGCCACGATCGAGAGGCTGTTCATCACCAGCGCCTTGAGCGGCAGCACCGCGGATCGCAGCAGCAGGAACAGCACCAGGTACGTGGTGAGCATGATGAAGAGCGCCGTGCGCGGGAACTCGGCAGCGACCGCGTTGACCACGTCCGCCACGTCCGCCGCGCCACCCGCGACCTGGACGGTGATGCCCGGCGGCGGCGCCAGCGCGGACGACGGGTTGCGCAGCTCGTCCACCAGCGTCCGGAACGCGGTGCGGTTCGGGTCGTAGGGCGTGTACACGGAGAACGTGGTGAGGTCGCCGCGCGTGGTCGCCTGGAGCTCGCTCGCGGTGAACCGGTCCGGCGGCCCGTCCGGGGTCGAGTACAGCAGCTGGTACTGCGCCCGAGTCAGCCGTGGGTCGAGGTTCACGATGCCCTCGACTCGCACCACGCTGGGATCGGCGGCCAGCCGGCGGGACCAGTCGTAGAGCCTGCCGATGTTCGCCGGCGTGTCGACCGGGCCGGTGGTGTGGATCGCCAGCAGCAGCGGGTCGAACTCGCCGGGGCCGAACTCGCGCACCAGCAGGTCGTACGCCTGGCGGGACGGCACGCTGGGCGGCAGGATGCTGGCGTCGGGCGCGTTGAACCGGGCGTGCAGGAAGGGGAGCCCGACCAGCACCAGGATCGCCAGCGTCGGCACGAAGACGCGGACCGGGCGGGCCATCACCCAGCGCGCGAGCCGCCCCCAGCCTCCCTCGGCCGCCTCCGGGTCGCGGTGCCCGAGGCGCCGGACCGCGAGCGCGTCGATCCGAGGCCCGGCGATCGTCAGCAGCGCCGGGAGCAGGGACATCGCGGCGGCCACGTCGAGTCCCACCACGATCGCGCCGGCGACCCCCACCGACCGCAGGATCATGAACTCGAACAGGACCAGCCCACCCAGCCCGAGCAGCACGGTGAGCCCGCTGAAGAAGACGGCTCTCCCGGCCGACGCGACCGTCACCGCGACGGCCGACTCGACGGCCTCCCGGTCGACCGATCCGTCCGCACGCCGGCCACCGCCCCGGCGGGCCAGTTCCTCGCGGAAGCGGCTCGTCATCAGCAGCGAGTAGTCCACCCCCAGTCCGAGCCCGAGGAGCGTGGTCAGGTTGAGCACGAAGATGCTCATCGGCGTCAGGCTGGCGAGCACGAAGATGATCGCGAGGGAGAGGGCGACCGCGGTCCCGCCGACCGCCAGCGGGACGGCCGCAGAGACCACGCTGCCGAAGACGAGCAGGAGCGCGATCGCGGCGAGCGGGAGCGACACGATCTCGCTGCGCCGGAGGTCGGACTCGGAGACGGTCTGGATGTCGCCGTAGAACGAAGGTCCTCCCGCGAGGTACGTGCGGATGCCGGGCACGGGGACAAGGGCGGCCTGCACGGGCGCCAGCGCCTGGGGCGACTGGTCCGGCTGCAGGTCCAGCGAGACCACGTCGTACACCACGGTCCGGTCGGCGCTGACCTGGTGGGGGTCGAGCGTGTACGGCAGGATCCCGGTCACGTGCGCCGCCTTCGGCACGTTCGAGACGGCCCGCGCGGCCGCGGCGTCGAATGCCTGGCTGCCGGCGCGGGCGCTGCTCTCCGACTGGATGACGATGACGAGCGCCGACGGGGGCAGCCCGAGCTGCCGCTCGAGGAGCTGCTGGGCCCTGGACGACTCCAGCTGGCTGCTGGTGAAGCCGCCGGCGCTCAGGACGCCGGGCGCTCGGGGGGCGAGCGGGGCGGCGAGCAGGACGAGGGCGGCCCAGGTCGCCAGGACGGGCCAGGGGTGGCGCGCGACCCACGATCCGATCGCCCCGAAGCGGCCGGCGGGCTCCGGCCCGGGGACGGTATCGTCCGGGGAGGCGCCGCGCCGCCTGGTCTCCGACCGGTTCACGTCGCCCGGCTCAGGGCTCCCGCTGACCGGCGGCAACCGGCTCGCACCCCTCGCCCGGCGCGCTTTCCTCGATCAGTTCGATGTCGCTCTCGACGCTCGCCACGCCGCGGATCGTGGCGATCACGGAGCAGTACTTCTCGTTGCTGAGGCGTACCGCGCGCTCCACCGTCGCGGGATCCACGCCCCTTCCGCAGACGACGTAGGTGACGACCACCCGGCTGTAGGCCCACGGCGCCTCGGCGAGCTGCTCCCCCTCGACGCGCAATTCCACGCCCGTCACCGGCTGGCGCTGCTTGCGCAGGATCTCCACCACGTCCCATGCCGAGCAGCCCCCGACGGCGGCGAGGAGGGTCTCGGACGGCGAGAACCCGTGCATCGAGCGGTCCTCCGCCGGCGCCGCCATCTCGATCGTGTGGTCGCTGCGGGAACCGCGGGCCACGAACGTGGCACGCTCGGGATCCCATGTGACGGTGACCTTCTTCACGAGTCCCTCCGGAGTCCGCGCGGCCAGGAGCGCGAGGTTCGATGTGTGCGGCGTGGGCGCTGGATGGGAGCATACCGGGAAGCCGTGGGCGGCGAACGAAGTGTCCGGGCCTGTTCGCGACGTCGCGCGCGCTGTGCCCGGTGGCGCCGGGGGGCGGGTGTCAGGCGGGTGCGGGACGCCTGTGTGTCATACGCGTCTGGTCCCCACCCCCGGTGCGCTGCGACGCCTCACGCGCCCGCACCTCCCCCAAGCTGGTCACCAAACGCCGGACTGCGGGGGGCGATGGCGAGCCAATGACGACTGCCCGAGAGCTGATCCTTACCGCTCGCTCGTCGCCGCGCTCGCCGACCGTGCGTCCTCGATGGTGACGGCGGAGACCTCGTCGGCTTCCTCGTCCCACACGTAGACGAGCAGCATCCAGGGCTACGGCCCCAGGACGAACCGGAACCCCTGCCACCTGCCCTCGAGTGCGGGACCGAGAAGGGGAAAGTCGGCCAGCGTCCGTAGGGACGCTCGAACGCGATCGGTCGTGGAGGGAGGCAGGCTGTGGCTGAGGATCATCGCGTGAAGGCCGGCTCGCGCCGCCTCCGTGACGACGACGCGCGCCATTCGGCTACAGCTCGTCGAGCGGGATCACGCGACCGGCGGCGATGTCGGCGAGACCCTCGTGCGCGCGCTCCCACGCGCCGGGGATGGCGTCCAGCAGCCTGGTGATGGTGGCGGCGTCGGGCTCCGCCTGATCGAGCGCCGTCGAGAGCAGGGAGCGCGCGAGCGTCCCGGGATTGATGTAGGTCCTCTCCGCCAGACGGTGCAGTCGGGCGGCGTGCTCGTCGTCGAGCAAGACGTTGAACCGGTTGCTCTGCTCGCTCGCCATCCCGACCACCTGCACATCTCGCCACGGTTTGTGTAGATCGTATGGGCGGCGGCGGGCCGCTGACGCACAGGGCGGGACGCGTGCCGTCGCGCACGCCTGCCTGCTCGGCTATCCGCCGATCACCGACCAGATGAATCCCATGAACAGGAGGAAGCCAACCAGGAGGCCGATGAAGGCGAGCCCGCCGACCGTCAGGTACGAGACCCCCAGGAAGTTGATGGAACCCATGGCCACGGCCCAGACCACGATCAGGATCAGGAACAGCCAGCGGCTGTTGCGGCTCGTGATCGCGTGCGACAGCCCGCTGTACCGGCCGGCCGGGACCAGCGCGACCCGCAGCACGAGCCCGATCAGCGCGGCGGACATGGCGACCGCGATCAGGTACGCGATCGGCTGCGCGAACGCGGCCTCGAATGCCTTGTCCATCGGCCGGAACTATAGCAAACGGCCCTGTTCCTGCATGCCGTCCGGCAGGGGTCCCGTTCGCCTCGTCCCCGCGATGTCGCAGACGATGTCACGCTCGGCCCCCACGTGGTTCGCTCCAACTCGACGACGTGGCGCCGCGCGTGCGCTACCATCGAGGCTCCATGCAGGGTGCATAAGGGATATGCAGCGACGCTGGCCACGGGTCGACCGGTGAACAGGAGCAGGCGGTGAACACGAGCAAGACGGCGGATCAGACGGCCCGGGAACGAGCCGCCTCCGCGAACCCCGCGGACGGAACCGCCCACGCAGCCGACCGGGCCGTCGAGGCGTTGCCGTTCGTCAACCGGCGTGACCCGGCCCGCCGGCTCGG
Source organism: Chloroflexota bacterium (assembly GCA_021786265.1). The sequence goes on from JAJYNP010000194.1 coordinate 48,439, forward strand.
CCCTGACGGGAAGCTGGCCGTCAGCCGGCGCGCCCCCACCTGGGCCGACGTGTCCGACGAGCAGTGGAACGACTGGCGCTGGCAGCTGTCGCACCGGATCAACACGCTCGAGGAGCTCGGTCGTGTCCTCAACCTGACCGAGGACGAGCGCGAGGGCCTGAGCGCGCCCGACAAGTTCCGCGTCGACATCACGCCCTACTTCGCCAGCCTGATCGATCCCGACGACCCGAACGACCCGATCCGCCGCCAGGTCATCCCCACCGCCAGGGAGCTCCGCGCGTTCACCGGGATGATGGAGGACTCACTGGCCGAGGACCGCCACTCGCCGGTCCCCGGCCTCGTCCACCGCTACCCCGACCGCGTGCTGATGCTGGTCACGACCCAGTGCGCGAGCTACTGCCGCTACTGCACCCGGTCGCGCATCGTGGGCGACCCTACCCAGAACTTCAACCGCCGCGACCACGAGGCCCAGCTCGATTACATCCGTCGCACCCCCCAGATCCGCGACGTGCTGATCTCCGGTGGCGACGGCCTGACGCTCGCGCCGAAGCTGCTCGAGCAGGTCATCCGCGGCCTGCGCGAGATCCCCCACGTCGAGATCATCCGGATCGGCAGCCGCGTGCCGGTCTTCATGCCCCAGCGCGTCGACGACGAGCTCTGCGACATGCTGGCGAAGTACCACCCGGTGTGGCTCAACATCCACGTGAATCATCCGAACGAGATCACACCCGAGCTGGCGCGGGCCTGCGACAAACTGTCCCGGGCCGGCGTGCCCCTCGGCAACCAGTCGGTGCTGCTGGCCGGCGTCAACGACTGTGTCCACACCATGCGCGATCTCGTCCAGAAGCTCGTGGAGATCCGGGTGCGGCCCTATTACATCTACCAGTGCGACCTGGTCGAGGGGGCCGGGCACTTCCGGACCCCGGTCGGCAAGGGCCTGGAGATCATGGAGGGGCTGCGCGGTCACACCTCCGGGTTCGCCGTTCCGACCTACATGATCGACGCGCCCGGCGGCGGCGGGAAGATCCCGGTGATGCCCAACTACCTGATCAGCTACTCCGACCACAAGGTCGTGCTGCGCAACTACGAGGGTTACATCACCACCTACGAGGAGCCGCTGGACTACACGCCGCACGACCGGTCGAAGTGCTGGTATTGCCGGCACCAGCGGCCCGAGCCGGGCCAGAAGGGCGTGACGGCGCTGCTCGATGGTGACGCGATGTGGATCGAGCCCGCCGGCTTCGCCGAGATCCACACGCGCGGCGCCACCGAGGCGCACCGGCTGCAGGACCCCTCGAAGTGGGTGCCGCTCGGCGTCGGTCCGATCGAGGGCCGGCAGGCGCCGCCGGCTCTCGGGGAGGGCGAGTCCGGCGCGTCGGCCGGCTCGGACGCGGACGGGACGGACGGAGACACCGCCTCCTGATCGTCGTCGAAGGCCGACCCCGCGCCTCGCACACCCGCGCGGCGCTCGTTCCGGCCCGGCTACACTGCCGCCGACCGGCGGACGCCGGGTGAGCGGGGAGGGATGGACATGGCCGGGCTACGCCTCGGGATCCTGCTGTGGGCGCAGGCGACGCCCTGGGCGCCGATGCTGGCGGCGGCCCGAAGAGTCGACGCCCTCGGCTATGACCACCTCTGGGCCTGGGACCATCTCTACGCCATCTATGGCGATCCGTACCAGGACTACTTCGAGGGGCCGAGCGTCCTCGCCGCGTGGGCGGCATCCACCGAGCACGTCCGGCTCGGACTGATGGTCGGCGCCAACACCTTCCGCAACCCGGGGCTGTATGCCAAGCAGACCGCCACCCTCGATCACATCAGCGGTGGGCGCGCGATCGCCGGCATCGGAGCCGCCTGGTTCGAGCTCGAGCACGAGGCCCACGGGATCGAGTTCGGGAGCGGGTTCGGGCAGCGGCTCGACTGGCTCGACGAGTCGGTCGGGCTCGTCCGGCGGGTCCTCGACGGGGAGATCGTCACGCATCACGGCCCGCGCTATGACTTCGAGGAGGTCCGGCACCACCCCGCGCCGGTCCAGCGCCACCTGCCGATCCTCATCGGCGGCGAGGGCGAACGGAAGACCCTGCGGATCGTGGCGAAGTACGCGGACATGTGGAACGCCTCGTCCGGGAGCGTGGATCGGCTGCGCCACAAGGACCAGGTGCTGCGGCAGCACTGTGCCGACGTCGGCCGCGACGAGCGCGGGATCGAGCGGACGGTCTCCTGCAAGCTCGTGATCCGCGACGGCGAGGCCGAGGCGCGGCGCGTCTACGCGGCACAGCTGGAGCACAACCGCTGTCCCTACGCCGAGGACGAGGACGTCTGGCTCGGGACGCCGGAGCAGATCGCCGGCCGCCTGCGCGCGTTCCGCGAGATCGGCTTCTCGACGCTGATCCCGGAAATGCCCGCACCCTACGACGTGGAGACGATCGAGCGGCTCATCGGCGAGGTGAAGCCGATGGTGGACGCAGGCTGACGAACCGGCTGGGACCGGCCGGGTTCGGCCGGGTTCGGCCGTTCCCTCGGGCTCGCCTAGTTCCGCCGCCCCCCGAAGATCGAGCGCGCGATCCGCACCTCGTCCCGATCGGGTGCCTCCGGAAGTTCCTCCAGGTAGCGGTCCAGGCCGCGCACCGCGTCGGTGAACCGGCCACAGCGCCCGTACAGGAGTGCCCGATCGCGCCGCAACGCCGGGTCCACCGGGTCCAGGATCACGAGCAGCTCGAGCGTGGAGAGCGCGTGGGCCCATTCCCGGCGTGACAGGTAGATCCCGCGCAGGTTGCCCAGGATCCGGGCGATGATCTCGTGCCGGCTCGCCGGCTGGAGCATCGAGCGGCGGAACGCGACCGGCCGCCCCAGCGCCTCCTGCATCAGCCCCTCGCAGTCGTCGGCGGACAGCGCCCGGCCGCGGCCGTACGGGTCGATCAGCCGGCCGTCGGGCCCGCCCACGATGAAGTGACCCGGCAGCCCGATCCCGAAGAGCGGCAACCCCAGGCGCCAGCCAACCTCGAGCTCCAGCACGCCGAGGGCGATCGGGAGCCCGCGACGGAGCCGGATCACGTCGGCGAGGCAGGTGTGGCGTGGCTCCCACGCGTCCCGGGGCGCTCCGCTCAGCCCCAGCTCGTCGTACAGGACGTGGTGGAGGCCGTCGAGGATCGCGTCGATTTCGACCGGCGCCCGGATCCCGGCGGCGCGGCGGGCCGCGTCGCGAAGCCTCGGCGGGAGCTCGCTGCGGACGCGCTCGGCCAGCATGTCGAGCTCGTCGTGCAGGGCCCGGGGGCTCGACTCCATGCCCGCCTCGGCCGCGATGCAGGCGCAGGCGGTGGCAAGGTCGATCAGCGGATCGGGCAGGACGACCAGCTCGGCGAAGCGGGCTCGCATGGCGGGTGGCTGCGGGGCTCGCCGGGGATCGCGCGGGGACGGCTCGGGCATGCACGCGATGGTAGGCGAGGTGACCGGCATCTGTCGCGTGCCGGGTGGCATCGCCGGCGCCCACCGCCTCTCGCCGGCTCGTCGTGCTAGCCTCGCTGGCACTCCTGCCGGTACCCATCGAGGTTGCCCTCCCCCATGCTGAGCCTGCGCGACGTTCCGGGACTGCCCGACCCCGACATCCGGCCACCCGTGGTCGCCGAGTCGGGCGATCCGTTCGCGGCGCTCCGGATCGTGCACCTGCTGGCGCAGGTTCCGCGCGGGCAGCCGGTGCGGGTCCGTGACATCGTCGACGCGCTCAACGCGCGATGGCTCGACTGGTCGTTCGACCGGAGGGTGGTCATCGACGCGATCGTGCAGCTGCAGGCGAACTGGATGACGGACTACCGAACGGTCGAGGGCATCCAGGTCGGATCGGATGCGCACGGCGAGACCGTGACGATCGAGGACTCGAGCCGGGTGGATCCCTGGTTCGTCCTCCAGGCGCGGGCCCTCGCCGGGACGTGCGGGGACCGGTTGCGCGAGTTCGCCCGCGACGAGGGCGGGATCCCGTGAGCCCGGCAGGCGGCACGGACGGCGCGGGTGGCCCGGGCGGGTCGGACGGTGCGGGGCAACCAGAGACGCCCACCTACGGCACGGCTCATGCCTGGGCGAACGGCCGCCTGGTGCCGGCGGACGCTCCGCTGGTCTCCGTGTTGGACCGCGGCTTCCTGCTCGGCGACGCGGTCTTCGAGACCATCCGCGTGTTCGGCGGCCGGATCCTGGAGCTGCCGCTCCACGCCGAGCGCCTGCTGGGGTCCGCCGCCGCGCTGGAGATCCCGCTTCCGGCTGATGTCGAGGCCACGCTGCGCACCGCGATCGGCGCGCTGCTCGCCACCGACGGGCTCTCCGCGCCAGGGATCGAGGTGTCCGTGCGCGTGACGGTCAGCCGCGGCCCGGCCGAGGGGCGCAGCCTCCTGCCGCCGGTCGACGTGCGCCCGACCATGGTCGTGCAGGCGTCACAGGTTCTCCCTCCGCCCGCCGAGTTACTGACGCGTGGCCTGCACCTGGCGATCTCGACAGTCCGCCGCGATCCGTCGAGCCCGCTCGCCGCCGTCAAGACCACCAGTCGCGCCGAGTTCGTGTACGCGCGGCTCGAGGCGCGCCGCAAAGGAGCCGACGACGCCCTGTTCCTCACCACCGACGGCCACCTGGCCGAGGCCACCTCGGCGAGCCTCTTTCTCGTGCGGCGAGGCGAACTCGCGACACCCGCGCTTGCGTGCGGCATCCTCGCGGGCACCACGCGCCAGTGGCTGCTCCGGTGGGCCGCGGAGGTGGGGCTGGACGCGCGCGAAGGATGGCTCGCGCGGGAGGATCTCTTCGAGGCGGACGAGGCGTTCCTGGCCAGCTCCGTGGCCGGCGTGCTGCCGGTGACTCGCGTCGACGGACGGCCGATCGGCGACGGTCGCCCCGGGCGGTGGACGCTCCGGGCGCGCTCGGACCGGGAGGCGTTCGTTCGCGACGAGGCGTAGCGCGCGGGTCCGCGCGTCCAGCTCTTGCCGCGCCCACGACCAGAGCCCGCGCCACGGGCCCTGTCCGCCGACCCGTGGCATGCTGCGGGCATGTGCCACGACGCAGATGCTCGTCCCCCGGAACTCCCCGCCGATCTGCGCCCCACGCCCATGGCCGGCGGCGCCCTCGAGACCCACGACCTGGTGCTGACCGCGTCCGACGGGAACCGCCTGAGAGCCTTCGAGGCACGGGCGCCGCATCCCTCGGGTGGCGGAGTGGTGATCTTCCCCGACTGGCGTGGCCTCGGACACTTCTACGAGGAGCTCGCGATGCGGTTCGCGGAGGCCGGCCACGACGCCATCGCCTTCGACTACTTCGGCCGCACCGCCGGCACCGAGCCGCATCCCGTCGACTTCGACCAGATGCCGCACATCGCGAAGTCGACGCCCGAGGGCGTGGCGACGGACGCGGCCGCGGCCGCCGGCCGTCTGCGCGGCACCGGCCGGGTGCGGGCGCTCGCCGTCCTCGGGTTCTGTTTCGGGGGGCGCAACGCGCTGCTCCAGGCGCTCCCCGATTCCACCGTCCAGCCCGCGGCCGTCGTCTCGTTCTACGGACAGCTCGGCCCCGACCGGTCGGGGCACGGTGGCCCGCTCTCCGTCGTGGGCCGCTTCGCCCGCCCGGTCCTCGGGCACTACGGGGGCGCCGACGAGGGGATCCCGGTCGGCCAGGTCGAGGAGCTCGACCGCGTCCTGTCGACCGCAGGCGTACCGCACGAGATCCACGTCTACCCGCGCGCCACCCATTCGTTCTTCGATCGGCGCCGGGAGGAGTTCTCCGCCGAGGCCGACGAGGCGTGGCGGCGGACGCTGGCGTTCCTCGGACGCACGCTCGCCCCGTCCCCGGCCGACTGACCGGCGCAGGTGACGGAGGTCGATGGGCCCATGGACCGTGCCGCCGCGATCGCCGAGACCGCGCGGCTGGTCGCCCAGGGCGACCGCCTGCAGATGGCACCGAGCCTGGGAGGGCTGCGGTTGTGGTTGCAGCTCTCCGACGATCTCCTGGGCGCCATCTGGGGCACCATGGATCGGTATCACCTGTCCTGGCTGATGGTCGGTCGCCCGACGGCGCCCCGTGGCCGCGCCATGACGCCCGACGAGGAGGCGGCGTACGTGCGCGACGTCGCCAGGCAGAAGACGGCGGTGCTGCGGATGAGCCAGCGTGCCCTGGAGGAGCAGGGCGCCCCCTTCGTGGGGGAGACGGGGCGGTGACGGCACCCGATCGCCCGGGCGAGTCCGTCACCGCGGTCGGCGGCGAGCGGCTGGTGCCCGAGCCGGATCCGATCGCCCGCGACTACCTGCTCCTGGCGCTTCGACTCGACCAGCACGTCTCCGGGCTCGTCGACGGGTACTACGGGCCGCGCGACCTCAAGGCCCGTGTCGACATGGAGAACCTCCGTCCTCCCGGGCGCCTGGCCGAGGACGCCGCGACGCTCCGGGAGCGGGTGGCGGCGGAGATCGCCGAGCCGGATCGGCGCCGCTGGCTCGACCGGCAGCTCGTGGCGCTCGAGACGCTGGCGGCGCGCCGGGCCGGCCCCGTGCTCCCGTACGCCGAGGAGGTGACGCGCTGCTTCGACGCTCCGCCGTCGTACCTCCCGCCAGCGACGTACCCGGAGGTGCGCCGCGAGCTGGAGCGCCTGCTGCCCGGGCCGGGGCCGCTGGTCGACCGGCTGGAGGCGTGGGACGCTCGTTTCGTGGTCCCGCCGGATCGCATCCAGGCTGTGGTCGACGCGCTGCTGCCGGGGATCCGCGAGGCGTCGATGGCGCGCTTTCCGGCTCCCGCCGGCGAGTCGATGCGGGTGGGCCTGGTCTCCGGTCAGCCGTGGAGCGGCTACAACTGGTACGACGGCGGGCTGCGCTCGCGGGTCGACCTGAACACCGACCTCCCGATCCGCGCTCCGGCCCTCCTCGACACGTTGAGCCACGAGACCTTCCCGGGCCACCACCTCGAGCACGCCTGGAAGGAGCAGCGCCTGGTGGTGGAGCTCCGCAGGGTGGAGGCCACGATCCTGCTGATCGACACGCCCGAGTGCTACGTCAGCGAGGGCCTGGCCGAGCTGGGGCGGCGGTTCACGCTCGACCCGGACGCCCGCGCCAGGCTGCTGCGGACGGCCTGCCGGGTGGCGGGCCTGCCGGTGACCGACGACGACGTGGTTCGGCAGCTCGCGATCTCGGCGAGCCTGCACCGGCTGCGCGGGTCGGACGGCGACGCGGCCCTGATGCTCCACGCCGCCGGCCGGCCGCGGGCCGATGTCCTCGCCTTCCTCTGCGACGAGGCGCTCATGTCGCCGGCACGCGCCGAGAAGCGGCTCGAGTTCGTCGAGCACCCGCTGTGGCGCACGTACGTCTTCAGCTACGCGGGCGGCGAGGCGCTCCTGGGCCGGTGGTGCGACGCGGCCGGGTCGGAGGAGGGGGCTCGTGCGCGGTTCCTGCGGCTGCTCACCGAGCAGCTCACGCCGTCCGGTCTCGAGGAGGACCTGCGGCCGAGATCCGGGTGAGGCGCCAGGGCGCCCGCCGGCCAGGGCCGCGCACGGTACACTTCGCCGCATGCAGTCCCCGACGCGGGAGCCCGCGGCCACTCCCCTCGCGCCCATGCCCGAGGCGGGGGCACGTCTTCGCACCGACCGGAACCGGCTCGCGGCCGACGCCCTGCGGGCCGCGATCTCCCGGGACCCGAGCCTCGGGACGCGGTACGGCGCGCTCCAGCTGAGCACCTTCCTCCGCGACTGCGAGCGCCACGTCCAGCAGCTCGCGTTCGCGCTCGAGCAGGGACGCGCCACGCCGGTGACCGAGTACGTACGGACGATCATCCCCGTGTTCCGCCGCCGCCGGGTCCCCCTCGAGGACCTGGCGACCATGCTGCTGGGCACGCTGGACGCCGCCCGGTCCGACCTCCCGCCGGCGGAGGGCGACGCGGCGGACCTCGTGATCGAGGCCGGCCTCGCGCGCCTCGAACGGCCCCGGCACCTGCCGGGCGACCGGCCACGCAACCCGATCCTCCAGTTCCTCTGGAAGGGCGCGGGGATCCTGGACTAGGGGACGGCGATGACGATCAAGTGGGTACAGACCGATCCGCTCATCATGAACGGCGAACCGTTCTGCTACGCCACCCGGCTCACCGTCCGGAACATCCTCGAGATGCGCGCGCACGGCCTGACGCCGGACCGCATGATCGCCGAGCACCCCGAGCTCCGGAGGGTCGGCGTGGCCGAAGCGTTCCGCTTCGCATCGGCCCACCGTGACCGGTACGCCGAGTTCTTCGAGCCGGATGGCTCGCTGTGCGGCCCGGGGTACGCGCCGGAAGATGCGGCGCAGTTCCCGGAGCACCTCCGAGAGCTGGCGGGGATCGTCACGAACCGGGTACAGCAGGCCGGCTGATCGGCATCCGGCCGCCGCTGGGACTCGCCCGGCCGGGCACAGCCCCGCCCCTGCTATCTGACCAGATCACTCGGAATTGAGCCGTTCGGTGCTAGGATGAGGGCCGACCCGCGCACGGCCGCGTCCCCCGCGCCGCATGCGCTCATCGAGGACCCGACCCGATCATGACCGACACCGCCCCCGACACGTCGCCCGACGTCGCCCCCGCCCAGCAGCCCGCCTATCCGGGACCGTCGGTGATCGCTCCGGCCCCGGCCGCGTCGGCCCCGGCCGCCTCAGCTCCCACCGCCCCGGCCCCCACTCCCGTTCCGCCCGCCTTCGACGCCGAGCGGCGCGCCACCGAGCTCGCCATCCTCGACTCTCTCCGGACCGTGGTGGACCCCGAGATCGGGATGAACGTGGTGGAGCTCGCGCTGATCAAGCAGATCGTCCTCGGACCTGACCAGACCGAGGTGAAGATGATCCTCACCACGCCGTTCTGCCCGTACGCGGGCTCGATGATCCAGCAGGTCAAGGAGGCGACCGAGGAGGTCGTGGGGCACGACGTGAAGATCACCCTGCTGGCCGAGCGCTGGGATCCGCGCGATGCGGGCCTGGTGTGGTGACCTGGACGGCCACGACCAGGCGACCGACGACGACCGGCCAGCGGCCGTGACCGGCAGGAGACCCGGCATCCGCGACAGCGCCGTGGCCACCGGACGCGGCGATGACGGCACGACGGGGCTCCTGTTCGGGGGTGAGCGGGTCGCCAAGGACGACATCCGGACGGAGGCGTACGGCACGGTCGATGAGGCCGTCGCCGCGCTGGGGCTCGCACGGGCCGAGCTCGCGATGAAGCACCAGTACGGTGTCCTCACGCCCACGCTCGCCGGCATCGGCGACCTCATCCTGCGGTTCCAGCGCGAGCTGTTCGTGGTCGGGGCGGAACTCGCCACGAATCCCGAGGCGAAGGATCGCCTGCAGGACGGCGTCACCCGCGTGACCGAGCCGATGGTCCAGGGCGTCGAGGCGGCACTCGCCGATCTCGAGGCCCACGTCTCCATGCCGTCGGAGTTCGTGGTCCCCGGGGAGAGCCGCGTGTCCGCGTCGATCGAGCTTGCCCGCACCATCGTCCGGCGGGCGGAGCGGCGCGTCGTCGGGCTCGATCGCCAGGGGCTCGCCGGCAAGTGGACCGTGCCGTACCTGAACCGGCTCGCCGACTTCCTGTGGGTCCTCGCCCGCGCCGCCGAGGCCGCCGAATCTCGGGAGCCTCGCCCGGCCCGGGCCGCTCCGCGCGCGCGCCGTCCCCGGGCCGGCGGTGCGGCATCGGGGCCCGCGACCGCGTCCCCCGCGCCCGCGTCCCCCGCGCCCGAGCCACGGAACCCGACGGGCGCCGCCTGACCCGCGCGTGAGCCGCCCGGCATCCCTGCTGCTCGACCTGGAGCCACTGCGGAGGGATCGCGACTTCCGGCTGATCTGGGTGGGCCAGGTGGTGAGCTCCATCGGCCGGCAGGTGACGGTCGTCACGCTGCCGTACCAGCTGTGGGTCGCCACCGGCTCGCCGCTCTCCATCGGTGCGCTCTCGATGGTCCAGCTCGTGCCGCTGGTGGCGTTCTCGCTGTATGGCGGCGCGATCGCCGACGCGGTGGACCGCCGCAGGCTCCTGCTCCTCACGCAGTCGATCCTGGCGCTCTCCAGTGCGTCGCTCGCGGTGCTGGCGGCCGTGCCGCACATCCCGATCGTGCTGGTGTACGTCGTGGCGTTCCTGGCCGCAACCGTCTCCGCCGTGGACCAGCCGGCGCGCACCTCTGCCGTGCCGCGGCTCGTCCCGCGCGAGCGCCTGACCATGGCGATCGCCCTCAACCAGGCCGGGTTCCAGACCGCCGGCGTGGTCGGCCCCGCGATCGGTGGCCTGCTGATCGCCACCGTCGGGCCCGCCGGCGCCTACCTGGTCGACGCCGTCACCTACGGCGCGTCGCTCGCCGCCCTCGTCGTCATCGCGCCGATCCCGGCGCTGAAGGGCGTGGTCCGCCCGGGCCTCGCGGCCGTCGGGGAGGGGCTCCGGTTCGCGCGCAGCCGGGCCGAGATCCTCGCCACGTTCGTCGTCGATCTCGACGCGATGATCTTCGGGATGCCGCAGGCACTGTTCCCGATCCTCGCCCTCACCGTGTTCCATGTCGGCGCCCAGGGCTACGGGCTGCTCGCCGCCGCACCGGCCGCGGGTGCACTGGTCGGAGCGCTGCTCACGGGATGGGTGTCGCGCGTGCACTTCCAGGGGCGGGCCGTCTACATCGCGGTCGCACTCTGGGGGATCGCCATCACGGCCTTCGGCCTTGCGACGTTCTCGCTGCCTCTCGCGCTGCTGCTCCTGGCGATCGCCGGTGCGGCGGACGTGATCAGCGCCGTGTTCCGCGCGACGATCCTGCAGCTGGCCACCCCCGACGAGCTGCGCGGCCGGCTCTCGGCGCTGCACGGGATGGTCGTCACGGCCGGCCCCCGGCTCGGCGACATGGAGGCGACGGTGGTCGCCGCCGCGGTCAATGCGCAGTTCTCGGTCGTGAGCGGCGGCCTGGCGTGCCTCGTCGGCCTGGGCCTGATCGCGTGGCGGCTGCCGCAGTTCGGGCGGTACGAGGCAGTCCGGGTGCCGGGCATCGTGCCCGGCTCGCCCGGCGGTGCGCCCGGGTCGGCCGGCATCGTGCCCCGCTCGCCCGGCGGTGCGCCCGGGTCGGCCGGCATCGTGCCGGGGACGACCGGCATCGTGCCCCGCTCGCCCGGCGGTGCGGGGTCGGCCGGCATCGTGCCCGGGTCGGCCGGCATCGTGCCGGGGACGACCGGCAACGTGCCGGGGACGACCGGCATCGTGCCCCGCTCGCCCGGCGGTGCGGGGTCGTCGCCCCGGCCCCCCTCACCCGGAGTCCCTGGTGCGGCACGCCCCGCTGGAGCGCCGTTCCCCTCCGACGCTGTCCCGGACGTCGAACCGTAGCTTCACCGGGTCTTCATCGCCTCTTGACGCAGGAGGCATACACTTTAAGACGGCCTGACGGCCGGAAACCAAGGAGAACCTTCCGTGTTCAACACGAACCGCAACGACCCCAACCGGTACGAGGCACCCGACGCGCCCGACGCGCAGCATGGGCCGGTCGGCTACGGCTGGGACCCCCGTGCCCTGACCGCCCGTCCGGTCGCCGGCGTGCGGGAGGGCTTCCTCACCGCCAGCTTCGTCTGGATGTTCCTCGCGCTGCTGGTGAGCGCCGCGACGGCCTTCATGACGCTGGCGAACGAGAGCGCGCTTCAGCTGGTCGCAAACGACTTCTTCCTGCTGATCATCGCGGAGTTCGCGATGGTGATCGGGCTCAGCGCAGCGATCAACCGGCTGAACTCGACCGTGGCGCTCCTGATGCTGTTCGTCTACGCGGCGCTCAACGGCGCCATGTTCGCGATCATCCTCGCGGTCTACAACATCGGCTCGGTCACTTCCGCGTTCGTCGGCGCCGCCGCGATCTTCGGCGCCGCCGCGCTCTACGGGTACGTGACCGGCCGCGATCTCACCAGCCTGGGCGGGCTGCTGTTCGCCGGGCTGATCGGGATCGTGGTCGCCTCGCTGGCGAACATGTTCGTCGGCGGCAGCGGGCTCAGCTTCGTGATCGGCATCGTGGGCACCCTGCTGTTCACGGGCCTGACCGCGTTCGACGTGCAGCGCATCAAGAACGGCCGCATGGCGTGGATCCAGAACCGCGAGAACGCCTCGGTGCTCGGGGCGCTCGCCCTGTACCTGGACTTCGTGAACCTGTTCCTGATGCTTCTGCGGGTCACCGGGGGCGGCGGGCGCCGGTAGCGGCCCGGTCAACCTCGCGACCGACACGGCCCCGCGACGACGCACGTCCGGTGGCACGTGGCGGCTCCCGAGGCGCAAGCCCCCGGACGTGGCGGCTCGTGGCACGTGGCGGCTCCCGGCTCGGTCGCTCCCTGCCGCCAGATGTTCACCCGGGGAGCGCGTCTGCCGAGCAATCCGCCGAACGTTCATCCCGGGAACGCGTCGCGCGGGCCACCTGCCGGCTTCTCTCCCGATGTGCGCGTGGCAGGGGCAGGCCGCCGCATGTTCATCCGGGGAACGTCCGACAGAAGCGATCCGCCAGGCGTTCTCCCCGACAACTTCTGGCAGGTGCGACCGGCGCCGCGGTCGGCGGCCCAGCGTCGCCCGTCACCGCGAACCGTCACGGACCTGGCGGATGGAGGGCGTCGTCCGGGTCGGCGTTCTCCCGGCGGACATCTGGCGGAACAGGCAGCCGGGTTGGGTCCGCGTTCCCCCGGCGGGCATCTGGCGGAACAGGCAGCCGGGTTGGGCCGCCCCCGGCACGGAGCTGACGGAACGTGCAGCAGAGTCGGGCGCATGGGCACGGTCCCGCGCACGGACGGGCACGGTCCCGCGCACGGACGGGCACGGTCCCGCGCACAGACGGGCGCGGTCGGGCGGATGAGCGTCGGGAGGACGGCATGGAGCGAGTCGGATTCGTGGGACTCGGGACGATGGGCGCGGCGATGGCGGCGAACCTCGTCCGCGCGGGATACCCGCTGCACGTCTGGAACCGGACCCCGGGCAAGGCCGGGCCCCTCGTCGACATGGGAGCGACCGAGGCGGGCACGCCGCACGAGCTCGCGGCCGCCGTCGACATCGTCGTGATCTGCGTGTCCGACACGCCCGACGTCGAGGCCGTCCTGTTCGACCGCGGCGGCATCGCCGAAGGCGCCCGGGAGGGCACGCTCGTCGTCGACTGCTCCACCATCGGCCCGAGCGCCACGCGCGACTTCGCCCGGCGGCTCGGCGAGCGGGGCATCGCGATGGTCGACGCGCCCGTGTCGGGCGGCTCGGAGGGCGCGCTGCATGCGACCCTCACGATCATGGTCGGCGGGGAGCGCGCGGACGTCGAGCGGGCGCACGCGGTGCTTGCCGCCATGGGGCGCACCATCACCCACATGGGGCCGATCGGATCCGGCCAGGCCACCAAGGCCGTGAACCAGGTGATCCTCTGCGGCTCGTATCTGGGGGTCGCCGAGGGGATCGTGCTCGCGATGAAGGCCGGCCTGGATCCCGACGCGGTGGTCACGGCGTTGAGCGGCGGCGCGGCACAGTCATGGGTGCTCGCCAACCGGAGCGGCCGGATGGTCGAGGATCGTTACCCGCTCGGCTTCAAGGTGACGCTGCACCGCAAGGACCTCGCGATCGCGCTCGACCTGGCCCAGGAGGCCGGCGTCTCGCTTCCTGTGGCGGGCCTGGCGGCACAGCTCGAGAACGGGCTCATCGCCGGCGGGCACGGCGACGAGGACATGTCGGCGCTGGCGCGGTCGATCCGGGAGCTGTCCGGCCTGTGACCCCGCGCCCGGCCGCCCACCGGCTCTACGGCGTCGTGACCGTCTTCCAGGAGCCCCAGAGCCCCACCGCGTCCCGGGCCCGCACCCGGACCGTGACCTTCGCGCCTTTCGCCGCACCGATGCGCACCGTGGTGCCGGTCACCGAGCGGACAAGCTGGTGCCAGTACCCCGACCCGATCCGGTACTGGTACAGGTACCCGGTCACGCCGGACAGGTCGGTCGCGTTGAACTGCGTCACCCACTTCGCGGCCGATGCCGACCAGGCGAGCGTCAGCGTCGCCACCACCGGGCCGTGCCGATCCAGCGCCACGTCGACCGGACGGATGGTGGAGACCGCGCCGGAGGCGTCGCGCACCTGGACGTACACCGTGCGCATCCCGTCGGGCCCGGTCGCCAGCGTCCAGGGGATCGTCGCCGCGGCCTTGCGCCAGGCGGACCAGGTCTGCCCGTCGTTCGAGAGCCGCACGCCCGTGATCGCGTATCCGGCCGATTTCCAGCCGATCGTCAGCGTCACCTTGAGCGACTTCGACAGGAACGGCGTCACGGCGATCCTCGACACCTCGAGCCCCCGGTGCAGCGACGCGAGGACGTTCCAGTAGCCGGGCTGGCCCCGGTCGAAGCCGAGCGCCCACAGCCCGACCCCAGCGAGCCCCCGCCGGAGCGCCAGCTGGGCCTTCGGCGCGAGGGATGCAGCATCGTCGTAGTACAGCTGCGTCCATGTCGCGTCGGCCAGGTCCCACCCGGTCAACACCACCGACTGCTCGAACGTGTCGTACCGGACCGACAGCCCCGCCGCTGCGGTCGGCAGGTCCTTGACGAAGACCGGCCCCCCGCCCCCGTAGACCGCCGCGGACTGGCGTGCGCTGCTGAAGCCCGACGTGGCGGTCGGCCACTGGCGGCCGTACAGCGGGAGGCCCAGGATCAGCTTCTGCGCGGGGACGCCGTTCGCGGCGTACTGGTCCAGGCTCCAGGTCAGGTTCTGGTTGCCCGAGGCCGTGACCAGCGGATCGATGCTGCCCACCGGGCTGCTGCCCGCGGATCGGTAGCCGTAGCCCATCAGGAAGATGCGGTCGGCCCCGTTCGCCGCCGCGGCAGCGGCCATCTTCGCGCCGCTCGTGTTCGCGTTGGTCGCCACGCTCACCTGCCCGGCCGGGTCGTAGGTCAGCACGGCCTGCCGCACGGCCGCCACGAAGGCGCCGTAGGCGCTGAAGTACGTGCCGGAGAGCCCCTCGATGTCGATGCTCACCCCGTCCGCGCCGAGCTGCTGGAGCAGCGCGATGGCGTTCGCGATGAAGGTGGTCTGCGCCTGCGGGTCGGAGAGGAACTGCGCGTTGTGGTCGGCGTTGAACGACTCGAACGTGATCACGACCCGGTCGCCGGCGGCATGCGCGTGCTGGATGACGGTGGCGGCGGTGGTGCCCGTGACGGTCTTGTAGCTGGGATCCGTGGTGTTGAAGCTGCCGTCGGCGCGGAACGCGACGCCGAACAGCGCGATTGTGTCGAGGACGTCGTAGCGCAGGTACGCATCCGTGGACGAGTCGATCTCCCAGTAGGGGAGGTAGCCGAAGACGTCGATCGACCGCGCGGCCACCTGCCTGGGCTGGAGCGGCACGTTGACCTGGGCGAGCACGCGCGACACGCTCGGGATGGGCGTCGCGGGTGCGGCCAGGAGGAGCAGGGCGAGGGCGGCGGCGAGGAGCGGGCGGCGGGTCGGCATGGCGCGCGGTCTCCAGGTGGTCGGTTCTCCTGGTCAGGGTAAGCCCGCGCGTCATCCCGCACATGGCCCAGTACCGATCGCCTGCGCCTGCCGCCCGACCCTGCGCCCAGCCCCCTGACCGATCCTGACCCCGCGTCAGTCGATCGCGTAGGTGATGTCGACGGTGACCGTGACCTCGAACGACCCGGGCACGATGGGCGTGGATGCCATGGCACCCCCCGCAGGCGCCGCCACGGCGACCGGGGTCGGGGTGGGCGCGCTGGTCTCCTCGATCGAGATCGGCGAGCCGAGCGTCACGCCGGCTGCCGAGGCCAGCCCCTGGGCCCGCGCCTTTGCATCGGCCACCGCCGCGGCCCGTGCCTGCGCGGTCGCGGCGCTCGGATCGGCCACCGACAGCGTGACCCCCTGGACCGAGTTGGCGCCAGCGGCCACCGCGTCATCGATGAGCGAGCCGGTGTCGTTCAGGTTGCGATCCTTGACCGACAGCGACTGCATGGCCTCCCAGCCCACCAGCTTCTGCGCGTTGCCGTTGTAGTCGTAGACCGGCCCAAGCGAGATGCTGACCGTCGCCATGTCGGCGGCCGCGATGTTGTGCCGTTTCACCGCCGCGATCACCGCGTTCATGCTCGCCGATGCGGCCGCCTGGGCGGCCTTCGCGGTGGATTGCCGGGCGTCCACGCCGAGGATGACCGTGGCCATGTCCGGGGTGAGCGTGACGGTGCCCGTCCCGTGGACCGTGATCGCGGGCTGCGAGGTGGCGTCGCTCGCATTGACCGCCGGCACCAGGCTCCCTCCCGCCGGAGCAGGTTGAGCCCGTCCCGCGAGCGCGGGTGAGGCGATCGCTGCCGCCGCCAGCACCAGCGCGCCGAGCGCCACGATCGTGGATCCGGTAAGAGATGTGCGTCGCATGTGGTCGTCCTCCGAGTGGCCCTGCTGCTCGTGATTGGCCTCCGGTGGCCCGGATCATCGCGCCGGTGCCGACCGCCTGACGCCGGCGCGTGGCGCACGGTTCCCGTGAGCGTACGCATCTGCCCCATGGCCGTGAAAGGAGCCGCCCGATCCGTCCGGCGAGGCCACCCGCGCGCCCCCGATCGGCCGTGTCGCCGGGGGCGTCACGCGATATGGTGGGGACCGGCGTCCGTTCGCCCGGAGGGATGCACGTGCCCGACTTCGGCCACGCGATCGACCAGCTGCGCCAGGTGCTCCCGCTGGTCCTGCCGCTGCTGGTTCTGCAGGTGGTGCTGATGCTGCTGGCGCTGGTCGACCTGTTCCGCGACGAGCGCCAGGTGCGGTTCGTGAGCAAGCCCATCTGGGCGCTCATCATCGTCTTCGTGAACGTCGTCGGGCCGCTCGCCTACTTCTTCGTCGGGCGGGAGGACGCGTGACGCCGGCCGAAGGCGCGGGCAGCGCGGGCGGCGCGGGCAGCGCGGGCGGCGCGTCGGGAGCGGCCATCCGCACCCACGACCTCGGGAAACGGTTCGGATCGGTCAACGCGCTCCGCCACCTGGACCTCGATGTCCCTGCCGGCAGCATCTTCGGCTTCCTGGGCCCCAACGGCGCCGGCAAGACCACGACCCTGCGCCTGCTGACCGGCCTGGCACGGGCGACCTGCGGGACCGCGACGGTCGACGGGCTACCGATCGGAGTGGGCGACGGCCGGCTCCAGCGGCGGATCGGCTACCTGGACCAGGACCCGCGCTTCTACGGCTGGATGCGCGGCGGCGAGCTGCTTGAGATGGTCGCGCGGCTGCACGGGCTGGACGGCGGCGAGGGGCGGCGGCGCGTGGGAGAAGTCCTCGAGGTCATCGGGCTCGCCGACGTGGCGCGCCGGCGGATCGGGACGTACTCCGGCGGCATGCGCCAGCGGTTGGGGATCGGCCAGGCGATCGTGAACCACCCGTCCGTTCTGTTCCTGGACGAGCCGGTCAGCTCGCTGGACCCCGAGGGACGGCGGGACGTCCTCGAGATCATCGAACGGCTTCGTGGGACGGCGACGGTCGTGCTCTCGACGCACATCCTCACCGACGTCGAGCGGGTCTGCGACCGTGTCGCGATCCTGAACTACGGCAGCCTGGTGATCGAGGCGCCGATCGGCGACCTGCTCGAGCGCTACGCGCTGCCGGTCTACCAGGTCGACCCGGAGCCCGGGCAGCCGGACGCCATGGGACGGCTGACGGCGGCCCTCCGTGACCAGCCGTGGGTCCGCGAGCTGAGGGTCGAGCATGGCGTGCTCCGCGTCTTCGTCCGCGACCCTGCGGTTGCCGGGCCGGCGCTGCTTCCGGTCCTCGCCGGAACGGGCGTGACCCTCGTGGGGTTCGAACGCGCGCGGCCGTCGCTCGAGGACGTCTTCCTGCACCTGGTCGCGAACGGGTCGCGGACGACCGACGGGCGCCCGACGGGCCAGCCACCGTCGGGTCGGCCGGACCAGCCGCCGACGGGCCAGCCACCGTCGGGTCGGCCGGACCAGCCGCCGACGGGCCAGCCACCGTCGGGTCGGCCGGACCAGCCGCCGACGGGCCAGCCACCAGCCGACCAGCCTCCGGCTCGCCGGTTCCCCTCCTCCTGGCCGGAGAAACCGCAGCGATGAGCGGATTCAGTCTGCTGCTCCGGAAGGAGCTGCTCGAGCAGACCCGCACCATGCGCCTGTACGTCGTGGCGATCGTCTTCGCGCTGTTCGCGATCCTCTCGCCGCTCACCGCGAAGTACCTGCCGGACATCGTCAAGGCACTGGCCGGCAGCCAGCTCTCGCTGGTCGGGCTGATCCCGACCCCGACCACGGCCGACGCGGTGGACCAGTTCCTGAAGAACCTGACGCAGTTCGGGGCGCTCACGGCGATCCTGCTCGCGATGGGGGCGGTCGCCACCGAGAAGGACCGGGGAACCGCGGCGTTCATCCTGACCAAGCCGGTCTCGCGGGCCGCGTTTCTGGCCGCCAAGCTCGTCGCGATCGCGGCCAACCTGCTCGTGGCCACTGCCGTCGCCGGGGTCCTCGCCTACTACTACACGACGGTGCTCTTCGAGCCGCTGCCCATCGGCGGGTATGCGGCGATGTGTGCGCTGCTCTGGCTGAGCCTGGTGGTCTACGCCGCGCTGACATTCCTGGGCAGCACGCTGACCAGCTCCGCGGCCGCCGGCGCCGGGATCGGCGCCGTGTTCCTGGTCGCGACCGGGATCGTCTCCGCGCTGCCCACGGCTGGGCGGTACATGCCCGAGACGCTCGCCGTGCCGGCCCGCGCGCTGGCGCTGGGCACGGCCCCGCCCGACCTGCTTGGGCCGGTCGCGGTCAACGTGGCGATCGCGCTCGCGGCTGCCCTGCTTGCCTGGCTCTCGTTCCGCCGCCAGGAGTTGTGAAGGCGGGGACCGGCCCACGCGCATCGGACGCCGCCGCCGGAGCCCACCCGCACCCGAGCCCGCACCCGAGCCCAGCCCGCACCCGAGCCCAGCTCACCGGACACGCCCACCGCCACAGCCCGCCGCCAGAGGGCACGCGCAAGTTTCCATACTTTGTATGGTCGGACGCGCATGCCCCGAGAGAGCATGTCCGGGAGCGGACGGTGCTCGGGAGCCCGACCGGCGCGTGAACGCGCCACCGCCTGCAGGTCTCGGTCGAAACGGGGTGGGCCCTGCTGCACGACAGCGCTGCGCCGCGTGCATGCGCCCGTGATGCGAGCCCGCTGCGCCGCGAACCACCCATGCGTGGCCGCGAACCACCCATGCGTGCGCATCGCGCGCAATCCCATACTTTGTATGGCGTTCGGTGCGGGCACCTGCTCGGGGGAGTGACCACCGCGACCCCGTCGGGCGCCTGGCCAACTGGCCCGGTCGCAGGCTCTCAGCACCTACGAGGCCGCGTGTCTCGCGCTGGCCATCCGGCGCGAACTCTCCCTTGCGACCGTCGACGGTGCGCTCCGGCGGGCCAGGGTGGTCGACCGGCCGGTCTACACCGCCGCGGGCTCGGCGTGCCGCTTCCTCGGTGCGTTCGCCCCCGCCGCCGATCCGAACGCCTCCATGGCCGCCCGGATCCCGGCGTACTGGTCGATCGGCCCCGTGCCCGGGTAGCGGACGGTGAACCGGCCGAAGTCGCGGTCCATGCCTGCGTAGCCGTTGTACGGCGTCGCGTCGCCGACCGGCACCCCGGCCATGGCGATCACGCGCAGCGCCGGGATGTTCCATGAGATCAGGGCCCGCTGCGACAGCCCCAGCCGGCGGAGGTCCGCGGCCACCGGATGGTCGGTCCCGATCTCGATGTCCGCGCCCCCGAACCGCCGCTGCATGTACGCGTGCGACGGCATGTCCATGCGGATCAGGTGCCCGTCCAGCACGCTGTATTGCGCGACGGTCTGACGCAGGATCAAGGGCCGTCCACCGGGCCGCACCGTCAGCGTCAGGATGTGCGCGTCCTCCTCGGCCACCCGGACCCGCTGCACCAGCGTGTCATCGTCGAAGTCCATGTCGGCCACGAACTTCGGCAGGCCCCACGCAAGCCGGCCAGCCTCGCGCCCCTGCCGGTGGGTGACGGGCATGTGCAGTCCGAACAGCTCGGCGCCGCCGGATGCCATGCCCACCAGGGTCGAGAGCGTGCGCAACCGCGACTCGGGCCCGCGGGTCACGACTGCGGCGACCGTCACCTCCCCGCCCGAGGGGAACAGGACGGTCGTCGGATGGTCACTTCCGTCGGTCACGTCCAGGTGCCGGGACGCCAGGACGTAGACCAAAGCGTGCCCGTCCGGCAGCCGGAGCGGACGAAGCTCCGCGGACGGCAGCGACTCCCGAACGGCGTCGAAGGATGCTTCGTGCAGCGACGCGAAACTGTGCGAGTGCCGGAAGTGGAACGGCATGGCGAACCGGACCGATCCGTACTGCTCTGGCGTGCCCGGCGGCCGGGTCTCGTCGTAGAACGGCGTCTCGGCACGCCGGGACGCGCGCCGCGCCATCGCGACGCCCACGCCGGTCCCGACCGCGGCGAATCCCAGTCCCCGGATGATCGAGCGATCCATTGCCTGGCTCCCCCCGCGGGAGGCGCCTTGGGCGGGCCTTTCCCGCGGGCCACAGTGTCGACCCGTCCTCGGTGCCGGGGCCAGTGCCGCACGGACCGATGCTGCCCGGACGGGAGCCGGGTCAGTGCCGCCAGCTCGCCGGCCGGACCTGTTTGCGCCGGGCGGTTGATCCCGACGTCCCGGAGACCCATGGGGCCGGGATCGGGACCACCGGTGCCGAAAGTGTGCAAGGGATGCATGAGCTCGACCGAACTGGGATCCCGGAGGCCGGCCGGAGGCCACGCCTCGTCGAGCCTGTGCGCGCCACGCACGAAACCGCCCGCCTCGCCCGAGGGATCGTCGTTTTCGTGCACCACGTGCAAACCGGCCGGCGGAACCGGTCGGGTGGGTTCCGAGCCCGGCCCGGGACCCACCCGGGCGCATGAGATCCCGAGCTTCCGAGCGCCGAGGCGCAGGCGGCGCGACTCGACATCGCACGGTGCCACTCGACCCGAGCTCCCGAGCGCCGAGGCGCAGGCGGCACACCTCGGACCGGCTCCCCGGATATGCTGTCGGCCCATGAAGCTTCCCATCCGAGCCGCCACGCTCTGCTTCGCCATCGCCACCTTTGCACTGCTCGCCGCCCCCACCGCCGATGCGACCCAGGCACGACGCATCTGGCATGCGACGCTCGGCGGCGTCACTGGCACAGCGACCCTGATCGCCTACACGACCGGCACAGGCACGATGACCATCTCGGCGGGCGGCCTCGCACCATCGACGACGTACTCGGTGATGGTCTACCGGGGCACCTGCGCGAAGCCGCTCGCCGTCGTCAAGCTCCCCGGCGTCCGCTCGGACGCCAGCGGCAATGCGACCGGGTCGCTCCCGCTGACCGCGGCGCAGCAGGCCACGGTCTGGCGTGCGACCTGGACCGGGAGCATCGCGGCCCGGATCGCGAGCGGGTCGGACGCCCACTGCGGTGCCCTGAAGTACGCCGTCGCCACGCGGATCGCCGTCCCGGCGCTCGGGATCGACCTGCCGGTCGTGCTGCAGAAGGGGACCGCGTTTCCCTTGTGCAACGTGGCCATGTACATGCCGCAGTTCTCGCAACCCGGCGAAGGCGGTGCGACCTTCGTGTACGCGCATGCCCGGACCGGCATGTTCCTGCCGATGCTGAACGCGTCGCTGATCAACAACGGCGCGAAGATGATCGGGATGAAGGTCTACGCCTGGACGAGCGACGACCACATGTACACGTACCAGGTGATCAAGGTCCTGCGGCACGTCTACACCATCCCCGCCGCCCTGGCCGCTACCACCAGCCAGGAGGTCTGGCTGCAGACGTCCGAGGGCCCCTACGGGACCTACAACAAGCTGTTCGTGGTGGCCAGGCGGATCGCAGGGGCCACGGTCACGTTCGCCGTCGCACACCCGACTCCGCATCCGCTGGTCTGTTCGCTGTACTGACGGGCCGGTCGGCCTCAGCCGCGCCTCGCCCGCGGTTCGCCATCGACGTGCGCTCGAACGCACACACTCTGCGTTGGAACGCACGGAACGAGGCGATGCAGAACCTGCTGGCGTGCGCCATCGAGGAACGCGGCGAGACGTACACGCCGGTCGCGGAGCGGCCTGCAGGCCCGGACCGTCCGGCAGATCGCGACCGGCGAGACGCCCATCGATCGCGTCCCGGCCGGCACCGTTCGCCGGCTCGCGGCGGCACTCGACATGCCACTGGCGGAGCTCATCGATCCCGCGCAGCGTCAGCCGGGCGATCCGGCGGTCCCGCGCCCCGAACGGCTGGCGCGGGCGATCCGCGACGTGATGTGGGGCGGTTCCGCTCCGGTCGACTATCCGTCGCCCGTGGAGAGTGGTGACGATCCGCTCGCACGCCGCTCCGACCGGCTTCTTCGCGGGGGCTGAGCCGATCGGCGGAGGGCGAGGATGAGGCGCCGGGTCTTCCGTGTCGATTGGGGCTGAGGTCTACCGCGCGCTCACCGAGGGCGACGACCCGTCCAGCGGCGACATTGCCTGCCTCACGCTGGCACGCACGCGCGAGATCGCCGTCGACGCGATCTTCGCGCTCGTGGTCACCCATTCCTGCGAGATCGACCGGCAGAAGAACCGGGGTGCGGACGAGGGGCACCGGGACTGCCGCCTCACCGTCGCCCCCATCGTGCCGGAGTCCCGGGTCCGCCCTGGCGACGGTGCGGCCGCTGAGTCGGCGCATGGAGGCGCGGCCGCCGGGCCGGCCGGGCAGCGGCCGCCGGCGCGGCACACTGGCGCGGCGCACCGGCGCGGCCCACCGGCGCGGCGCACTGGCGCGCGATCGGGGCCAACGTGCCAGTCGCGTCCCTCCCCGAAGGGTGACCGCGCGCGTTTGCGGACCTGCGCGGGCTGTCCCACCTCGAAGGGTGACCGCGTGGCGGTCGCACTGACCGCCGACGACGGCACCTCGATCACGGTCGAGCTGATCGCGAGGTAACCCCTCGCCGACGGGATCGGCCGCGCCGAATGCCGAATGGGGAACGCGCGGGGAACGCCCAAGGGTGACACTCGGCGGCATGGCGGCGCCGCGTCCATGCACGGCCGCGGCCCGTCTCCACATCCGAAGGGGGATCGCGCCATGCGGTTCATCGAGGAGACCGGGTTCTGCGTCCGGGTCGGGCGTGAGGAAGCATTCCAGAAGTGGCTGGCGGCGAACGAGGAGCGGATCGCCGCCGCGTACCCTCCGGGGGCGTCGTACATCGGGACGTTCGTCACCGCCTTCACGTCCGAGAAGAACGCGGGCCGGTACCGTGTGCTCGAAGGCCTCGACTCCTACGCCGCGCTCGATGTGGCCGCGGCGGCGCAGAAGGACCCGAACAGCGCGTACGCGAAGGTGTGGCGGGAGGCCATGCAGTTCATGGACCCGGATCCCAGGGCCGACTGGAGCCAGACGCTCCTGAAGTCGGTCGTGGACGCGTCGATCTGGGACATCGAGCCGCAGGACTGACGGGAGAGCCGCGGCGCCTGTCCTCGTCCGCTGCCCACGGCTCCTCGCGCGGTGCATCGGACGCCTCGGACGCCTCGGACGCCCCGTGCGTCGCCGTGCGTCCCCCGTGCTTGCGCCGTGCGTCCCCCGTGCTTGCGCCGTATGCACCCCCGGCATGGTATCTGTCCCTGGGCCGAGATCTTTCACGCAACTGTCATCCAGGGACTCGTAGCCGACGACCGAGCCACCTGGCCTCGCCGCGCGGCTCGTCACGAGGCGCGGATCATCGATGACCGCGGTGATCCGCGCACGATCCGAGCGTGGAGGCGCGCCCCGGTTGCCCTGTCGGCGTGCGCGCCGGCCGTCCAGCTCGTGAATCGCGACCGGCGGGACGCAATGCGTGGCATAGCAGTCCCCGGGTGACTGTTCCGTAGCCTCCGGTCGTGGGTGCGTTCCTGGGACGCGGCAGCGAATGGGACGCGTCCCCTTGCGCGGCGCCCGGTTGCGCGGCGCCCGGCTCGGCCACGAACGCTGGCGGGTCCCACGTGGACAACTTCGGCCTGCGCCATGTGGTGGCATAGCGCGAAGTTAGCCCGAAGCTCCTACGGCCGTCCGCTCGGCCGTGAGCACGAATCGATCCTGGTCTGAGCACGATTGGCGTTCGTCTCACGGTGTGAGGCGTAGGCACTAAAT
>JAJYNP010000277.1 GCA_021786265.1 Chloroflexota bacterium
CTCTTGACGAGCGCGGCGATCCGGGTCTCGTCGGCAGGAGTCAACTCCGTCAGCGCGTAGGAGTTCGGCCACATGGAGCCGTCGTCGAGCCTCGCCCTGTCGCTGAAGCCGAGGGTGGCGTAGCGCGTCTTGAACTTGTTCCGGTCCTGGAAGAAGCAGACCACGTTGCCGTTCCTGGCGTACGCGGGCATCCCGTACCAGGTCCTCGGCGAGAGGTCCGGCGCGGCGGACTTGATGATCGCGTGGAGCCGCGTGGCCATGGCGCGGTCCGGTTCCGCCATCTCGGCGATCTTCGCGCGCACGTCGCTCTCGCCGTCCGCCTCGTCCTTCTTCGCGCGCGGGGCGCGGCGCGATTCCGCCTTCAGCTCGCGGGCGCGCTCTCGCATCGCGGCTCGTTCCTCGTCCGTGAATCCCCTGGACTTCTCGTTGACCGTGCCGGTGCCATCGGCGGCCTGCTGCGTGTCCTTCCTTGCGGGTTTCCTCTCAGCCATCTGCGAAGCACCTCGTCTGCGCCGGGGGATTCCCAGCCGGTTGACGTCCGGGGATGAAAGGAGCGGTCAGCCGCGGGGCTGGTTGATCCGGATCAGGTTGCCGGCCGGGTCTCGGAAGGCGCAATCGCGCACGCCGTAGGGCTGGTCCATCGGCTCCTGGACCACCTCGGCGCCGGTCGCCTGCACGTGCTCGAAGGTCCCGTCGACGTCGGCAGTCGTGAGGTTCAGCCGCGCGAGGAGGCCCTTGGCCAGCAGATCGCTGATGGCCTCGCGGTCCGACGGCGAGATGCCGGGGTCGGCCGCCGGCGGCTCGAGGACCACGCTGACGTCGGGCTGCGAGGGCGACCCCATCGTTGTCCAGCGCATGCCGTAGGCGCTGACATCGTTGCGGACCTCCCAGCCCAGCGCGTCGCGATAGAACGCGATCGCCTTCTCGTGATCGTCCACCGACAGGAAGCAGTTCTGCAGTTTCACGTCCATGGGACCGATCCTATCTGCCTCCGGTGGTGGCCGCTTCTCGATTCCTGATCGGTCGCAGCGCCGCCGCCACCAGGCAGGGGGGAAGCGGTTCCGTCCACGAGTGATCCCGGGCCCGATAGGCGCTCGGGGTCTCCCCGACGAGCTCGGTGAAGCGGGCGCTGAAGGTCCCCAGCGACGAGCAGCCGACCTCGAAACACACCGCGGTGACCGAGAGATCGCCGCGCCGGAGCAGGGTCATGGCCCGCTCGATGCGCCGGGTCATCAGGTGGCTGTAGGGGGTCTCGCCGAAGGCGGCGCGGAAGCTCCGGGAGAAGTGGCCGGACGACATGCAGGCGGTGCGAGCCAGCGCCTCCACGTCGAGCGGGCGCGCGTACTCCCGATCCATCTGATCTCGCGCACGCCGCAGGCGTACCAGATCGCCGCGATCCACGGCGCACACCATAGCACCCGTCGCCCGGATGCCCGGAGCCGGATACGGCGGGATGCGCCGGATCACGCTCGACCCCGCCCGCCAGGGCCGGGGCGCACGCGGTGTGGCACAATCGCGCCGGGCGTCCCCCCGGTGCCTCAGGAGCGTTCGAAGCGTGCGCGTCGTCCGCATTCCCAAGAACCAGCTGCTGCTCATTGCCGGCCTGGTCTGGTGCGCGGCGGGCGGGATGGTATCCATGATCGGGCTGCCGCTGGAGTTCGGGCTGGCGCCCGCTCACCTGATCCTCCTCCCGCTCGCGGCGGTGATCTTCCTGGTGTTCTACGTCTTCGTCTTCTCGCCGCTCGTCCGGAAGCACACTCGCCGAATCCGCGCGCGGGCGGAGGATCGGCTCCCCTTCTGGCACTTCTTCAACGCCTCGTCGTGGGCGGTGATGGCCGTGATGATGGGCGGCGGCATGGCGCTCCGCCTCTCCCACCTGATGCCGGACTGGGTGATCGCCTTCTTCTACAGCGGACTCGGCGTGGCCCTCTTCCTCTGTGGCGTTCGCTTCCTGGGCGTCTTCGCTCGCAAGGACGTGCTGGCCCTCGCACCCGAGCGGCTCCGCTCCGATCCCTGACCGCACGCCCTGCGGGCGACGCGTCGGGCGGTGCGCGTCACGCGGGTCCCGGTCGTTCCCCCCGGGGCCGGTCAGCCCGCGTCGGACTGTGCCGCGCTCGCCCGGACCGGCAGCTCGTCGTAGCGCTTCCAGCGGTAGATCAGCGTCGAGATCGCCCAGCTGGCCACGAAGATCGCCACGATCCCGACGCCGAGGAGGCCGAAGTCGAGCCGGTCGGCCACGGCCCAGACCCCGCCCGTCAGGCCGAGCTCGCTGCCGATCACGCTCACTGCCTCGATCCCGCCGATGACGAACGCGATGATCACCGACACCAGCGTGATGTTGAGGTTGTAGTACAGCTTCCGGATCGGCTTGAGGTACGCCCAGCCGTACGCGCCGAGCATCAGGACTCCGTCGGTCGTGTCGACCAGCGACATCCCCGCCGCGAACACCATGGGCAGCAGCAGGATCAGCCAGATCGGCAGGTGGCTGGCCCCGGAGGTCGCGGCGAGCCCCAGGAGCGCCACCTCGCTCGCGGTGTCGAAGCCGAGCCCGAAGAGGACCCCGAGGGGATACATGTGCCAGCTCTTCCGGATCAGCCGGAGGGCCGGGCGGAACACGCGCGCCAGCAGCCCGCGGTTGCTCAGGTAATCCTCCAGCGACTGCTCGTCGTAGGACCCGCCGGCCGACACCTTGCGGAACATGCCGTAGATGTCCAGCAGCACGACCAGGTTGATCAGCCCGATCAGCAGCAGGAATGCCGCCGAGACGCTGGTGCCGATCAGCCCGCCCACCGAGCGCAGCGTCGGCACGTCGCTGACGAAGGCCGCGGAGACGGCGATCGCCACCGACAGCAGGACCACGATCGTGGAGTGGCCCAGCGAGAAGAAGAGCCCGACCGCGACCGGCCGCTGGCCGTCCTGCATCAGCTTGCGGGTGGAGTTGTCGATCGCGGCGATGTGGTCGGCATCGACCGCGTGGCGCAGGCCGAAGGAGTATGCGAGGAAGGCGGCCGGGAGCAGGATCGGGTACCGGGTCGACGCGACCAGGGTGAGCCCCCAGGCGGTCAGGTTGAAGGCGAGCAGGAACCCGTAGACGCCGATGACTCTCCGGCGCAGGTCCCGGGACGAGGCGAGGATGCGGGTGGCGTGGGCGAGCAACGGGTCCCCCCTGGCGTGAGTCGACGGCCGATGGAACGAGATCCTACCGTCGGCGGCGGTCAGTTGCAACCCTTTGCAACTGCATTGAAACGCAACCGATCCCGTCCGACGGCTGCGTCACCGGGACGGGC
>JAJYNP010000164.1 GCA_021786265.1 Chloroflexota bacterium
GGTGCCACTTCCACACGCGGTGCTGGCTCCGGGAACGGCTGGGCAACCCCAGGGAGTGCGAGACCATCCTGCCGCCGTTGACCGAGTACCGCCCCGGACACTTCGCCGCGTGTCACTTCGCGGATCGCGTCGGGGAGACGGCCGAGGTGGCGGCTCCGGCAGCGGCTGCCGCGGGAGCAAAGGCTACAGATCGATCAAATGGAAGAGACGAGGTGGGGAATGCGTAAGGCGGGTGGTCCCGAGCCCATCTCCGGGCGGCAGCGCCGATCCCCAGCACGGCAAACACGCGCCGCATGAACGTCTCGGGTGCGGATGTCATCGTCGTCGGTGGAGGCATCGTGGGAACCGCCGCCGCCGCCTTCCTTACGGATGCTGGGATGCGCGTGGTCTTGGTGGAGCGCGAAGGGCTCGCCGCGGGGGCGTCAGGCGCCAATTCCGGCGTTGTCCAGCAGCCGTTTGACCCGATCCTCGTGGGCCTCTATCGGGACACGGTCGCTCTATACCGGGAGCTGTCGGCAGCGGGGGTGGGGTTCCGATTGCCGGACACGCCGGCCGGGATGCTCTTCCTCGCCGAAGACGAGAGTGCCGCGCGTCGCTACGCCGAGAGTGTCACTCAGGCCTTTCCGACGCTTGGGGTGGAAGTACTGGAGGGTCGAACGTTGCAGGAGTTCGAGCCCTCGCTTGGCCCCAATCTATGGGCCTGTCTCGTGGAGACCGGCTATCCGGTTGTCCCGGCTGGCTCCACCTATGCCTATGCAACGCTGGCCGAGGCAGGCGGGGCGATCGTGAGACTCGGCCGCTCGGCAGTCCCCGTATTCAGGGGCGACTCAGCCATCGGAGTGCGCGTGGACGAGCAACTGCTGGAGGCGGATGCCGTTCTCATCGCCGCAGGGCCATGGACGTCCGCGCTGCTCGATCCGACAGGGCGGTGGCTGCCGATCCGCGCGCTGTGGGGTGTGGTGGTGGAGGCGGACCTTGCGGACCCACCGCTTCATCCCCTAGAGGAGGCCAGCATCGAAGCGGCGATAGGGGTCCGCGACGAGCCGGATCAGTCCGGGCAAGTGCGGGTCGGCGGTGATCTCCCGACGGCCGAGCTGGACTTCAGCCTCGTTCCTCAACTTCCCTCGAGCGCCGTTGGCTCGACCTTTCTTGACGAGGAGCCTGATCCCAGGAAGTGGATCGAGCCGATCCTGCTCCGCGCCATGCGATATGTCCCACGCCTCGTAGATGCCCCGATTCGGGGGGTCCGGGCCTGCGCTCGACCTCAGAGCGCCGACGGCCGACCACTGATCGGTCAAGTCCCCGGCCGGAACAGCCTCTTTGTTTGCGCTGGGCATGGCCCATGGGGGATCTCGACGGGGCCCGCGTCGGCGCGCTTGGTCGTCGACCTGATCTTGGGCAAGGACCCGACCGTCGCGCCCGCCTTTGAGCCCGCACGCTTGATTTGAGCCGTCATCTGGGTGAGGGGCCACCGACGTCAGCAGGTTGTGCTCTGGGGTTGCCCCGGTCTGATGGACATCCAGCCTCGGCCGGAAGGGCCGGGAAAGGATCCCCATCATGGAGGCCACGGAGCAGCAGCGACGACCGCGCCGGTCGTTCACCGATGAGCACAAGGGGGGAGGTGGTCGAGCTCTGTCGCGCGAGCGACAAGTCGATCGCGGCGGTCGCCCGTGACCTCGACCTGAGCGAGACCGCGGTGCGCCGCTCAGGTCACCCAGGCCGAGGTCGACGCGGGGCGCCGGGACGGGCTGACCACGGCCGAGCGCGAGGAGCTCGCGCGCCTGCGCCAAGAGGTGCGGGTGCTGCGCGAGGAGCGCGACGTCCTGCGACGAGCGACGGTGTTCTTCGCCAGAGAGACCCGATGAGCGTGTACAGCCTGAGCCTGGAGACGCAGGCGGGGGCGGGAGCAACCTCGACAACGACGGGACGGGCCGGCACTGCCAGACGGCCCGGGTCCGGCAAGCGAGACGGGACGGTGCAAGTCGTCTGAACCAGTGGTGGAACCCCCTCAAGCGAGAGACACCGGCTCCAAACCTGGCGGATCTGGGCCGGACAGCAGTCGGGTGATCATCGAAGTAGCCGGCGAGCGCCCCCACTCGGGCGTACCACCGCCCAGGGCGGAGACCACGGAGAGTGCCTGCGGCGTTTCCGTGGCCCGGACTGCAGGGGAGAAGCTGGACACCACCCCGTCGATCGGTCGTGAGGTGAACGTGGGGACCAACCCGGAGTCGCCCCTGACGCCGCCGTGTGGCGTCAGGGGGCACGCCCGTCGTCAGCTGCTGGCTCTGGGCTGGGGCGGAGTCCTCGCAGTAGTCGGAGGCCGGGAGAGCCGGCCGCAGGGCGAAGGCAGACAGCGATCTCGCAGGGTTGGTGTCTGCAGGGCAGGAGGTCGCCGGTGAACACCGGCGCGTCGTGGCCAACGCCCGAGGAGGCGGAGGCGCGGGTACTGCGGATGCAGGCCAAGCTGCACCAGTGGGCCATCCTTTCCAACCTCGTCGCCGACCCGGCACCTGCTCACCGCATGGCGCCGGGTGCGGGGCAACCGGGGCGCGCGCACGGCCGGGATCGATGGCCAGACGGCGCATGCGGTCGAGGCCGGGCGCGGCGAGGCGGCCTTCCTCGCCGACCTGCGGGCCCCCGTGTTGGCGGCATGTCTGTATGGGCATGAACCCGCCGGTGACGGCCGCTCTGAATGGGGACGTCGACATGCGACGCTGGGTCGCGCTCGCGTGCGCGGCAGCCTGAGCGCGAGCCTCTCGACCATCCTGTGCCTCGCGGCCATGCACCGCGTGGGGGCCTCCCGGGCGGCCCTGCCCGCACATCTCGAGCCGTTTCTTGGGCGTGCTCTTCGCGGTCCTGCTGCTGGGCGATCGGGTCACGCTGCCCCAGCTCGTTGGTGGGGCCATCATCGTGGCCGCGGTAGCACTCGGCCGGCCCCGTCGGCTCGCCGTCGCCGAGCCCGGGATGCGAGCGGTTACCGTGTGCCCGATCAGGGCAGCGACCGGATCATGCCCCCGTCGACCGCCACGATCACTCCGTTGACGTACGACGCCGCCGGGGACAGCAGGAACGCCGCGACGCGCCCGACTTCGTCCGGGTCCCCGTACCGCCCGAGCGGAATGCGGGATATCGCCTGTCGACGGACTTCGTCGACGCTGATCGCGGCGTTGCGTGCGCGGACCTCGTCCATCGATGCGACCCGGTCGGTCGCGATGCGCCCGGGTGCGATCCCGTTGATCCGGATCGGGGCGATTTCGCCGACCAGCGTCTTGACAGATCG
>JAJYNP010000263.1 GCA_021786265.1 Chloroflexota bacterium
TCCGCGCCGTGCTGTGCGCCGGCGGCCTCGCCGGGTACCTGCTCGGGTTCGATCCACGGAGCGCGTCCGACGATACGATCCGCCGTCGCGCCGCGGGTATCCCCCTCGTCCGCATCACGCCGACCGGCGTCGCCCCCGGCCCGTTCGACCCCGGCGGGCGGGGATGGATCCCGGTCCACCTGGTGGCGGGATGGACGGCATGGCGCCGGTGGGGGTGCCGAGCCGGCAGGTCCGGATGGTCCCGTGATACGGGCGTCCGTCGTCCGGGTCGCCGGAGGGCTGCGCCCGGTCGTGCCGTCCTGCCTGCGCAGGCCATGCCGCCCGGCGGTGTGCGTAGCAGTCGCCGGCATCTAGCGTGGGACGGGCCCGCGTCGAATGGTGGGTTCCGTGCGTGCCCGGCGGGCGGGACACGCTACAGGGGCACGTGATGTTCCAACGGCTGGGCTCGGCTGCATTCCGGTTCCGCTTCCTCATCCTGGCGGTGTGGATCGTCGCGGCCGGAGCGGCACTGCTGCTGGCGCCGTCCCTGGCGCAGGTCGGGTCGACCGACCAGAGCTCGTTCCTCCCTGCGACCACCGAGTCGATCCGTGCCCGCACCCTGCTCGAGCGCGCGTTCCCCAGAGAGGTCTCGGCAGGTTCGGCGACCATCTCGTTCTCGCGCGAGTCCGGCCTGACCGCATCCGATCGCGCCTACATCGCCCGGGTGGCATCCTGGATCGCGGGTCCCCAGGCGCCCGCGGGTCTGCGAGACATCGTGTCCAGCGTCCAGACGCCCGAATCCGACCCGCAGCTCGCCTCGATGATGCGCAGCCCCGACGGCAAGCTCGAGCTCATGAGCATCAACCTGACGGTGGCCTCGCTGGCCGGTGGCGCCGGCGGTGCGGTGGACGCCCTGCGGGCGCACCTGGCGCAGACGGTGCCGTCAGGGATGCAGGCCCACGTCACCGGCTCGGCGGGGATCAGCCTCGACTACATGAACGCGGTCGTGAAGGGCACCGACAGCACGCTGCTGGTCACGATCGTGCTGGTCGTGGTGATTCTCCTGCTCGTCTACCGGGCGCCGCTGGCGGCCCTCGTGCCGCTGGCGACCATCGGGGTGGCGTACCTGGTGTCGCGCGGAGTGCTGGGGTACCTGGCCAACGCGGGCTGGAAGATCTCCTCGCTGCTCGACACGTTCGTGGTGGTGCTGGTCTTCGGCGTCGGCACCGACTACACGATCTTCCTGATCTCGCGCTTCCGGGAAGAGGTGAGCCGCGGCGACTGGCATGCGGCGTCGCGGGCGACCGTGAAACGGATCGGGGCCGTCATCACGGCCAGCGCGGCGACGGTCATCGTGGGGCTCGGCTCGATGGCGTTCGGCCAGTTCGGGATGATCCAGACGACCGGTCCGGCGCTGGCCATCACCATCTTCGTGACGCTGCTCGCCGGGCTCACCTTCACGCCGGCGCTGCTCGGCATCTTCGGGCACTACCTCTTCTGGCCGCTACATGAACGCGACGAATCCACCGTCAACCCGCGCGGCTTCTTCGCGCGCCTGGCCGCCGGCGTGTCGCGTCGGCCGGCCGTCGTGGGCGCGGTGCTGCTCGTCGCGCTGCTCGTGCCGGTGGCCGGGATTCCGGCCATGCGCACGAACTTCGACGCGCTCACCGACCTGCCGCGCACCTCGGATGCGCGGACCGGGTTCGACCTCGTCGCGCAGCATCTCGGCAGGGGCAGGATCATGCCGGTCAACGGCGTGATCGAGGCGGGCACCGGGACGGACCTGCTCGCGCCCGCGTCGCTCGCCCGGCTCCGTGACGTCACCCAGGCGCTGGCGAAGACGCCGGGCGTGCAGAGCGTCACGAGCCTGGTCGCGCCAACCGGGAACGGGAGCGTGCCCGACGCGTTCGTCCCGTCCCGGCAGCTCGAGTCGATGGCCTCCGGGTTCGCGTCCTCCGGCGGCGGCCCGCAGGCGCTCCTCGATCCGAAGGTGGCCACGGCGCTTCGATCGGCGGCCGACTACGTGGGCGCGCTCGCGGCGCCGTTCCCGAACATCGCGTCCTCGGCAGCGTACGCGGCGGCGCAGTCGGACCTCGGCACCGCCCCCGGTCTGATCGTGCAGCTCCGGGAGAGTGCCCGTGTCTCCACGCAACTCCGTTCGCTTGGCGCCGCGCTGCAGGCGCCGGCCGCGCCAGGTACCGATCCGAGGGCCGCGCTGCAGACGGTCGGCGCGTATCTGCAGGAACTGGTCGCGGCCTACCCGACAAGTGCGAGCGTGCCGGCGTTCACGCGGGCACGGTCCGACCTCGCGGCGCTCCAGCAAGCTCCCACGGCGGCGGCGGTGGGAGATCTCGCGACGGCCCTGGGCTCGCTGGCCGTGACGTTCGACGCGCAGCCGAACGCCGTGCTCTTCCCCACGAGCCTGCCGGCCAGCGCCCGGTCGACCGCGCTGGAGGGCCAGATCGCGGCCGTCTTCGGCCGGCTCCCCGGCGACCTGCGTGCCCTCGCCCAGCGGTACACCGCGCTCCCGGACGACCTGTTCATCCCCACCATGCTCGGCGGTGAGAGCGGGACACAGGTGCAGTCTGCCGTGTCCGCCTACCTCTCGAGCAGCGGGACGGCCACGCGGCTCTTCATCATCACCAGCGAAGACCCGTACTCCACCGCCGCGTTCGACACGGTCCGGCGGGCGAGGGCCGTGCTCGACCCGGCCGCCCGGCAGTTCGGCGACGAGGCGCAGGCATACGTCGGCGGTCCCACCGCCGAGCTGGCGGACACGCAGACGGCGCTCGACACGGACTTCCAGCACGTGGCCGTCATCACGGTCCTGGGCGTGCTCCTGGTGCTGGTCCTGCTGCTGCGGGCGATCGTGGCACCCATCTACCTGGTGCTCACGGTCCTGCTCTCGTACCTCAGCACCCTGGGGCTCACCTCGTGGCTCTACCAGTCGGTCTTCGGCCAGCCGGGCGTCAACTTCTTCCTGCCGCTGATGGTGTTCGTGCTGCTGGTGGCGCTCGGCTCCGACTACAACATCTTCCTGATGAGCCGCGTCCGCGAGGAGAGCGAGCACCGGCCGATCCGCGAAGGGATACGCCTCGCGTCCGGCCGGACCGGCGCGGTCATCACGTCCGCCGGGCTCATCCTGGCGGGCACGTTCGGGTCGATGGCCAGCGCGCCGCTTGTGGTGCTGTTCCAGATCGGGGTGGCGGTGGCGGTGGGCGTCCTGATCGACACCTTCCTCGTGCGCTCGATCCTGGTGCCGGCGGTGACCACGCTGGTCGGCGACCGGGCGTGGTGGCCGTCCCGGGTGCGCCACGTCCCGGCCTCGGACCAGCCCGAAGCCTCGGACCAGCCCGCCCCCGCGCCGGACCAGCACCCGGCGGGCAGTGGCCGGGAGCCGGCGAAGTAGCCGCGGCCACGGCACGGGGTCTTCCGTGTCGCGACCGGGAACCCACGGTCGACGGTGGCACGCGCGGCGGGATCAGTGCCCGGCTTTCCGCCGGTCTCTACCCGGGGGAACGCGCGGCGGGATCAGTGCCCGGCTTTCCGCCGGTCTCTACCCGGGGGAACGCGCGACGGGATCAGTGCCCGGCTTTCCGCCGGTCTCTACCCGGGGGAACGCGCGACGCGTCCGCGTCGCCGCCTTCTCATCAGGGGAGCAGGTGGCGGCACCAACCCCGCCTGCCGGCTTCCCCCAGCGGGAATTCGAGCGTGGCTGGGACCCCACGCGCCCAGTTCGTCTCCTGACGACCCGTCTCTCGTTCCCCGGAGTTGCAGATGGCGGAATCGTGATTGGTGCGGCCGTGATTGGCGCGGCCGGGCCGACGCGCAGGGTGCGGCCGTGATTGGTGCGGCCGTGATTGGCGCGGCCGTGATTGGCGCGGCCGTGATTGGCGCGGCCGTGATTGGCGCGGCCGGGCCGACGCGCAGGGTGCGGCCGTGATTGGCGCGGCCGTGATTGGCGCGGCCGTGATTGGCGCGGCCGGGCCGACGCGCAGGGTGCGGCCGTGATTGGCGCGGCCGTGATTGGTGCGGCCGTGATTGGCGCGGCCGGGCCGACGCGCAGGGTGCGGCCAGGCCGACGCGCATGGCGCGGGGTGCCCCGCGGTCTACGCCAGCGTGTTCACTCTCGCCGGGTGGCCCGCCTCCCACGCCTCGATCGCCGGGAGCCGGCCGAGCACGTAGCCGATCTCGTCGGTGCCCTCCAGCAGCATCTTCCGGGCGAACGGGTCGATCTCGAAGGCGAACGTGTCGCCGACGGCCCGGTTGGCTCGGCCCCCGCCCGCCCGCACCTCCTGCGCCCCCAGGTCGACCGTCAGCTCGACGTCCGGGTCGGCCGCCACCAGGTCGAAGAGCGCTGCATGCCGCTCGGGCGACACCACGATCGGCAGCAGCCCGTTCTTGAGGGAGTTCGCGCGGAAGATGTCGGCGAAGCCCGTCGAGATCACGGCCCGGATCCCCCACGACAGCAGTGCCCACGGCGCGTGCTCGCGCGACGAACCGGGACCGAAGTTGGCGCCGGCGAGCAGGATCCGGCGCCCCTGCATCTCGGGCCGGTCGAGCACGAATCGCGGCTCGCGGAGTTCGCCGGCTGCGGTGAAGCGCCAGTCGTGGAACAGGCCCTCGGAGAGGCCCGACTTCTCGGTCGTCTTGAGGTAGCGCGCCGGGATGATCTGGTCGGTATCGATATTCTCGGCCGGCAGCGGCACGACGCGGCTGGTGAAGACGGTGACGGGCTCGGGCATCTCAGCGGCCTCCGACGACGGCGTCCGGGCCGACGAGGCCGGACCGGGCGGATACGGGCTGGGGGATCTCAGCGGCCTCCGGCACCGCAGCGCACGCGGCCACGTCAGCGGCTCTCGACGGCGACAGGATCGCGGTCGACCAGCGGACGCGGGTCGGCGACCGCGCCGGCGATCGCGCTCGCCGCCGCCGTGAGCGGCGAGGCGAGGAACGTGCGCCCCCCGGTTCCCTGCCGCCCCTCGAAGTTGCGGTTGCTCGTGCTGATCGCGTACTGGCCCGGCTCCAGCTGGTCGCCGTTCATCGCGATGCACATCGAGCAACCCGACTCGCGCCATTCGCCGCCTGCGGCCCGGAAGACGTCGTCGAGCCCCTCCCGCTCGGCCTGTGCCTTGACCTGCTGCGAGCCGGGCACCACCAGGAGCCGGGTGCCCTGCGCGACACGGCGCCCGCGGAGCAGCGCTGCGGCCTGGCGGAGGTCGCCGATCCGGCTGTTGGTGCACGAGCCCAGGAACACGACATCGACCCTGCGACCTGCGATCGGCTCGCCGGGGGTGAGGTCCATGTACGCCAGCGCCTTGTCGAGCGCGCGGCGCCCGGCCTCGTCACGTGCATCGTCGGGAGAGGGGACACGGCCCGTGACCGGCACGCCCATGCCGGGGTTGGTGCCGTACGTCACCATCGGCTCCAGCGCCGACGCGTCGAGCGTGATGCTCCGGTCGTATGCGGCACCGGGGTCGGAGGGGAGGGCCCGCCAGCGCTCCACCGCGGCGTCCCACGCCGCACCCTGGGGCGCGTGCCGGCGGCCGTGGAGGTACTCGAAGGTCGTGTCGTCCGGCGCGACCAGGCCCGCCCGCGCGCCGCCCTCGATGGACATGTTGCAGATCGTCATCCGCTGTTCCATGCCCAGCGCCCGGATGGCCTCGCCGGTGTACTCGAAGACATGCCCCGTGCCGCCGCCCACCCCGATACGGGCGATCAGCGCGAGGATGATGTCCTTGGCCGATACGCCTGGCCCGAGCCGCCCGTCGACCCGAACCTCGCAGGTCTTCGGCCGCCGCTGCAGCAGGCACTGGGTGGCGAGGACCATCTCGACCTCGGTGGTCCCGATGCCGAACGCGAGCGCGCCGAGCGCGCCATGAGTGGCCGTGTGCGAGTCGCCGCAGACGATGGTCATGCCCGGCTGGCTCAGCCCCAGCTCGGGGCCGATGACGTGGACGATTCCCTGCGTCTCGGAGCCCACGCCATGCAGCGGGATGCCGGACTCGCGGCAGTTGCGCTCGAGCTGTGCGACCTGGAACGCAGCCTGCTCGTCGACCATGGGGAGCGCGCGGCTGCCCGCCGGGAGGGTCGGAATGGAGTGGTCCTCCGTGGCCACGGTCCGCTCGGGGTGCCGGACCGGGATGCCGCGGGCGCGCAGCCCGGTGAACGCCTGCGGGCTGGTCACCTCGTGGACGAGGTGCAGGTCGATCGCGAGGACGGCTGGAGCGCCCTCCTCCTGAAGGACGACATGCTCGTCCCAGATCTTCTCGACCAGGGTGCGCGGGCGGACTGTCTCGGCCATCACTCGAATCTCGTGCGGGGTTGAGGCGTGCGGGGCAGGGTAGCAGATGATGCGGCGAGATCCGCTGGCCGCTGGGCCG
Organism: Chloroflexota bacterium; assembly: GCA_021786265.1. The sequence goes on from JAJYNP010000263.1 coordinate 6,363, forward strand.
TCAGGCGAACGCCCGCATGCGGCTCGCGTGCGTCGCCTTTGGCACGAGGATCGTTGCTGCCGCGGAGACGAGGGCCGCGCCGGCGAGGACGGCAAACGCGAACCCGAGCCGGCCGTAGTCCCCGCCGGTCAGGGCACCCGCCGCCAGGGGTCCCACCGCGCCGCCGGCCGTCGACCCGATCCCCCACACCAGCGCGTTGGCCAGCGACGACTCCCCCCGCGGGACGTAGTCGCCCACCATCGAGAGGAGGAGCGGGAAGCCGCTGAACACGAAGAACCCGAAGGCGAACAGCCACGCCTCCCCGACCCACCCGGACCCGAGCCACAGGTACCCGATGGTCGTGACCGCCGCGCCCGACGAGCTGAGGGCGAGGACGGCTCGCTTGTCGAACCGGTCCACCAGCAGCCCGAACACCGGCTGCCCGATGATCGCCGCGGCGTACATGGTGCTGACGGCGAGCCCCAGGTTGCCGCTCACGCCCAGTCCCTTCTGGGTGGCGAGGTAGGTCGGTATCCAGGAGGCGATCCCCTGGGTGGCCGACGAGCGCAGGAAGGCGACCGCGGTGAGGATCACGATGCCGCGCGTCAGGGTGTCCGATGACCGGGAGGCGCCAGGCGCCGTGCCGCCGGCCCGCGCCGAGCCGGCCCGAGGCGAGCGCTCCGCGGCGGGCACCCGGACGCCGAGCCAGATCGCCAGGGCGGCGGCGAACCCGACCAGCGCGAACAGCACGATGGAGCCGTACCCGGCGATGACCGCGGCGGCCACGAAGTAGAGCGACGGGTACAGCGCCCGCCCCAGGCTGCCCATGGCGCCGTTGACCCCCAGCGCCATGCCCATCGATCGGTCGTGGAAGGTCGTCTGCAGGACCGAGGCACCGAGCGGGTGATAGAAGGAGCTGCCCGACCCCGTCAGAAACGCCGCGAACAGCAGGGCGATCACCAGCGCCGTGCCGGTGGTCTCGGCGAGCGCGAGGTAGAAGGCGAGGAGCCCGAGCGACAGGATGCCCAGGCCAAGGCCCATCAGCGAAGCGGGTCGACCGAGGCGATCCGACAGTCTCCCCACGAAGAGGCTCAGCACCGTGGACGAGGTGTAGAAGACCAGGAAGAGCAGCGTCACCACGCCCGCGGACACGCCGCGGTGCGAGGCCACGATGGCCGCGATCACCGGGACGAAGAAGACGGTGCCGTCGTTGGTGAAGTGCGCAAGTGAGGTGAGCGCGAGGCTGCGCCGCCTGCCGATGGATCTGTCCATGGCGCCATTGTCGCGGGCGCACCGGTTTGGCGTGCGCCGGCGCCCCGGCCGTCGATCGCGTGGGCACGTGGAGGCCGGAGTCGTCGGCACGATTGGCGGCTGCTCGCTCGTCCGATGGGGATGTGGACAAGCGCGGCGCGCGCGGGTACACTGCCGGCTCAACCGTACCTGGAGACCCCGTTGGGCCAGACGAACACGAACCGGGACCGCGTCGCCGTCGCCGTGACGGCCGATGGTCGCCGCGTCCCCGTGCGCCTGCCCGACGACTCCATCGTAGAGGTAACGCTTCTCGGCATCCTCCGGCTCCTCGGCCAGGGGGTGCTCTCCCTTATTAGCGGCTCCCGGCGGGAGCCTGACGGGAGACGGAGCGTGCGCCGCTAGGCGCAGTCGCCGGACCGATCAGGGACCCTCGCCGGGAGGCGAGGGTCTTTCGTTTATGCAGCGGGAGAGCCAGGATGACGATGACGAGACGGGTCCCGGGACGGCACCTGCCGGGCGCCGGCACCCCCGAGGCGAACGCGGTCGAGCATGCCCGCGCCGAGATGCTGCACGTGGCGAAGCCCCGCGGGCGGACCCGCATCGGCGCAGACGTGGTGTGCGAGGCGCTGCTCCGCCAGGGCGTCGAGGTCTTCTTCGGCTATCCCGGCGGCGTCCTGCTCCCCCTGTACGACGTGCTCGGCGACTACCCCGCGCTGCGCCACATCCTGGTGCGCCACGAGCAGGGCGCCGCGCATGCGGCGGACGGCTACGCGCGGGCCACCGGGAAGGTCGGCGTGTGCCTTGGCACCTCCGGCCCCGGCGCGACCAACCTCGTGACCGGTATCGGGACTGCCATGCTCGATTCGGTGCCGATGGTCGCCATCACCGGGAACGTGGCCGCCGCGCTGCTCGGCAAGGACGCGTTCCAGGAGATCGACATCACCGGCATCACGCTGCCGATGACCAAGCACAACTACCTCGTGCGCGACGCGGACGAGCTGCCGGCGGTCTTCGCCGAGGCGTTCCACATCGCCCGCACCGGCCGTCCCGGCCCGGTGCACATCGACATCACCAAGGACGCGCTCCAGCAGGAGACGCAGGCGGCGCACCCCGACGAGGAGGCGGTGCTGGCGGCGATCCCGGGCTTCCGCCCCACGATCGAGGGACATCCGCGCCAGCTCCGGGTGGCGGCGAAGCTCATCGACGAGGCGAGCCGTCCCGTCATCCTGGCCGGCCACGGGATCCTTCTCGCGCATGCCTGGGATCAGCTCCGGGCGTTCGCGGAGCGCACCCAGATCCCCGTCGCCCACACGCTCCTCGGCGTCGGGGCGATCGACGAGACGCACCCGCTCTCCTACGGCTACATGGGGATGCACGGCTGGAAACACGTCAACCGCGCCATCCAGTCGTCCGACCTGCTGATCGCCCTGGGCATGCGCTTCGATGACCGGGTCACCGGCAAGGTGAGCACGTACGCGACCGGCGCGAAGATCGTCCACGTCGACATCGACCCGGCCGAGGTGGGCAAGAACGTGTCGGTGGACGTGCCCATCGTGGGCGACGTCGGGCGCGTGCTCTCGGCGCTCATCCCGCTCGTCGCCGAGCGCAACCCCGAGGACCGCGCCGCGTACTTCGCCGAGCTCGCGGAGTGGCGGCAGGAATCCGAGTCGCGCAGCTGGCACGGATCCGGCGCGTGGCGCGGCGGCCTCCTCTCGGCGGACTACGTGATCGAGCAGATCGGCGCGGCCACCGACCACGACGCGACGCTGGTCGCGGACGTCGGCCAGAACCAGATGTGGATGGCGCGCTACGCGGGCTACCGGCGCCCGAACTCCCACATCAGCTCCGGCGGGCTCGGCACGATGGGCTTCGGCCTGCCGGCCGCGATGGGCGCCGCGGTGGGACGTCCCGACAAGGAGACCTGGGCGATCTGCGGGGACGGCGGGTTCCAGATGACCATGCAGGAGCTGGCCACGCTCGTCCAGGACCACATCCCGGTGAAGATCGCGGTCCTCGACAACAACAAGCTGGGGATGATCCGCCAGTGGCAGGAGCTGATCTACGCCGGCAACTACCACTCCTCGCACCTGCTCGGCCCCGACTTCCTCAAGCTCGCCGACGCGTACGGCATCCCCGCCTTCCGTGCCACGACGCCCGACGACGTCCCGCAGGCGATCGCGGCGGCGCGCGCGGTGGACGGCCCGGCCCTCGTCCACTTCCGCATCGCCGACGAGCAGAACGTCTTCCCCATGATGCCGGCCGGCAAGGGGCTGTCCGACCTGATCGAGGAGTGGGGAGGGGCCGACGAATGAGCGATCCGATGACCCGCCGACCCTTCACTGGGACCCACGCGCCCGACCCGGTACCGGCGGCGGCGCCCGCACCGGCGACGGCGCCCGCACCGGCGCCCGCGGCACCGCCCGGCGTCCGCGCCATTCCCGGGTCCGGGACGGCCCACCGCCACGTGCTGGTGGCCGTGGTCAACAACCGGCCCGGCGTCCTGAACCGCGTCGCCAACCTCTTCCGGGCCCGCAGCTTCAACATCGAGTCGCTGGCCGTGGGCCACACCGAGCGGCCCGACGTCAGCCGCATGACGATCACGCTCCGCGGCGACGACGTGGCCGTGGAGCAGGTGGCCAAGCAGCTCTACAAGCTGATCGACGTGCTGAAGGTGCAGGACGTCACGGCCGAGCCGCGCATCGAGCACGAGCTGGCGCTGATCAAGGTCCGGGCCACCAACAGCACCCGCTCGGAGGTCATCAAGATCGTCGAGCTCTACAAGGGCCGCGTCGTCGACGTCGCGGCCGACTCGGTGATCGTGGAGGCGACCGGGACCGAGGACGAGATCGACGCGCTCGTGGCGCTGGTCGGCGGGTTCGGGATCAAGGAGATGGTCCGCACCGGTACCACCGTGATGGTGCGCGGACCCCAGGTGGTGGAGTACGAGGGAGTGGCCAAGTGACGGCGCGCATGTACTACGACCCGGACGCCGACCCGTCCGCCCTGCGGGACCGGACGGTCGCGATCATCGGCTACGGGAGCCAGGGGCACGCGCACGCGCTCAACCTGCGCGACTCCGGCGTCGACGTGGTGGTGGGTCTGCCGGCGACCAGCAAGAGCCGGGCGATCGCGGCCGAGGCCGGGCTCCGTGTTGCCGACGTCGGCGATGCGGTCCGGCAGGCCGACGCGATCATGATCCTCGTGCCCGACACGGCACAGAAGGCGGTGTACGACGCGGAGATCGCGCCGAACCTCCACGCCGGGCAGCTGCTGATGTTCGCCCACGGCTTCAACATCCACTTCGGGCTGATCGACCCGCCCGGCGGGGTCGACGTCGGGATGGTCGCGCCCAAGGGCCCCGGCCACCTGGTCCGCTCGGTCTACGTGGAGGGTGGCGGCGTGCCCGCGCTCTTCGCCGTGCACCGCGATCACACGGCCACCGCCCGAGCCCGTGTCCTCGCGTACGCCCGCGCGCTCGGCGCCACGCGGGCCGGCGTGCTCGAGACGACGTTCGCCGAGGAGACCGAGACCGACCTCTTCGGCGAGCAGGCCGTCCTCTGCGGTGGTGTGTCGAACCTGGTCAAGAACGGGTTCGAGACGCTCGTCGAGGCGGGCTACCAGCCCGAGCTGGCGTACTTCGAGGTCATGCACGAGCTGAAGCTCATCGTGGACCTGATGTACCGCGGCGGGCTCAACTTCATGCGCTTCAGCGTGAGCGACACAGCCGAGTACGGGGACTACGTCTCCGGACCGCGGATCGTGGACCAGCACGTGCGCGACACGATGCGCCAGGTGCTCACCGAGATCCAGGACGGCACGTTCGCGAAGCGCTGGATCGCGGAGAACGAGGCGGGCCGTCCCGAGTTCAACCGGCTGCGGCGGCAGGACCAGGACCACCTGATCGAGCAGGTCGGCGCCGACCTGCGCTCGAAGATGCGCTGGCTGAACCCGGTCGAGGTGCGCCCGGAGCAGGCGCAGGCCTCGGCCGAGCGCTCGCGCGGGGAGGGTGCGCAATGAGCGGGGCCGCCGGCGTACCAGTGCCGGGAGAGGCACCAGTACCGGGCCGCGTCGAGCCCGGCCGCGTCCGCATCTTCGACACCACCCTGCGTGACGGCGAGCAGGCGCCCGGCGCCGGGCTCACCGTCGCCGAGAAGCTCGAGGTCGCGCGTGCCCTGGTCCGTCTCGACGTCGACGTCATCGAGGCCGGCTTCCCCGCCTCGTCCCCGGGCGACTTCGAGGCGGTCAACCGGATCGCGAAGGAGACGAAGGGCGTCGCCGTGGCCGCGCTGGCACGCTGCCGCGAGGGCGATCTGCAGCGCGCGGTGGAGGCGATCCGCGTCGCCGAATGGCCGCACCTGCACGTGTTCATCGCCACCAGCGACATCCACCTGAAGCACAAGCTGCGCATGTCGCGGGAGGAGGCCCTGGCGGCGGCCGTCCAGTGGGTCCGCTACGGCCGGCAGGCGCTGGGGCGCGACGCCGAGATCGAGTTCAGCGCCGAGGACGCCAGCCGGACCGACCCCGACTTCCTGCTCCGCGTGTACGAGGCGGTGGTGGACGCCGGCGCGACCACCGTCAACATCCCCGACACCGTCGGGTACGCCATTCCCGCCGAGTTCGGCGTGCTGGTCGGCCGCGTGGTCGACCTGGTCGGAACGGATGCCGTCGTCAGCGTCCACTGCCACAACGACCTGGGGCTCGCGACCGCCAACACGCTCGCCGCGGTCCAGGCAGGCGCACGTCAGCTGGAGGTCACGGTCAACGGGCTGGGCGAGCGCGCCGGGAACGCCTCCCTGGAGGAGGTGGTGATGGGGCTGCGGACGCGGCCCACGCAGTTCCCGGGGCTGGCCAGCCGGGTGCAGACCGACCAGATCATGAACGCCAGCCGGCTGGTCAGCTACCTGACCGGGTTCGTCGTCCAGCCCAACAAGGCGATCGTCGGCGGCAATGCGTTCGCCCACGAGTCGGGGATCCACCAGGACGGCGTGATCAAGAACCCGCTGACGTACGAGATCATGACCCCGCAGTCGGTGGGGCTCGCCGGCAGTACGCTCTCGATCGGCAAGCTCTCCGGCCGGCGCGGGCTCCAGGGCAAGCTGCGCGAGCTCGGCTTCGAGCTGGAGGGTGACGCGCTCGACGCGGTGTACCGCGAGGCGATCGCCCTGGCCGACGCCAAGAAGGAGGTCACGGACGCCGACCTGCTGGCGATCGTGGGCCAGCACGCGTCGGAGGTGAGCGACGGGATCGCGCTCGACGGCTGGAGCGTCACGAGCTCGCACGGCGGCCGCTCCACCGGGAGCGTGAAGCTCGCCGTGGGCGACGAGACGCGCCAGGCCGAGGCGACCGGGAATGGGCCGGTGGACGCGCTGTACCGTGCCGTCGACGAGGCGCTCGAACCGATCGCGGGCTGGCGCCTGGTGCTCGACGAGTACGAGATCCGCGCGGTCACCGCGGGCGAGGACGCGCAGGGCAGCGCGCTGGTGCGGTGCCATCGCTCGACCGACACGGGCCAGCCACCGCTGATCGTGACGGGCCACGGTCTCTCGACCAACATCATCGAGTCCTCGCTGGAGGCGTACGTGACCGCGGCCAACAAGCTGCGCGCCGCGGCGATGGCGGCCGCGGCGGGCGGTGAGGCGGGCGCGGCCGAGGCTCGGGGTGCGACCGCCGGGCGGCTGCCGTGAGCGGCGTCGCGTACCGGATCGCCGCGATCCCCGGGGACGGCATCGGCCCGGAGGTGGTGGCGGCCGGGCGGCGGGTCCTGGACGCCGTCGCATCGCGGTTCGGGTTCGCGCTGGAGTGGCGGGAGCTCGTGGTCGGCGGCGCGGCGATCGACGCGTACGGCGTGCCCATCCGCGACGGCGACCTGGACGCGTGCCGGGCGTCGGACGCGGTCTATCTCGGCGCCGTGGGTGGCCCGCGCTGGGACGACCCCAACGCGGCCGTCCGCCCCGAGCAGGCGCTCTTCGCGCTGCGCGGCGGCCTGGAGCTGTTCGCGAACCTCCGGCCGGTCGCGGCCGAGCCGTCCCTGGTCGACGCCTCGACGCTGCGCCCGGAGGTGGTCGAGGGCGTCGACGTGCTGATCGTCCGCGAGCTGACCGGCGGCCTGTACTTCGGCCGCCCGTCGGAGGAGCGGCGCACGCCCGAGGGGCGGGTCGCCGTCGACACGCTCTGGTACACCGAGCACGAGATCCGGCGCGTGGTGCGCCTGGCGTTCGAGCTCGCGCGGGGGCGCCGACGGCGGCTGACCAGCGTCGACAAGGCCAACGTGCTCGCGTCGAGCCGGCTCTGGAGGAAGGTCGTCGAGGAGGTGGCGCCGGAGTTCCCGGAGGTGACCTTCGAGCACCGCCTGGTCGACGCGGCGGCAATGATGCTGATCCGCGATCCCGGGGCGTTCGACGTGATCGTGACCGAGAACCTGTTCGGGGACATCCTGTCCGACGAGGCGGCGATGCTGACCGGGTCGCTGGGCATGCTGCCGTCGGCCTCGGTCGGGTCGCGGCGCACGGCGCACGGGCTCCACGGCCTGTACGAGCCCATCCACGGATCCGCGCCGGACATCGCGGGGCAGGACAGGGCCAACCCGATCGCGGCGATCCTGTCGGGCGCGATGCTGCTGCGCTGGTCGCTGGGCCGGGCGGACGCGGCCGGCGCGATCGAGTCGGCCGTGCACTCGGCGCTCCGCGACGGCGTCCGGACCACCGACCTGGCGCGCGTCGGCTCGGACGACCGGGAGGTCCGCGTGCTCGGGACGCGGGCGTTCGCCGACGAGGTGGTGGCGAGGGTGTCGGCGGGAGCTGTGCTGGAACCGGCCCGATGAACGAGCCCGTCCTCCTCTACGACACCACCCTGCGCGACGGCACCCAGCGCGAGGGGCTCGTCCTCTCGCTGGCCGACAAGCTCAAGATCGCCCGGCGGCTGGACGAGGCCGGCTTCCCCTACGTCGAGGGCGGCTGGCCGGGCTCGAACCCGAAGGACGAGGAGTTCTTCGCGCTCGCGCGGGGCGTGACCTGGCGGAATGCGAAGCTGGCGGCGTTCGGGTCGACCCGCCACCGATCGAACCGGCCCGAGGACGACCCCAACCTGCGCGCGCTGGTGGAGGCTGCCACGCCGGTCGTGACGATCTTCGGCAAGAGCTGGCTGCTCCACGTCACGCAGGTGCTGGGCGCCACGCCGGATGAGAACCTCGCCATGATCGGCGACTCGGTGGCGTACTGCGCCGCCGCCGGTCGCGAGGTGGTCTACGACGCGGAGCACTTCTTCGACGGCTACAAGGCCGACCGCGACTACGCGCTCGCCACGCTGCGCGCCGCGTACGCTGCGGGCTCGACGAGCCTGGTCCTGTGCGACACCAACGGCGGCTGCCTCACAGACGAGGTCGGGGCCATCGTGCGTGACGTCATCGCGACGCTCGCGCTGCCGGTCACCTGGGGGATCCACGTCCACGACGACGCGGGCCTCGCGGTGGCGAACTCGCTGGCCGCCGTCCAGGCGGGCGCGCGCCAGGTGCAGGGCACCATCAACGGGTACGGCGAGCGCTGCGGCAACGCCAACATCGTGACCGTCTGGGCCGACCTCGTGCTCAAGCTCGGCCTCGAGACCGCCCCGTCCGGCTCCGACCTGCGCGGCCTGGCCGAGCTGTCGCACTACGTCGCCGAGGTGGCCAACATCACGCCCGACGGCCACCAGGCGTACGTGGGCGTGAGCGCGTTCGCCCACAAGGGCGGCGTGCACGGCGCGGCCACGGCCCGGGTTCGCGACGCGTACCAGCACGTGGACCCGGCCGTGGTCGGCAACAAGACGCGGCTGGTGGTCAGCGAGCTCGGCGGGCGCGTCAACACGCAGTGGCGCGCCGAGGAGCTCGGCCACCGGCTCGAGGGGGTCGTGGACCCGCGCGAGCTGAGCCGGATCATCAAGCGGCTGGAGGCCGAGGGCGCGAGCTTCGAGGGGGCCGAGGCCTCCTTCGAGCTGCTGATCCGCCGCCTGCAGCGGGACTACCGGCCACCCTTCCGGCTGGTCGACTACACGGTGCTGGTGGAGCACCGGGAGGGCCGGGAGCTGCGCGCGGAGGCCACCGTCAAGGTCGAGGTGGAGGGCGAGGTGCTCCACACGGCCGCCGACGGGAACGGCCCCGTCAACGCGCTCGACGCCGCGCTCCGCAAGGCGCTCCGGGCGTTCTACCCGCAGCTCGACGGGGTCCATCTCGTGGACTACAAGGTGCGGATCCTCGACGGCGATTCGGCGACGGCCGCCCGCACGCGGGTCCTCATCGAATCGAGCAGCGAGTCCGACGCGTGGTCCACCGTGGGTTCGGACACGAACATCATCGCGGCGTCGTTCCAGGCACTGGGGGACTCGCTGGAGTACGCGCTCTGGAAGGGTGGCGCCGAGCTGCGTCGCCGCGACGAACGCCACTTCACCACCACGGTGCCGGCCACGGGCCCGGCCAGCCCGGCCAGCGTGGCGTCCGGGGCCGCGACAGCGGTGCCGGCGCCGGCGATCGAAGGAGGCACGAGATGATCGACGCCACCGCGGGGGGCGCGATCCGCCTGGCCCGCTGGACCTGCTCGACCGGGTCGAACGTGCAGAGCCGCGCGGTCGTCGTCGTGCAGGCGGGCGAGCGCGTCTGGGAGGCCTCGGCCGAGGGGAACGGCGCCGTCGATGCGCTGTACGAGGCGGTGGACCGCGCGCTGGCCGGCGTGCTCTCCGGCCACCCGCGGCTGCTGGCGTATCGGGTCACGTCGCTCGGCGAGGGTCCGGATGCCGAGGGGCGGGTCGAGGTGGAGGTGGCGCCGCCAGCGGGCGTGGAGGGTCCACGCGGCGAGGGGCGCTACCGGGGATCGTGCCAGGGCCCGAACACGATCGCCTGCTCGGTGGAGGCGTACCTGGAGGCGATCAACGCGCTGCTCGCCGAGGAGCACTGGGCAGGGGCGACCGACGCGGCGCGCGACGTTGGGCGCCGGGTGGGCCGGGCCGCGGCGCCCGCGGTCGAGATCGAGGACATCGACCAGGAGCCGTCGCGGTGGTTCGAACGGTGAGGGGAGAGGGAGGGGTCCTGCCCGGGGGTGGGGCGCCCTTTCCGCTGCGCCCGGGCGGCACGGCCCACCCGCGCCGCACAGCCGCACCTCGCGCCGGGCTGAGCAGCGGCCGTGGGTGAGGCCCGCCTGCGCGTCGTCTACTCGGGCGAGCCGGGGGCGTTCGCGGAGGACGCCGTCCTCGTCGCCTTCGAGCGGCCGACGCCCGTGCCCGTCCCCGGGTTCCGGCAGGTCTTCGAGGCCGTCACCGCCGGCTGCGTACCCGGCGATCCTCCGGGAGCCGCGCCCGTCGTGGCCGGGGTCGTGCCCATCGAGAACCTGGTGAACGGCACCGTGCGCGAGAACTACGACCTCCTGCTCGAGCACGACCTGGTGGTGACGGGCGAGGTGGTCGTGCCTGTGCGGCTCTGCCTCGCCGCGCTGCCGGGCCAGTCGATCGCAGAGATCGAGCGTGTCTACTCGCACATCCAGGCACTGGGCCAGGCCGAGGCCTTCCTTCGCACCCGACCCTGGACGCTGCTCACGACGTACAACACCGCCGGGGCGGCGAAGATGATCGTCGACCGCGGCGAGCGCGCGGCCGCGGCGGTCGTCTCCCCCAGGGCCGCCGCGGGGTTCGGGCTGGAGGTCCTGGCCGACGGGATCCAGCAGGTGCCCGACAACCGGACGCGGTTCCTCGTGGTCGCGCGCCATGGCGACGGGCCCTTCTTCGCGCCCGTATCCAGCGGTGCGCCGGCTCCGATGCGCACCACCATGGTCCTGGCGGTCCGCAACGAGCCCGGGTCGCTGCACCGCTGCCTGGGGGTCTTCGCGCGCGCGGGCCTCAACATGAGCAAGCTCGAATCACGGCCCAGCCACGACCGCGCCTGGGAGTATGTCTTCTGGGTCGACCTGGACGCCGACGAGGCCCAGGCCGGACGTGCCGCGGCCGAGCTCGGCGCGGATGCCGCGATGGTCCGGATCCTGGGCACGTACCCGAGGGTGGCGGAAGGGTAACCGCCGGGCCGGGCTCCCTCGCCCGCATGTGGTCGTCTGCCGATCGCTCGACCTCAGATGAGGCCGAGGCGATCGAGCGGGAACGGCGGCTGCGCGAGCGGCTTGACCGCGAGCCTGACCAGCAGGAGCGGGTTGTCGTCGCCGGCCGTGCGGTTCGCGTGGAGGACGCCGCACCCCGTGCACCGATGGATGAGGATCCATTCGCCGTCGCCGCGGACGGTGATGGCGATCGGCTCCATCGAGGCGTGGCAGTCGGACACCCGGTCGCCCGGCTCGTCGTCGACGTGGCGGCTCCACAGGCAGTTCGGACAATGATTGCGATGCGCCGTCCCAGGCGCGATCGCCGGCACATCGAGCCGGCAATGGGCGCAACGGAACGACTGGGGCGGTTTCAACGGAGTGTCTCCCGAGCGATGACCGACCAGCGGCTGGTCGCGTCGCGCCTCGGGATGGGTCACGGAATCGGCTGCGCCCGGCGGCACGCGCCGCGCAGGGCACGAAAAACGCCGTCCCGTGGGGGACGGCTCTCAGGCACGCGGTCGTGTGCCTGACGTCAGCCGGCGAACCCCCGGAGACGCGACGCGTGAGCGGCTGCCACCGTGGCTGCCATGCGGCGTTCGCCTCCTTTCGTGCCGGCGGCACTGTCCACCGGCCGGCGCTGACGCTACCGCATCGACCGTCCCGGCGTCAACGCGGTGGCGTCTCCACTGTGGACGGCCAGTGAATCTGTCCGAGCTACGCGGCCAGTGACTTTGTCACCCTCGGTGGCATGGATCCGAGGGAAACCGTCGCTCTGAGTGTCCAGGCGCAGCGGCGCCTCAC
>JAJYNP010000012.1 GCA_021786265.1 Chloroflexota bacterium
GGTCGAGATCCTGGACAACATCGCGCAGGGCATGACCAACAAGCAGGTGGCCTTCCAGCTCTCGATCAGCGAGCAGACCGTGAAGAACCACATGAGCAGCATCCTGCGCAAGCTGTCCGTGAACGACCGCACGCAGGCGGTGGTGTACGCGATGCGGCAGGGCTGGATCCGGATCCCGGAGGACTGAATGGGCCGGCCGGACGAGCCGGTGGCCGTCGCGCTGGGCGGAGCCGAGGAGCAGCTCGAGCGGCTCGGGCGCGAGCTCGCGGAGATCGCGATGCTCGAGCAGCAGACCCGGGCGGAGGCGGCGCGCCACGAGCAGCGGCGGGCCCAGGCGGGCGAGCGGCTGGCGGCCATGCAGAGCCGTCACGATGCGGATCCGGCCGAGCTGCGCGAGACGGTGGCGCAGCTGCTGACGCTCACCCGCCGCAGCGCGCTGATGGAGGCGCAGGTCGACGTGCTGGCGGGCAAGGAGAAGGTCCTGGTCCGCTACCGCGACCACCTGGCCGAGCTGGCGGAGGCGCTCCGGGCGGCGGCCGAGTGGGTGCCGCCGGCCGGTTCCGGCGACGAGCTCGAGGCGCTCCCGGTCTCGGCGGCGGTGTCACGCGCGATCCTCTCGGCGCAGGAGGACATGCGGCGCGACATCGCCCGCGCCATGCACGACGGGCCGGCGCAGAGCCTGGCGAACATCGTCCTGCAGGCCCAGATCGTGGAGCGGCTGGTGGCGCGCGACCCCGAGGCGGCACTGCGCGAGGCACGCACGCTGATCGAGGTGGTGCAGCACGCGCTGGACGAAACCAAGACCTTCATCTTCAACGTGCGCCCCATGGTGCTCGACGACCTCGGGCTGGTCCCCACGCTGCGCCGGCTCGCGCGGGACCGCGGGCGCGAGGCACAGGTCCCGGTCGACTTCGACTCGGTGGGCGCCGACCGGCGCCTCGACATCGACCTGGAGACGGGGCTGTTCCGCATCATCGACGAGGCGACGGTGGCGTACCTGGAGACGGCGCCCGCGCGCGTGTCGCTCTCGCTCACGTGGGAACCGGCGTCGCTGGCGGCGCGCGTCCAGGCGGTGCACACGGCCGAAACCGTGCTGGCGCTGTCGTCTGGCCTCGAGCCCTCTCCGGAGCCGCCCCCCACCAGGCGCGGAACCCGCGAGCAGGGGGAGGACCTGCCGCCCGCGCTGGCGGCCATGATCCGCGAGCAGCGCGAGGACGAGGCCGCCCGCGCGCCCAGGGCCCAACCTCCGCGCCCGCAGGGGCTGCCGGCGGCGACCTGGCGGGACATCGAACAGCGGGCCCGGTCGCTGGGGATCGAGGCGCGGCTGGGTGACGAGGGGCGCAGCCTGGACCTGGCTGCCGAGCTGCCGGGCTGATCGAGGGCGATCCGGCCGCCGGGCGGTGCGGACCGGCACCGCTATGGCTCGAGCCCGGGGCCGACGGGACCATCGTGAGGCTTGTGCTCGGCCCTGGCTTCACGTAGCGTCCGCGTGTCGACCCGGGTCATCCGGGCCGGCGTGTCGTCATCCGGCTCATATCGAGCCGACCGGATCGGAGGATGGGGGATGTTCGCTCTCTCCCCGCCGCCTTGCGAAGCGGAGGCCGGGCAGGGACTTGTCGAGTACGCGCTGATCTTCGTCCTGATCGTGATCGTGGCGATCGTCTCGCTGGCGTTCTTCGGCCACACCGTCAGCGGCATGCTGAGCACGATCGGGACCAGCGTGTGACAGCCGGTGTCAGAGGGCAACGGATTCCGGCAGGTACTTGATTCCCAGTGGACTCGGCGGAGAATCGCGGCGCATACTGTGCGCCCGGTCCCAGGTGACCGAGTACGGATGAAAGGAGGGATCCAGCAAGTGGCGCTCGTCCAGTATCTCGTCGCCCGCTTCTTCGATCGCGAAGAGGGCCAGGGCCTCGCGGAATATGCCCTGATCCTTGCACTCATCGCGATCATCGCCATCGTCGCGCTGATCTTCCTGGGCCACCAGGTCAGCTCCATCCTGAGCACCGTCGGCACATCCGTCTGACGACGTCTCGCGAACGGGAAGAGCGCCAGCCGCGTGGCTGGCGCTCTTCCGTATCCGGCGCACGACGGGTCGGCGGTTGTCGCGGTCATCCGGCGCCTGGTACGCCCGTACCGGCCCGGGCGCGCCGCGGGTCATGGGAGATTCGTGTGATCGAACACACCGGGTGGGGTGCTACAGTGTTGCCGCCTGTCACCTAGGGGAGCGTGGGGAGCACTCAATTGAAACGTTCGAGCCGGCTCATCATCCTGGTGGGCGCCCTGCTGGCCGTGGCCGCGTTCGGCGGCATCCTCTGGTATGGCACGCAGGGAGGGACGCCGCAGGGCGGAGCGAGCGCGACGGTCGCGACCACGACCAGGATCGTGCAGGCCGCCACCGACATCTCGCTCGGCACCACGATCACCGCCGGCCAGGTGGTGGTCAAGGAGGTCCCGGTCACCAGCGCCCCGGTCGACGCCTTCAGCGATCCCAGCCAGGTCGTTGGGCGCATCGCGCGCCAGCAGATCACCGCGGGCAGCACGCTCACCACCGCCGACTTCGCGTCGGGCAACACGGCCCAGGGCGACCAGATCGTGAAGGCGCTGAAGCCCGGCTTCCGGGCGATCGCCGTACAGGTCGACCAGAACAGCGGCGTCGGGACCCTGATCCAGCCCGGGGATCGGGTGGACATGGTGATCGGCATCAAGATCCAGGTGTACGTGGCGCCGACGGGCGTGGGACCCGCCGCCAGCCAGCTGCCGCAGCCGGTGCCGGGCGGCCCGCAGCTGAGCGTCAAGGACATCATCCAGAACCTGGAGGTCCTGGGCACCCTGACGCCGCCCGTGACCACGACCACCACCGGCCAGCAGGCCCAGCAGCCGGCCCCGTCGGCCGGGGCGGCCGTGGGGCTCACCGGCCAGCAGATGATCGTGATCCTGGCGGTGACCGCGCAGCAGGCGGAGGTCATCAAGTACGCGCAGGTCAACGCCGCCGACAACGCGGACACGCCGATCTCGCTGATCCTCCGCGCGCCGGCGGACGCCTCCGCGCCGCCGGACAAGACCAGCGGCATCGTGCTCAAGACGTTGCTGGACCAGTACGGCGTGCTGCCGCCGGTCCTGCTCGAGGGCACGCTCCCGACCAGATGAGCCCACCGAGCCAGGGCGGGTGGCGGTGCCATCCGCCCTGCTTTGAGTCCCGCCGTCACCGCCGACGGCACGCACGAGAGCCATTGACGCAGGCATGAGCGATCGGATCAGGATCCTGAT